>JBHLLJ010000128.1:0-9374 GCA_048885705.1 Candidatus Hermodarchaeota archaeon | reverse complement strand
AAATTAGGATTTAAAAAATAAGTTTTGAAAATTAAAAAGAAGCACTAAGTAAAAAATATGAAAAATAAATAAAATTAAAGACCTAATAAAAGGATATCATCTATTGTTTTACGAAGCTTTTTCAAATTATCTTCTCCAAGAGCTTTATCAACTTGGACTTTTAAATCTAAAGCAGTACTTAACGCTTTAAAGAATGTGTTTTGAAGCATATTGTTGAACCCACTTTTTTCTCCTTTTACATCCTTGAACTCTTCAACTCGCTTTAGCATTGCATCTTCATAATCTTTAGCAGTGCTAGTTCGCAATTCTGCGAGCTTTCTGATCTTCATTCCATCTTTATCTTCAACAATTTCTTCGGGCATTTAGGCATCACCATCTTTTTTGATTCCCCCATTTCGGGCAACTTCCTGCTTAATCTCTTCCATCGCTTGACCTGTAGTGGTATCAAATTCATCCCTTACTTTTGCAGTAACTTGTTTCGCGATTTGTTTTTCAATTATGGGTCTATGAATAGAGTTCATTGTACAAAAGCTAATTTCCTTTACTGTTTTATCCGGCATAGCAACTCCGAAGTGTACAATACATCTTTTTGCCCTCTCAAGGTCCATATTATATGCATCTTGAAAGTGCATACTAGAGAGTAATAAGGCTCCGTAACTGAAAGAACTCACGCTTTCCCAATCTCCACGCATTAATAACCTTGAAAACATTTCCATGAGTTTTCCTGGTTTTTTCATATATTGTAATACTCCTAAAAGGAACCTTGCACGCAACTGAGTCTTATCTAAAAAGTTTAATCCATTGTCAAGTGTTTTACCAAAATCACCTAATAAATCTTCAAAGAGTCTAAGTGGTTTCTTTTCCTTATGCTTAATTTTAGCCCAAAAGCGGTTTGCGAAATCGATTACTTTTAATGGATCAAAATATTCCATTATTGGCATCATTTCACCACTATCTGGATCAGTAACTAAATATGAGGCGAAACCACAATCTGGATGGCAAGTAAACTCAATAGGTTCGACATCTGCTAAATACGCAACGACTCTACCAAATTCTACTATTGTTGTTAATGGATACCACGCATTTTCCATGCTAATCTTACCTCCGGTCTGCTGTTCTATGATTTTCAGAACATCAGCATTAGTAATTCTCAATTCTTCTCGCTCCTCGAATGCAATACGCCCACATAGTGAAACGGGTTGAAATGTTATGCCCCTCACTACATCTACATTATCAATAGCGTATTGAATAATATTTCCAACTTCGATATCAGTTACTCCCTTAGCAATTGTAGCAACCAGTACAATAGAATCTAGTCCAGCTTTACGACAATTTTCTACAACTCGTTGCTTGTAAGCCATAAGATTCTTAATGCCCCTCGTCTTTTCATAAGTAATATCATTAATTCCATCGAACTGAAAGTATAGTGTGTCTAAACCAGCTTCTTTTACTTTTTTGGTCCATTCAAGACCACCCTTTTTCTTTTGAAATCCATAACCATTTGTAGCAACGATAACTTCCTTGAATCCATTATCTTTTGCCATTTTACAAATTTCTGGAAAGTCTTTCCTAACTGTTGGTTCTCCACCAGTAAACATAATAGCAACTGCGGGCATTGGTTTACTTCTGAAATGTTTCATAATTCGATCGATTTCTTCTAAAGTAGGCTCCACTAAATAACCACTTTGAAGAACATTCGCATAACAGAAGTTACAATTAAAATTACATCGATTTGTAAGATCTATTAGCGCTAATGAACATGTGGAGAGATGTTGCTCACATAATCCACAATTGTAAGGGCATCCTCTAGGGTCATCCCCTACACAATCTGGAGGATTTGCTTCACCATCTTTATCAAATTTCCATACTACTTTTCCGTCCTTATCTCTGATGGCCCAATGTGTCCATTTATAATATTTAGCACTTGAACTAAGTTTATCCTTAAACTGTCCATGCTCTTCACAAGATTTTTTCATCCAGATTTGATCATTTTCTTCATAAACTTCAGCATCAATAGGTTCTAAACATTCTGGGCAAACACTACGTGTTTTTCTATAATAAGGTACATTTAGGTATTCGTCATCGTCTAAATGGTACATATTTTGTGTTCTCCAAATTTTAATATTTTAATAAAATAAGTGTTTATACAAAGATCAATTTGAAGATTTTTAAAGATTTTTCTACTTTTCCTACTTTTGATAATATTATTTGTAAATAAACTTAAAAATTAAGGCTTCTCATTCTTTAATATCCTTTTATGCAGATTTTTAATCTCATATGAAATAAAAATATAAGATTTATTATAAAAAAAATAAGTACATAATTAGAAAAACCTAAAAAATTTCAAGGAATAAAAAATGAAGGTTATAAATTCTGGTTTTGTGAACGATCTAAATATGATTTTAGCTACAGACTTTTATCAATTAACTATGGGTGCGGCTTATTACCAATATAATGTTGAGAATGGCATTGATGAGAAGGAGGATATTGCCACCTTTGAGTTATTTATCCGAAAATTTCCAAGAAATCGAAATTATCTGATTTTTGCCGGGCTAGAACAAGCAATACAATACTTACTTAATGCGAGGTTTACAGAACGGACAATTGAGTTTCTAAGAGAGAAGCCGGTTTTCAAAAATATCGATTCAAGCTTTTTTGAAGAGTATTTGCCTAATTTTAAATTCAACATAGATATATGGGCAATGAGAGAAGGAAACTTTTTCTTTCCAAATGAGCCAATAATAAGAGTACAAGGTCCTATGTTTCATGCCCAAATTGTTGAAACATATTTACTTAATGTTATTAATTTTCAAACTATTATAGCCTCTAAAGCATCAAGAATTAAAAATATTGCACCAGATAAATTACTTCTTGAATTCGGTACAAGAAGATCTCATAGTCCACTTGCTGGTGTTTATACCGCCAGAGCAAGCTATATTGCAGGTTTTAATGGTACTAGCAATGTACTTGCGGATCTCGAATTAGGTATAAATTCTAGTGGTACAATGGCGCATAGTTTTGTCCAGAAATTTGATGATGAGTTAGACAGTTTCAACTCATACTATAAAATCTATGGTAAAGATTCAATACTTTTAATAGATACGTATGATACTGAAAAAGCAGCTCAAAAATCTACTAAATTTGGAAATAATATAAGAGGAGTAAGAATAGATTCTGGAGATCTGATTGAACATGCTAAAAAAGTACGTAAAATCCTAGATAGTAATGGATGTGAAGAAGTTTTAATTGTAGCAAGTTCAGATCTAAATGAATACAAGATACAAGAAATTATTGATCAAAAAGCGCCCATTGATGCATTTGGAGTAGGAACAGAATTAGCAACATCTCGCGATGATCCAACAATTGCCGGAGTATACAAATTAGTAGAATATAATGGAATACCTCGGATAAAAATTAGTGAAGAAAAAGTTACTTATCCCGGAAAAAAACAAGTTTTTAGAATTTACGATAAAAATGGTATGTTCATGGAAGACGTATTATCACTCGAAAATGAACCTTCTCCTTCTAATTCTGAACCTTTACTCATTCCAATCATGAAGGATGGAAAATTAATCGCAAAATTGCCAAACATAGATAAAATTCAAAAGTTTTATTTAGATAATATTAAGAAATTACCTGCACCCTATAAGAAACTTGAAGAGGTTGATATTTTCAAGTTAAAAATTTCAGAAAAATTACAGAATCTCACAGAATCTTTAAAACACGAATACATTTAATTTTTAAAATCTACATGTGTTAATTTAACACTCACATCCCAAAGTTGTTTTGCGATAGATTGATCGTAAGTAATACTACTTGATTTAGCTTCTTTTTTGTCAATAAAGTATTTCCCAGATATATTTTCCACATCTGGTGATGATGCAAGGTATATTGAAGTTTCTGCTCCTTTTTCTGGACTTTTAGCAAAACTGAAAAGAAGCTTTGTAAATATTTTAATAATTCCTTTATAATCCTGTGTTATATTCGATTTCACCGCACCAGGATGAAGGCAATTAACTGTAATTCCGCTGCTATTTAAACGTCTAGCAAATTCATAAGTAAGAAGTATAAGAGCTGTTTTAGATTGGGAATAAGCTTTCCACGATCTAAAGTGTTTTTCAAATTGTAGATTATTAAAATTGATGGATTTACTTTGTACTGCTGATGCTACATTAATAACTCTAGCAGGAACACAGTTTTTAAGGGTCGGTAGGAGCAAATTAGTTAATAAAAAGGGAGCTAAAGTGTTAATAGCAAATGCCTTTTCTAAACCATCCACAGTTTCATATCTCTTGCTAGGATTTACTCCTGCGTTATTTATTAATACGTGTAATTTATCATATTTCCTTTGAAACTCTTTCACAAATTGTCGGATTGAATCTTGTGAAGATAAATCCGCTAGAAATAAATCAATTGATTTATTTCCACTTACAGTAATGATATCTCCAAGTGCTTCTTCACCTCGAGATTGATCTCGACAAAGCATAACGACATGAGCATCCAATTTAGCCAATCCTAGTGCTGTTGCCTTACCAATACCTGAATTTGCTCCTGTAATGATACAAATTTTGCCTTTCATAGATTCAGACATAATAATTAAAAAAAGAGTAGTTATTAAAATCTTAGATATGAAGAATTTAAAAATTTACTAATTTCAAAACAACGTGAATTGTGTTAAATATATCATTAGTTTGATTAATTCTTCATAACTTTTCTAACATTCTTTACTGTATAACCCCAAAAATTATCTTTTACTAATTTTCCACTAAAATTAATTTTATCTCCTTTTTTGAAACTATTTTCGTTTTGTAATTTCTCACTTATTCGAAGTTTTAATTTTTCTATGATTTCAGTATCTTCTTCACGATAATCGCTTGCTTTTTTTAGTTTAGGTCCGATTTTGAGATTTTCAAGTGAAGCCATAAAGTAAATAGTAATATTTCCTTGAAATTCAGATTCTCTTTCAACAAGTTCAACAATTTCACCCTCATATACAGTAATCGGAGAATCAAGATATTTCATTAATTTTGCTCCTGAAGATGACTCGTCAACTAATAATGCTTTTTTATCTTTTTTCTCGCTTTTTTCTCCTACTTGAGTTTCAGCAAGTTTTATAGTTTTAATTTTTTTTTCAAAATCATCAGGTAGGACTGTTAAAGTCCAGTCATTAAGTTTAAACCAATTTTGTTTTAAAGAATAGATAAATCCTATCCAAAAATGACTGCAAAATCCTAAATTCGCTCCTATTCTACAATCACAGTCTCGTTCTGGATCTTGTATGTTTTTTGAGTTAATCGATAAAAAGGATTCTGTTTCCCAATTCCATCCTTTAAATTTTAATTCAATTTCATGTTTATTTGGATTTACAACTTTAATTTCAGCAACGCTCTCTCTATCTTCACCATTGATCTTCTTTATTGCTAATTCTATTCCATTAGATATGATTTCAATTTCTTTTTGCTTTAAGAGATCTTTTAATTCTTCTTCTGCTAGTGAATCAAGAATAAAATCAATTAATTCTAATTTTTTCAATTTTGAAAATCCTTTTATATCAAAATCTCGGCATATCTGTTTCAAATCGTCATTATTTAAGTATTGCAAAAGATAATTCAAGTAAGTTCTATCATCAATTTGTCTACTCATTTTACTTTCAGCCCAATAATTTTAAAATATGAATTCTCCAAGTATAATTTGATTATATTGCTTATAATTCTAACGATTTCAAACTGTTTTATATTATAATACTAATGGAGATTCGATGAATGAACTATTAAATTTAGGATATCGTTAACGAATTTAACTTCTTAAATTAAAATTAGTATTATTATCTAAGTTTAATTTGCCATAGTACCCCTTACTAGGAATGCTGTCAAATTGTTAACAAGTTCTTCTTCATCTAGCTCAAAATTAGTTCGAATCCACCAAGTAAAAATTCCAAGCACTGTAGAAGTCCAAACTCTGGCCGATATTTGAGGATTTTGTTCGCGAGCTCCAAATTCTAGCAGTTTGATCATAATTTTTTCTACTTCATTTGTAAAATTATCTATTATCTCATTTCTTTTTGCTCTATATTTTATATTTATGCCTCCCATTTGCTCAAAAAAAATGAGAAAGGTTTCTTTTTTTGCTTTAAATATTTTAGCATAACCTCTAAAAAGATTCTTAACTGCTGAGATTGGGGGGATTCTATTATCCTCAAAATAGATGAATAATTCTCTGAATTTGCTAATCATGAGTTCAGCTATTCCACTAATAATAACTTCGAATACTTCTTCTTTACTATTAAAATAATTATAAAAATTACCTACAGAAGTATTCGCTTTTCTTGTTATATCTTTGATTCGGGTATTATTAAATCCTTTTTCTTCAAAAACAGAGAGAGCTGATATTATAAATAGATTTTTCTTTTCTTTTTTAATAAAATCTGACTTTTTTTTCCTTAATGACATTGATAATCAACTCAAAAAATAATAAATAATTTAAATCGTCGCAAAATTCATTAAAAACACTATAAATTTTAAGAAATCATGCTATAATTTATTACTTTTTAATTTTCGAATCAATAGAGATTGAATTAGTAACTTTGAAATCAAAATATAGGTAAATTTTGCTATTTAAGGAGATAAATACAAACATATTATGAAAAGCGGGAAAATAGTGGGAAAAGTTTAAAAGTTTTATTTTCATATTGCTTCTCTGTTATAGTATTTAAAATTTAATATAAGAAAAAAAAGAATGAACCTTCATTCAGTGAATGAGGATTCGGTAAAAAGTGTTAAATTTTAACCGTTGCAAGTGTAGGAAAAGATTTATATAGTTGACTAACTTAATTAATTACTTAATTATTTAATTAAAAAAACGTTTGAATAAAAAAAATAATGGTGCTTACCTATTAAAGAAGACGTAATGAAATATTTTGGTTATATTAAATTTGCCGAGCATAATAGTCTAGCTATTAATGATTATGAGCGTGCTTTAAAGAAACATCTTTCCGGAAAATCTAAACTACCAAGAGGACGTTATAAATTCGGTGAAATTGATAATTCATCAGTAAAGGATTTTACAAAATCATTTATGAGTTATTTTGAATAACCCAAT
The DNA here is from genome assembly GCA_048885705.1 of Candidatus Hermodarchaeota archaeon. Taxonomy (GTDB): domain Archaea; phylum Asgardarchaeota; class Lokiarchaeia; order Sigyniarchaeales; family SOKP01; genus Loki-b32. The sequence continues at coordinate 2,276 of JBHLLJ010000128.1, read as the reverse complement.
AAAATTTTGGTTATATATTTTCTAATTTTTATCCTATTTTATAATCTCATTCTCCCTTCTGTTCAAATTTCATGAAGCATTAAATAGGTTTTTGTATTCTAATAACTATGGACCTCCTAAATAATATACAAGAAAAATATATCGAAACTAACGGGATAAAACTACATACCATAATCATTGGAGATGGAGAGCCTTTGATTTTGTTGCACGGCTTTCCAGAATTCTGGTATTGTTGGTCAAAAGTGATTCCGCTACTTGAAGATGAATTCAAACTAATTATCCCCGATATGAGAGGATATAATTTATCTGACAAACCTAAAGGTGTGGATAACTACAAAGTAGAAATTCTTGTAGAAGATATTAAAGGATTAAGTGAGGGATTAGGATTAAGAAAATTTAATCTTGTAGGACATGATTGGGGTGGAACTGTCGCGTGGATTTTTGCCGAAAAATATCCTGAGTTACTAAATAAGTTGATAATAATAAATTCTCCTCATCATAAAATTTTCGCTGAAAAATTAAGAACAGATAAAGAACAACAAAAAGCAAGTTTCTATTTTTTTGAATTCTATAAACCTAACGGAGAGAAATTTATAATTGAAAATAATTATGAACAATTGAGAAAATTTGTGTTTACAGAAAACTTTAGTGATTCTGATAAGGAAAAATATATTGAAGCTTGGTCTCAACCGGGAGCAATAGAAGGAGGAGTGAATTATTATAGAGCAAATCGTACTTTTGATGAATGGAGCGGGATCATTGAAGTTCCTACTTTAGTAATTTGGGGGATGAAGGATTTATTTTTAACACCTCAATTATTAGATGGTTTGTCTAACTATGTTAAGGACATAAGAATAGAAATAAATGAAGAATCAAGCCATTGGATAACTCATGATGCACCAGAATTTGTAGCATCAAAAATTCAAGAATTCATTCAAACTGAATAATCTTAAAAAAAAACCTTTTTAAGAACCTTTAAAGTACCTTATATGTAAGTTCTTAAGAAGATAGTCAAATGTGTTGAAATAATTACTTATTTTGAATATTATGGATTAAAATCAATAAATTTATAAGGTTCATTGATTGGTTATATTATAAGAATCTTTGAATAAAGTTTATTTCTTATCTTAAATTTTATCAATTATAAAAACTATCTTTTACACTATGGAAGACGACAGTAAAGATTTAATTTGGGCTGCAAAACTCGATTGGCTAAATATATTATCTATGCTAAATCTTGAGAGTATAAGTCAGATCCCAAAATTCAAAAAAGAGAAAGCACTCAAAAGAATTACTAAATTCTATGGTTCAGAAGCATTGTTAGAATTTGAACCAGAATATTTAGATAAACTTGTAGTAAATGAATTACAAGAATTAATGAAAAAAGAACTAATTTTAAATGAGAGAAAGCAAGAAAGAATGGAGAAAGAACTTCGAGATAAAATAATACCTTTAAAAAGAGGTAGTATTATCAAAATAGATCCCCGAGATCTGAAAGATTTTAAAGGTGATCCAGAGGATATGTTAAAATATTTCTATAAGAAGTTCCTTGGAAAGGATGATGATGACAATGATGATGATAATGACAGTTACAATGAAGACAATACCCATTACTATATTTAAAAAAAATATACTATTTATTCAATTTTAATTTTTAAGAACCTTAAGTTTATCTTTTTAACCTTATGATATATTAAAACAAATACTGCATATCCTGAAGCTGACCAAAATATCCAAGATAGTCCTTGGTAGAAATCCATATTTAATAGATAATTGATAAAATCTTGTAAAATGTAAAATCCAAAATCATTCAAATCACCTGGAAAATCCACTAATTTAGGATATAGTTCAACTGCAATTACTTGATGAGTATTATTTTTTAATGTTTCGAATATGTTTACTATAGTTAGATTTGTTGGATCAGCTAGTCTCATTTTAATGAATGTATTTAAATCTTCATTTGTATGGATATCCGACCCTCCGATGCATGTTAGGTTATTATCAAGACAGAATTGCCTTATCTGCAAATATTTACCAGAATATCTACCCGCATTAACAATCTCAAAACCATCAACTCCCCAATCTCTTAATTGAGTTAGCGTATATGGAACACCAAAACCACCTTGGGGATTAGGATCATAATTGTAATGATTGACAAAAATATAACCTCCATTTGTTTTTACATAACTTATTGTATCTGATGCATTCAAAGCCATAGGACCTCCTGGTGTATATGATTGGAGAGGCACAATTTCTTCAGCTAATCCAAAATAATT
>JBHLLJ010000127.1:0-9472 GCA_048885705.1 Candidatus Hermodarchaeota archaeon | reverse complement strand
TTGGATATGTAGTACCAACTTTTAATGTGGAAATTCAAGATGTAAATAGTATAGATTCTATGTGGTATACATTGAATGATGGTCTGAAAATATTCTTTACAGAAAATGGTACAATATCTCAAACAGGTTGGGATGAGTGTGGAAATGGGAGTGTATCAATTAAGTTTTATGCTAATGATTCTTTGGCAAATCAAGGTTTTGTAGAAGTAATTATTAGAAAAGATATTATTAATCCTATAATTATTATTAACACACCTGAATTTCTAGATTTATTTGGACGAACTGCGCCCTATTTTGATGTTAGAATTTCTGATCCTAATGGAATCGTTTCTATGTGGTATACATTAGATGATGGTTCAAAAACATTCTTTACTATAAATGGGACAATTTCACAAACACTTTGGGATGAGTTCGAAAATGGGCATATTTCAATTAAGTTTTACGCTAATGATTCTTTAGGTAATGAAGGTTCTTCGGAAGTAATTGTTCAAAAAGATATAAATACTCCAACAGAATTTCCATGGTGGCTAATTATAATAATTGTAGTTCCTTTGGGACTAGCATTAGTTATTGTTAGCCTTAGAAAATCAAAAAAGAAAAATGTACAGGTACTCATCATAGACAAGGAATTAGATAAGTTAAAAGAAAAAAGAACTTTTTTAGAGGAAGAAGCTAAATCTGCTGTAAGAAAACATAATTATTCGAAGGCTGCAGAGATTTATGAAGATTGTGGGAAAATATCGTATGAATTGTACCAAAAAGGAGATAAACTTGAACAAAGTAGATATAAAAAATTTAAGGCTTTAGAATTGGAAGTGCGATCAAAAGCAGAAGCCATTCCTTTTAGAAATGCTTGTATCAATAAAACGTTGACAAAATTTTTTGATGAGAATGAAATCAAGTATTATTCAAATCCTCAAATCTATCCAGATTCCCAAGAAACGATTAATGGATTAATTTTAAATGATAAGAGATTTTTACAACATAGACTCACAAACTTTGAAGATGGGATAGATCTAGCTAATGAATTAAAAATTGACTCTGAGAAAATAGATTATATCAACGCTATACAAATTTTGTACACTAAAAATTTAGCTGTAGATGATATAATTGAATATTGTCAAAATTATCAGAATCCAGAAATGATGCTATTTATTGTTGGACTGGAATGGCTTGCTTATCAATATGATGATACATTAACTCTTCCTAAAGATAAAAGCATAAGTTATCCTGAGAATATTAAAACAATAAATCTAAATTTATTTTCCAGAATATTTCAGCTAACCAATGAATGTCAAAAAGAGCTTAATAAAATTGTTAATTTAAACGATAATCTAGAGGCTTTAAAGAAGTTATATGAATCCAGTAAAATATCATTACATGATACTGCGGAATTAAAAGAGGAACTCAAACAAAAAGGATGGTTTTTCTTAATTTAATTTTTTCTTTTTTTTTGACTCATTCTAAATAAGATTCCTAATAGCATTTAACATTGCTTTTAATTGACTATGAATTTCTAAATGGTAATCATTTCCAATCTTAAAAAAAATTATAGATCCCATTTTTCTTTCTAATTCTTCATCTAATCTAAGTTGTTCTATTAATCTCGACCAATTATTTTTTTCTGTTACTTGAATTCCTATTACTAAGACTTTATTTTTCTGAATATATTCAATTATTTTACTAATTATATATTTCCATTTAGGATTAATGTTCTCTTTGTCTCTTGCATCGAATATACAAAAGACTCCATCTGAATCAGAAATATCTTTTAAAAAATAAATACAATTTTTTAAAATCAAACCATTTGAATATTTATAATATTTTTCATCCTCTTCATCCTTAAAATCCAAAATGTGTGAATTGTTATTAATGCCAACCATCATTTGTAAGGCGGGATTCCATATCGGGTTTTCAGTTATAAAACTAAGAATTAGTTTATCTTTATTTTGTAAAATAGATCTAATTTCACTTAATAATTCTTCATCTCGTTGTTGTTGAGCCACTTCTCTACATTTAGCAATAAAATTATGAGAAATTAATCTGAAAGCATCTTCAATATTTTCCCCTGTTAATGCACTAGTTTCAAGATATAGAATATTGGTTTTTGAAGCGTCATTTAAGCTTTTTGTTAGCTTCAAGGCATCTTGTTTATTAATTTTTCGTTTAATAGTTAGATCTTTTTTATTTCCAATAATTATGACGGGTAGACTTTTATTATCAATGAATTGAATTAGTTCATTAAACCAGTTTATTACATTTTCAAAGGACTTATCGTTAGTAATATCAAAAACAATGAATGCTGCTTGAGCTCCATTATAATACGTTTTTCTATATCTTCTGAAATATTCTTGTGCTCCTATGTCCCAAAGAGATATATTTATTCTATTTCCAAATGACTCAAAATTGTGTGAAATTATATTAAGGCCAATAGTAGCTCGATAATTTTCTAAAAACCTATCTTCAGCAAACCTACGAATAATTGAACTCTTGCCTACATTATGATCTCCAATAATTATAAATTTAAAATTATACGTTCCATTAGCATCTACACTTAATTGATATAATTGGTTTTTAAGTCGTTTTGCTTGCTGAGCTTCATAATCAAAATCTGGAATAATTAATTGAATTTGGTCTTCTTCTTCAATTGAAAGAATTTGTGCTGTTTTTTCAGCAAGAAAGTATCCATAAGGAGCCACTTCCTCAATCGAGGCCATAATGTTTAAAACAAGACTAATCATAATATTTTCATTTACAGATATAAAAACTAATCGATGATTTTCAGTCTCAAATGAACACGCACCAAATTTTTTAAAGTCAAATTCATAACGAATTCTATCCAAAATAGGATTTATTATGGTAGTTAATACTGAAACTATCTCCATATCAATATTTTCTCGTTTTTCTCCTGCGATGATTAATCCTTCCTCGTCGGAGACGATAATAGCTTCAGTGTCTCTGTTAATTTCCAAAAAATTATTTAATAATTCAGTGAAAAGTGAATTTTTGTTTAATAACAAGACTGTTTCACATTGTATTATTTACAATAATAATTTCTAATAGATGACTATCATCCTTTTTTCTCTTGATTATATAATGAAATATCAATTATATAAATATGATTAGGCTTAAATTCATTAAACGATTAATTCTCACTCTTTTTACTAATCTTTTCAAATAAATTAGGAGTTAAGATATGATATAAATAAAAATTAATCTTTTTCTAATATTATTTTTTTAATTCCAATCCATTCTTTTGCTTCATCAAAATTACTAACAAGTTTTCTTTTTGGAGAGTCTGCTCTATCCAATAAAATTTGAGCCTCTTTATCCAAAACAGGATTTTGTGCCACTATATAGGCTGATTTTACTAATCTATCATTATTCTTTTTAAGAAAATTTAATACCATTTCAAATGATTGGAGATTTAACATTATGAAATCTAATCCATCAACAATTACTGATAATTTTTTGAGTTTTTTTGTTTTTTCGTCAAATTCATCAATAAATCTCCTCGTTACTGAAGGTGGAAATGTACCCATTATCTTAATATAAAGATGATGTTTTCCTATCTTCTCAATTTTATACATAATCTCAAGATTGAAATTTAATTGTGTTATTAATTATATTTATCAAATTACTTTATTTGTTTTATTGTGTTAGAAATATATAGAAAACTTAATAATAATAGTTAGAATGGAGTATTTGCAATTGAAACAACAATTATTTAACAAAATTGATTGGCCATATCAATTTGGTTTTTAAAGATGAAAAAATCATAAATTATCAGTGAGTAATTATATTATGTAAAAATTAATTATATTTTTAAATTAAAAACTATATTTAGAGATACAATTATGGGATTAGAAAATATGAGAGAGGAAGAATTGGAAAAGGAAAGGTTAGAAAAGGAACAAATTGAAAGAGAAAAGTTTGAAAAAGAAAGAATTGAAAAACAAAAAATGGAGAATAAATTATTTCCTAATAACTCACTTTTCATGATCCCTAGTTGGAGTGATTTATTGGGGTATCCTACATTAGGAAGCTATGTCCATCATCCAGTCCTAAAAATAGTTTCAGATACCGTTATATTTTTTAGTGGTTATGACTATTCAATTGAGACCACAAAAGGTTCACTTCATTATCTATTTGGATTGGGATATTATTTCCTTAAATTTGAATTAGAATCTGGGAAATATATTACCGATAATAGAATATTAACTGGATTAGTACTAACGGATTTTGTTTATGATCACATGGCCACTTCAGGAAATATAACTTTGGAAGAAGACAGTGAAGTTATAATAGCAGATAAAGTGATTAAAGTTCCTGTTGATTTGTCTCATAAATCAGAGAATCATTTGACTTTTATAAAAGGCGCATTAATGAGAAATATTTTCATCCCAAATAAAGATATATTTCTGGAAATGATTGAAAGAATCTGTCAAGATGATTCCTATCAAATTGTTAAAGATGGCCATATGCTTTTGAGTACACATTGGGATTTTTATAATCAAATTTTAGTATCTGAAAAGCTGAGAGAGAAACACGATACTACTTATTTAAATTCAACTGCAGGATTATATGGTGTTAACTTTGGAGTAGATCAGCTTTTACAGGAAACAATTTCTGATATAAATCTCAGCATTATACAAGAAAATATTAATTTTTTAAAAAATGTTTATTCTAATGTTGAGTTTGACCCAATGTATCTATTCTCTATTCTCGAACAGGCCTCAAAAACGTTAAGTTCTGGTATACAACAAATTTCCTTGAAAGAAAGGGATTCAGTTAAAAGAGCGACATCTAAAGAATCAATTTTTGCTTCTGCAGAAGATCGATTATATGCTTTTGTCAGTTGGCCCACGATATTTAAAAGAAAAGCAAAAAAAGAGCCACAAATCTTACCTAGAGGAGTTGAACAACCTTTATATCTTCAAAAAGATGTTATGCAAAGCACAGATATTAAGCCTGTAAGAATATCAGATTATAAACAAGAAGAATTTGAAATAAATATATTAAAATCTGAGAAGGTTGAATATAAACCATTACCCAATCCCCCTATAGCTGAGGTTAAAGAAATTCTATTATATTTAAAAAGAGTTATTGAAGAAAATTACGAAATGAGATCTGTTGGAAAAGCTTTTGAAATCGCTAGAGAAAGTATGAGACAAATTGGTGTTAGTTCAACCACAACAGAACAGAAAAAAATATGGGAAATGAGCAAATATGCTAATATATACATGAAAAAAGAACCAAATCTGGGATTACCATTAAAAGAAAAACAAGAATTAAGTCAAAAAATAAATAAATGGCTTTTTGAAATTGAAGAAGAAGTAAGAAAGGAAAAAGAAAGAATAGAAAGAGCTCGTTTAGAAAAAGAAAGATTAGAAAGAATAGAAAGGGAGAAAAAAGAAAGAGAAAGACAAGAAAAAGAAAGGCAAGAGAGAGAACGTCTAGAAAGAATTAGACAGGAACAAGACAGAATAAGACAAGAGCAATTGGAAAAAGAAAAATTAAAGAAAATTGAAAGGGAAAAACAAGAGAAAATTAGATTAGAAAAGGAACATTTAGAAAAAGAGAGAAAAGAACAAGAAGCCCTTGAAAAAGAAAAGCGAGAACTTGAAAGATTGAAACAAGAAAGAAAACAAAAAGAAAAGGAAGCAAAACTAGAGGCAAAAAGACGAAAAAAACTGGAAAAAGAAAAGAAAAAAATAGAAAAAAAGAAGCAAAAAGAACAAGAAAAATTGAAAAGACTTTAAAATATAAAGAGCATATAATATCTAAAACCTTAGTAATAATTAGAGGATAAAAACTAAGGATTTGTAATATATATTATTCTTCTTAATTTTTCCTAGTAATAAATCTAATAATTTTAATAAAAGTATTGTTTAAGTAAGTAAGAACTGAGAGGAATGGGGACTGAGGGATTTGAACCCCCGACCGACAGGTATCCACGGTACAGCTTCTGCTTGTAGGATCTGGAGCCTGCTGTGCCACCGGGCTACACCAAGTCCCCTTAGAGAAGTTAATTTATAAAATAATGTATGAAATTTATATATTTTTCTAATTATTTTTAGTTTACAATCTTTAAAAATCAAAAATATAGATCTTAATTAAATAGATGAATAAAAAGGGAGAGTGCTAAGTTTCTTTTGGATTTCATTAAATGGGTGTAAAAACATTTTCTTGTTAAGTTCATAAATATCTTCTGTATCCGAATAAATGTTATACCATTTTACTGCCTTCCCAAACACATTCTTTATTGTTTCCTTCTTGTTAAGGACGACATCCTTTGGAACATCAGTATGTATATTTGTTATAGTTTCTTTAAAGACTTTCTCTATAGCAGTTTTTACTTTCATTTTGGGTTTATCTTGTAGTTTCTTAATTACATTATCCATATAGTCTTTATATTCACTTAAATAATCGAAAGTCTTTTCAGCATAGTCAACAACTTTTTGCGCCTCTATTTTACTTGCATCAAAACTTTGAATTGTATCCTCAATCCGATCCTTTGCTTTATCTATAAGTTCATCTTTAATTTCCTTAATTAGGACATTAATTGAATTCTTCCCAGATAAGACATCAAGCGCTTTTTGTTCTAAACCTGAAAGTAAACTTTTTTCTACTTCTATTGGTAAAGACTGTATGTGTTCAAGATCAATTTCTAGTCTTTGGTTTGGTTCAGTATCATAATGGTTGATTGGAAGATCATTAACATTTTCTAGCTGTATTTGATCTTCTTGTTGTTCTTTTGCAATACATGAGGTACAAATTCCGTTATATGCATGTACTTCACCTATCCAGGTTTCAGTATGAAATATTTTTTTACATTTCTCACAATGATAATATTTTACCATAAATAACTCATACCTCGCTTCTAAATGAATAAAGTTATGATTTTTAATTTTTCACTTGATTTATTTTTATTTTCGCGATATTAGAAGAATTTCATTTGCTAATAATTTATAATAAGGTTAGTTTTCTTTATATACATTTATTCAAAATTCTTACCATTAAAATACACAATTAACCAAGATAAATTGCTATATATAGAAAATGATTTACAAGACAATTCTTTCTAAAGCCACTACAATTAGGGATAGATTCATACCAGGCCTTATTGCATTAGAGAAAAGACCAACTTTATAACTAATTTTAATCTGAAATATGTTTAGTGATAATGTGAAAATATAATTAAAAAATTGGACTACATATCTCTTAAATATGGTGGCACTGGTTTTTTAAGTAAAAAAGATTTCTTGTATTTTCTTGTATCTAAATAGTGAAAATTAACATGAAAAAGAGATATATGATATTTTTTTTTGTTTTCATTAGTTTTTTTTTATTAAATTCATTAAACAGTCGATTAAGTACAACAACAGGATCTTCATGTCTAAATTTCAAAATAAAAAATGATTATGGAGTTTATTTTGGTAACAATGAAGACCATGCTATTCCCCAAATTTCTAATACAGTTATAACATTTGTACCCAATGGCTCAGTATGGTATGATGGCTCAACAATAATGTATGGAGCTGCTATACTTGGCTATGATAATGTAAATGGATTAAGTTGGTTTCAAGGAGGTATGAATGAAAAGGGATTAGCATTTGATTTGACATCTGTTCCTTATACAACACCAAATCTTCATAATGAGAGACCACAGAATTTAGTTCCGGAAATATTCAATTGTGAAACAATTACGGAAGTTATTGATTATAAAGCGGCACATGGTGTTTACGAACAAGAGGGGAGCGTTCAATCAATGTATCTTGATATCACAGGGGAATCCGTAGTGTTTAACATCGGATTAGACGGTGAATTTGATTTTTTTCGTAATAATAGCACTTTTCAATTAGCTTCTAATTATTATTTTAATGATACTTCACGAGGTAATCCAAGTTCAGATGCAATTAGAAGATATAATGCTGCGGAACAAAAACTTAAAGAAATTAACACAAATAATCCTATCCCAATAGAAAATATGACAAATGTTTTAGATGCAGCTCATTTTGAAGGACCACTTATAAATACCTTATATTCGAACATTTTTGACGTTGAAAACGGCATTATTTATCTATATTATTTTCATCAATTTGGAGAAGTTGTAATATTAAATCTTGCAGAGGAATTAGCGAAAGGTTGGCATTCTTATCGAATTTGTGATTTATTTTCACAGGATCTTGTAGATAAAGCATTAAATGAGTATCAGAATTATTCAATTTTGATACGCTTTTTTCCAACTGATATCGTACTTTTATTTGTAACAATTATTCTTGATATAATCATTAGTATATATATAATATTTCTAATTATTAAGAGATTATTCCATAAAATCGGTAAGTCTAAGCAAGAAGGTAAGCTTAAAACGGATATGGTTTCATCTAAAGGACTGGGTATGCAAGTATTTCTTTCCTTGGGTATAATTTGGTCTTGTTTAAGCTTCTCGATGATATATTGGAACCATTCTGGAGAATGGTGGCCATTTTTTGATGATATTCCTATTTTGCAATTACCTCTCCTACCCTTTTATGCCTTTCATAATTTCTTCCTTTTAATTGGTGTACTTAGCATTTTTCTAATTGGGTTTCTTTTATTTTCATTTAGCAACAAAGGAGAGTTATTTTTTTTAATAAAAAGTGGTTTATCTCTTGGAAGAGAGAACAAATGGAGACTTATAGCCAATTGTTGTATTCCAATATTAATAAGTAGCATATTTCTCATTTTAGAACTATTAAACTTCATTTCTAAAGTAGACTGGCTGATGTTCATAATAATGTATCCTTTAATAGCAGTTCTGCTATTAATACTCATTCCATTAGCCAAAAAGAAGGCTATTAAAGTCCAAAATGATTCCAAAGATAGATCAATGGGATATCTGATAAAAACAAGTGTTTTTCTAATTTTAACATGGGCAATTTGGTTTTTACCACTTCTTTTAACGGGAATTTTGGATCATATGTATATTTTACTCCTATTGAACTTAGCTATATCTTTAATTATTGTTACCTCCATCGAATTTTTTATTAATTATCGAAAGTACTGATGATCCAAAATAATATTCAAAGCCTAGCTATTTATGAAGATACCCCTATTCTTAAATGAATTATCATTGAAATCAGATGCTGAATTTACCTTTCCAAAATAAATAATAAATATAGATAAAAAATAAAAGTAAAATCTTAGCTCAAGAACATACTACATCCCTCTCATCTCAAATCATCCAATCATTACCACCATCCACTCCACATCCCTCATACTCTAAGCTTGAACCTTTGGTCCCTCTTTTAACACTATACACTTGCGCTGTTGAGAGTGGCATGCTAAATAGGTCGCCCGAAAGCTCCCTATGTGCACCCCCACTCACTAACCCTGTCTTGTACGGGTAGGCTCGTCTCGCATACTAAATAGCCATATAAAATTAGATATCTTTATATACTTAATAGGGATTATCTTTATTTGATAA
>JBHLLJ010000126.1:0-9599 GCA_048885705.1 Candidatus Hermodarchaeota archaeon | reverse complement strand
GTCGTTAAAATCTGTTAGAGTCATTTATTTCACCTAAGTATCAATATTGATTAATAGGGATTAGTCCACTTTTTCATTAATTGACTAAATGTATTCGAATCTCGTGATATTTCTATGCTTTTAATAACTCCCATGTTCCTCATTTTCAGTTCTGAGTTAATATAACAGATTACTGCATGAAGAGGGTTTCCGTGTAAGTGGATGTGCGGAAAATATAGGTCATCACTTTGCTTTTTTGTAATTCTAACTTCCACTCCGATAGGAAATTTATCCCCACATAAAGGACAGGTAATCTTTTGAACCTTTTGTTTTACTTCTTTGACATCCCTAATTTTTCCAAAAACAATTACGATTTTTCATCACATTATTTTCTTAATTAAAAAATAAATGAACTTACCAAATTTAAAGAAAAAAAGGGTAATGAATTGTAAAGGAGGGTGTAGATCCTATCGTGAGTCTAAAAAGGAGGGTTAAAGACAAATTAATTAAGTATGATAGGATCTATAAATTTTATTTTTGCCTTTTCTCCTATTAAACCAGAAAAGAGTCATGGATTTGTTATTTCTAGAAAGGAAAGGGTGACTCCTGCCCTACGAGACGCAAATACGCGTCAAAACAAAATAGGGGGAGGAGGGCGAAATCAGAGTGTTAATGTTAACACTACCAAAAGACAAAAATCCAGGGTGTAGGGAGGAGTCATGGTTTATGTAGTTATTTTGAAACATTTGTTAATATTACAAATTTCTGCCAATCCAATTAAGAGTATGTATTTTATCAATTTATAGTTATGGGCTCCAAAATATAAGGAAGGGGTCTTGAATTTTTTTCTTTATATATACCAAATTTATTTGGTAATGATACGCATGACGGATATGCAAAATAGTCTTATACAAGAAAAATCAGAAGTGAAGTCCTACAAAGCCCAAGATCTGAAGAAAACTCAGCACCATGAAATTGAAAAAGAGACAGTATTAACTCCTAGTATAAAAAAGGAAACTATTACCATTGTAAAAGGTATTGGGCAGAAAGTTGCCGAAAAACTAAATGCCATTGGAGTGCACTCTGTATCAGATTTAGCGAAATCAACGCCAGAAAAGATAGCACGAATACAAGGTATAGGGCTTGCCACAGCGCAAAAATTCATAGACCTTGCTACTGAACGTATGCGAATGAAGAAATTAAATGACTTTCCAGAGACTTCCCCTCATCAGGAAATCACAAAACCTAGTGAAGAGCTAAACGAGACCTCAGCAAGTGAGACAGAATCTATACAAGAAGGATCGCCTTACGAGGTTATTCATAATGATACAACGGAACATGAGCATTCTAATATCGTTGATAAATATCTTGATTTCATGAATATTGAATATCAAGATGATATGGAAGCCATTGAACAGTTACCAGAAGAAGTGAATGAAGAATTACTAGAAGAGGAAGATATTGAGTACGAAAATGGCATAGAAGAATATGAAGAAGAAATTATACTATCAGAGCCCAAAGAACTCACAAAGACCACTGATCCAATGGTTCCTCTACAATCACCCCGAACAGTGGTAATACCTTCCGAAGCAGTTCGACAGTCCACTCTCGCCGCACAAGAAAGAAGCATGGGTGCTCCTGAGACGTTATCACAAGCCCAAATCAAAGAATCTGTCCATCACATTGCGAAGAGTTTAAAATTATCTGATTTCAGTATTATCGAAAAATTACCTGAATTGCGATCCATATTTATAGGAATTGATCTTGTAGGCTTAAAGCATGTGCGGGTAAAAGAGTCTGTGGATCTGATCTATCTTATCCCCATTAAAATATGCTCATTAAAAGGCTCTCTAACCGTTTCAAGTGAAACTGTACAGTATAATTCCCTAAATAAGTCAGAAGAGATTCACTTCCATACAAAAAGTATCGCTCAATCTTACATTAAAGCATTATCCCAAGTAAGCTCCGCAATCTATTCGGATCTTATGAATGAAGGTGCAGTACTAACTTATCTTTCAAGATATCTAAGTACTAGTATTAGTCTGGAAAAATCAATTACACGCAAGAATCTTTTTTTCCGTTCTGGTCCCTTTCAGTATAAAATTCTAATAGAACCAGTTTTAGTCTGTCAAAATGCCGTCGGTTTTACAGAAAAGGTCATTCCGTTTGCGTATCAAAAAAATTCAAATATCCATATTGTAGAACACTCCAAGTTAAGCCATCTTTTGCACTTTCTTGATCAAAAATATTTTCTTATAGAAACCTATAATGAAGAAAAAAATGCGGTAATGCTTGACTGTGAGGCTACAAATCGATTTATGAATGACTTGAGGAAATTCTCAGCACCGTTTATGGCTTATGGGATCATACTGCTTCTTGTAATACTTTCTCAAGCGTATTCTGCCTTGCCAATATTAATTAATTTGGGATACGGGATAGCGATAATTTATGGGGTTATGGTATCGTATCTCTATATAAAACTCTATAAGGAAAAGTCAGCCCTTAGTGATGAATTTTCAACATACTATTACCAGAAAAACATTAATTTCGAGGATGGCACGCTTTACCTTATCAGCGAGGAATTGAGCGAAGAAATGATGGAACAGTTTGTATTTGAATGTGTGGGAAAAAACCGTGAGCTAATCTTTCTTAATAAGTTAGAAACTGCCCATGCCGAACGATTTCTTTCTGAGAAAATACAGCACAAAAAAATTGAACAGTCACATATTTTCGAGCAGGATATTCCCATGGATTCCATCAATTCAGAGCCTTTTAACTCCATTAAAAATCCCTCGCAAAAAGAGGTTCCTAAGGTTAATATGAAGGATAAATACATAGACAAATATGGGCCATTGTTGGAGGAATAATTCATGGAAAAGAAAACGACCTATTTTAGACTCATATATTTAGTTGGTCTTATAATGGTTTTTCTCTCATTTTTCTTAGAATGGTATAGTTTTAAGATGGTAGATTTTGAGAATAGATTATTGGTATCGTGGAGTTATTATTTTTTTACTTCATGGCAAACTCCCTTTTCTGTTGAATCTCCCATGAACACCCTTATGAGACCTGATAATCTCCCAATTCCTTTCATAATAAATATTATCTTAATGATAGTGGTGATTGCTGCGGGATATGTCGTGCTGTTCAAAAATATCGACCGTGCAAAAATCATTAAAAACTATAATAAGTATGCCTATGTAAACATTTTTTTGATATTACTTATCGGATATTATCTTATTATATGTCCCGTTGTGTATTTGTTTCCGAACGAGCTCTTTTTTCCTTTATTAAGTATACGGGATTACGCTTTAGAATATGTATATATTTATGCTATTGGTCCAGGATATATCTTACAAATTATCTCTTTTGCTTTCATTTTTCCCTATTCTGTATTTTACTATAAAACGACAAGTTCATTTATCCAGCAAGAAAGAACTCCAGAAAAACTATTGGAAAAAACTATCCAAGACTCTCAAGAATCTCTTGATTTAGATAAATATATTGCAGAGGAGCAGTTAAACCAAGGAGAGGTTGTAAAAATACTCGAAGAAGAAGTCAATACTGTCTTAACCACCTTTATGGAGGGCAGGAAAAAATGAATTATCGTGTGCTCGATGCGAAGTTAAAGAATTTAATTCATATATGCAAGGAAACAGAAAATTACAAGAAATTAGCAGTAGTGAACTTCATTTTAACCAGCAATAGAATTAATGAGATAGGGATCAATCTTGGCCTCCGACCGCGTAATAAATCTTCAGGAGAAAAAATCTATGAGTACATGGAACTTATCAATGAAATTTTTGAGGAAAATCTAAAGATTCCTATCTTTCGGAGCTCTTCTATTGAGACCGTGCGGGCATGTGAAACGCTATTCTTAAAAAACCGAGGGAATATTCCATTAGAATATATTAGGCAAATGTTTTCCCTTTACTATGAGTTGAGAAAACTTGAGGTACCAAACCTTCATAAAGCATTAGATGAGGAAATTATCATGGAATCGTCTAAATTTGGAGCGTTTTCCTTTCTCTCTTCTGGTAATAGAAAAAAAAGTAAGGATGCCGATACTTTAAAACCACTTATCTTGCAAAAAATTGCAGAAAAAGAACGGAACCTAAGAAAAAATCTGCAACATGAGTTAAATGCTCCTCGATTAGAGACTGCGATTCATCTCCATTCAATTAAGAATTCACTTGCAAATGATAAGAAAGGAAAAATCATTATCCACGGAGCATTGAAAGATAATTTAAATTATCGGAAGTCGCTGGAATCCATCTACGGATATATGCTTATTGGAGTGATAATATTATTTGTATCCCTTGGAATTATTATATTAATTGAAATGAGTGCTCTTTCAATCTATTCCAGTGATTTAAGCACATTTCTTCTTTTTATGGTTGGAAGTGCGGTAATTTTAATTTATTATTATATTAAAAAATATCGGAAAGTGAAATAAATATGGTAAAAGCTTATGAATATGATGATGAAATGGAAGATTACGAGCAGTTTGGTAAAGATTTTTACAATAAAGCCGACATAGTAAATGAAAAGAAAGATAAACGAGATTATCTTAACATTTGGGATGCAAACCCCTCTTTTAAAGATATTGTAAACAATCAAGTCATCCCTCAGACCATCTTCTTATTAGGAATAACTCTTGGGATCATTATTACGATGTATGTATTTACTTCCTATCTCCCATTATCGATAGGGGTTGGAATAATATTTTGTCTAGGGCTTATTCTAATCTTTCATGATGAGATCTATTTATTGCGATATTTTTTTCAGTTTTTCTCAAGATCAAAAGCCGAATTCACGCCCTTCGAAGATATGGTCTTTTGGTATAAAGAACATGATACAGCAACCTTATTTATATCCAACCGCAAGGATTTAGTTCATGTTGCATTACGGGTGTATCAAATTAAAATTATCGCAGAAAATATCCATCCCTCAGTATATCAATTTGTAAAGGCGTTGGCGTCCAAAAATGTGTGTATGTCTTATTCGTATCAGATAGTTCAAAAACCAGTCATCCTTCTCTTCAATAATGGAAAATCTCAAAGGGAATGGGTGGAATCACTTCAGTCCCGAGCAGCATCAATCTATTTTTCGGTATTTACCCAAGAAAGAGGGATTCTTACTACCCATAAATTGGATAAGATGCTCAATAAAATGGCACAATATTCGTCGACATTGAAAAGTGCTATCGTAAGCAATTTCCATCACTTTCAAGCCCTTCTTCTGACTGGAAATGCCTTACTCAATGCAGTTCGAACCTTTTATTTGAAAGAAAAGGTGGCCACCTACAAAAATCCAATCGATAAGAGGAGAGCCCTTGGATCTACCAATTCACATACTTCATTGAAATTTGGAATATGTGTAGGGCTAATAGTTTATGTAAGTGCGTTTCTTATCTTCATGAAGCTATTTATTTTCTATATTATCGTAATTAATTTAGCTTTCATTACCGCCTTCATACTCCTATGGTGGCGATCTCTCTTATTCCAGTTTACCAGGTCTAAACTTATAAGTGAGCAAGATATTATACTCGCAGAACCATTTAGCAATATCAGGTTCTATAGGGTAAAAGAGTATCCATATAGCATATTTTTTCATATAGAGAACCGCCTGCTTATTGGGATGAAACTTGCGAACTTAAAATATGTGTATCAACGGAACTTCTGCCATCTTGAAAAATTTATTGAAAGTCTCAATAATCAACAGGTACATTTTAGCTACACCCTAAAAAATCAACCCTTAAACTTTTATGATTTTTACAAGACTTTTAAAGGATTTAGATCCTTAAATGAGCGTGAGCAAAAAAGAATTGTATCCTTCTATAATACTCGTATCACAAGAGGAACGGAAGAAGAGCGATGGTTAATGGTGAGGGCTGGGATGTGGCTTTCCACGCTTACGATGTCGGTAAATAGCTATAAATTTGTAGATTCACTTACTGATATCGTATTTGAGGAGGTGGAAGAGGATCTTTTACATCAGATAAATTCCCTTGAAAATGCGTTTAATGTGAACGCCCAAGCGCTTAATATTGAAGTTATGCGAACTAGCACCTTAATCTCTGGATATCTCTTTTCTGTATTAAAAAATAATTTATACCGACTTAATGGAAGCCATCTAAACTATCTTATGATGCAAGGAGCCCATGTAATGCCTTTTACTGAAATTGTGGATGTGCTCAAAAAAGCAACCCACATAGAAATTGCGGCGGAATTTAATACACCATTGTATTTAGAAAATTATATTATAATTGGCAAAACCTTTAATACGGAAGTATTGGAAACAGAAATACCATTTGGGTTTACTCGTGTACAATTATATAATTTACTTATCATGAATGGTACTTTCGAAAATCGAGAATTACTTTCCATGAAAATTGTATCGGAATTGATAAAAGCCAAATTGCCCTCTATTGTGTTCGATTTTGATGGGAAATGGTCAAAATTGCTTTCCTATTTTGATGGTACAGAATTCAAAAAAGATATCTTGTATTTCAAATACGGTTCCTCGTTTATAGTCGACCCCATTAAATCAGATCTTCCTTATGATCAAGCCAATACCGAGTATTTAGAGTATATCTATGATGCCTTTGGATTGGCATTAAAAAAGGATGAGCGAATAGTGGAGATGTTTCGACAGACCATCCAAAAAAACTCTAATATGGATTTGGGGGCAATCCAGATGGAACTCCAGAATCAGACTGAATGGGAAAAAAGTCCAGTAAACGATCTCCTCCTTTCTGTATTTGCTGATTTTACACCCAATGAAATGACCTATTTTCAAGCGATTCAGGGAAATAGCATTATTGCAAGTGCTTTTGTACAAGACAAAAAGACCATTCTCGTTGACCTCTCTGTATTTCGAGAAGTGAAGAAAAAATTATTTGTTACCCTTGTCATCCTTTCAAAAATTATTCATTACACTCAGCATCACGACATATATTATAAAAAGTTCTTAGTTATCCCTTATATTGACAATTTATTTGAATCTTATTTCTTGGATATGAAAAGGTCGTATGATAAGATAGATATATTCCTAAAACCGCTAGTAGAAAAGAAATTTGGGTTAATTGTGTCCGCACATCAAATCCATTACCTTCATTCCAACGCCCTTTTATACTTGAACAATTTTATTACTTTACAAGCTACCTATGCACGAGATATTGCCGTACTGAAAAATATTATGAACCTCCAAGAGCTCGAGGGAATGGGCATTTACTCTGCAAAAAGAAAGCATTCTCACCAAATTAATTATTTGAAAAATCTGAAACCTGATACCGTTATTGTTCGCAGAGAAGATATTGACCAACCATTTCCAGCAATAATCGACATAGAAAAGATACAAAAAAGCCCCACTCTTAGATATGAGGAGATCGTCAAGTTTATGGACAGTCAAGGGTTTGATCTACATACTTCTGAACGGAGAATTTTAGAGCAAGCCAGAGAAACCGTATTTGAGATCGATTTAGGGCATTATTTTGTTTATATTGAAGAAATCATTAAGTTTATGAACCACATTTTATCTATAGATCAGATTGGAAATCTCTACAAAGATAAATTAAAGACCCATCTCAAGGAATTTTTATACCCTAAAATTACCGAAAAAACACAAAATAAACAACACATAAAAAAAATTATAGAAAATGTGTTAGATACACTCATTAAGCATCATTATTTAGTAGAAAACCATCCACGAAGGGCTGGAGGAGGAGAAGCGTTAAGAACGTCATTTTCAGTTGGACCTCGATACAATGAAGCCTTAGAAGATTATTATAAAGTCAAAGGAAAAGCTAACAGAGAGTTTCAGGTAGAAGTGTTGGAGAAAGAAAGCAACGCTCATAAAGATCTTCAAAATATATTCCCCACTCAACCAAGAAGGTATGTCATCCAGGAAAAGAATCTCAAAGAAGCTCTATCACGAGAAATTGGCAATCTGTACTATGAACTCTTTAAGATGTATGGCTTTATCAATAATCGTGATTATTCTTCTGCCCTAAAGATTAAGTATGGCTTAATAAAAAATTATTTGAGAGGGGTGTACAGACATTATTATAATACTGATGCGTTCGTATTGGAAGGATTCAATTCCTTCTTAACTCTACTGGCAAAAACAAAAGGCTTTCCGTTTTCAAAGCAAGAATTAAATGATATGATCGATCATATTCCCCTTGTAGGCATCGAGGATGAAGAATCTCTTGTAAAAGAAAACTATCAGTCCATTTCTATATTTTTCAGGAAACTTCAAAATTTTATTAATGAGGAGGAGGATAAATTATGACTCAGCTGGAAGAAATGTTAGAAAAGATATTATTTGATAAAGATAACCTGGGTGACCTTAGGAAAGCACTTACCAAGACACGAAAAGGAGAGCTCTCGTTTTCAGATTTAGGAAAGTGCATTTTGGAGCTTCGGAGCCGAATCATGGATAGGTTGCTTGAATTTATTCCCTTCCATCTAAAGCAAGCATATACCAATAATACACTAACAGAATTTGCTGGAAAAAATAGCGATTCATTTCAATTGGAGCATGAATTGGAAGAAAGAAATTCCTTTCTCGAAAAAATCGGACTTAAGATAAATTCTTTGTATGAAAAACTAAAAAGTGACCTAGAAGCATCCCACTAATAATTTAATATATAAAGGAAAAATTCACTCCTTCTTTTTTTGTTTTTTATTTATATATATTTGCTATTTTTTAGGTTAAATCTTAGTAAACCACCAAAAATATCGCATAAGATTAGCAAAAAGTGAAATTACTACTATGTTATCGGTTATTACCTATGACGATATGTTTATGAAGTTCACCCAGCAATTCCTCCAAAATTTTGATGAGATCGCAAGTAGTGATTTTCAAGCGGGGACCTATCTCGATTTCAAAATTGAAGGAAGGGACAATAAGAAAAGGATTAACCCCATAATTAAGAAAGCCACTATTCAAGATATCGATGAGATTATCTTTATTTATCAAGATGTCTATGATAAAACCTATCCTTATAAAGAAATGGAAGATAGAGATGAGATTTTCAAGATGTTACATAGCCCCAATGTCGAATGGTTAATCTTTGAGACAAAAGAAGGAGAGATTGTCGGATGCTTTACTTTTTTACTGGACTTTGAGAAAAAACTGGGAAATATTCGAGGCTTCAACCTGAAAAAGAAATTTCTTGGCAAATTGGATATTATGAAAATGGCTATGGGCTCTATTATTGCGATGTATAAAAAGTACAATGACAAGATATTTAGGTGGTATGGAGAATGTCGTACTGCCCATTCGAAATCACAATTTTTCCTTAGTGCTTTGGGTTTTAAACCGGTTGGATTTTATCCGTGCAAGGATGTATTTTATAATAAGGTTGAATCTGACATCTTGATCCTGAGTTATGACCAGAGAACATTAACTACATTACGGAGCACAGAAACCCCTGCCATATTACCAGAAGCTCTTAATGGATTTCTGTATTCTGATAGGAGATATGATTTAGGTTCGTGTAAGATTGCAGGTTCTAATACGACAGATTTACACTTGGACAGGAAAAAAATTAAAGACTTACAAAAAAAGCTACAACGAAATATTTCTAAAGATAGGTTTGGATATGAATCTAT
>JBHLLJ010000125.1:0-9722 GCA_048885705.1 Candidatus Hermodarchaeota archaeon | reverse complement strand
TCAGAAGAATTCAAAAATGCAGGCTATAATCCGATATATAAAGATGATTTTCAAACTTCCCTTTTTGTTTGGGTCGTTTTAAGATATGCTTTTATTCCCACAAGTATATGTCTAATCCTTCTAGCGTTATCTTTTTACATCAATCCATGGCTAACTTTGGGAATTATTTTGTTGAATATATACATTTGTGCGAAAATTCTTGGATTAGCAACTTCTAGCAAAACTAGATTATTCAAAAAAGAGGAAAAGAACTTTACGACTCAAAACATCTACACATGTTTGAAAAGTAAAAATTCTAAAGCAAAAGTTATTTTTATGGGGCACTGGGATTCTAAATCACAAACATTCCCTTCAAATGTAAGAGCAGTTTTATTTATAGTTTCTCTTTTTAGTTTTATCGCTATTATTATATTATATTTTGTTTTTTCGATTATTCGATTAATATTTCCTTTCAATAATTTGATTCTAAATAATGTAATGTTGAATATCTGTATTACGATTGGCCTAATTAGTAATTTTAGCTATTTTAACAAGACAGAAAATAACTCTCCTGGAGCATTTGATAATGCAGCAGCTGTAGGGGTAATTATTGAACTTGCTCGCTATTTTAAGAATAATCCTCTGGAGAATATTGATTTTATATTTTTATCACCTAGTTCTGAAGAATTAAATTTAGCGGGAGCAAAAGATTTCATTCAAAATCATAAGAATGAATTTGATAAAAAATCCACATTTTTTATTAATCTTGATCCTGTTGGAGGAAAAGAATTAATCAGACTTATAACTTCTTATGGCATTCCACGTAGGTCATCTTCAGAGAAATTAAATACTTTATTTCTAAATAGTGCTAATAAATTAAATATTAAGGTAAAAGATATTTATTTACCTACAGGTATGTGGTCTGATTTCATGCCAATTGTTCAAGAAGGTTTTAAGGCTTGTTGGCTTGGTTCTCAACCAGGATTAAAATATGTACATACAAAAAAAGACAATATGGCTTTGGTTTCGAAAGAAGGGATAAAGAACATTCTGCTTTTATGTGTGGACGTAGTTAATGAAATAAATAATGAATTAAATTTGTAATTTAAAATTCTATATTAGCTCTCTTATTTTTGATAATGGAACTTTAAGAAAGGTTTAAGAAAAATTAAGCATAAATTAATTTTTACCCTAAGATTTATTTAATAGAAATTGATTTTTTAAAAAATTTAAGAGTTATATTGAAATGTTAACTCCAGAACAAATGAAAGAAATTCTAAAAGAAAATGTAATTAATCTTAGATTTCACGCTCGTGGAGGGCAAGGAGGAGTTACCGCTTCTAATCTATGTGTTGAAGCTTTTTATGGGTATGGTGTGTGCCAACCTTTATTTGGAGCTGAGCGAATGGGATCTCCTACTGAAAGCTATGTGAGATTAAGTACAAATGAAGATTTAGTAAGAACAAATGAGCAAGTTTATGCTCCCCATGCAGTTTCTGTTTTGGATCCCTCTCTTTTAGGAGAAGTTGATGTAACAGCAGGACTTGCACCTGGTGGATGGCTTATTGTTAACACAACAATGGATCAGGTCTCTATTCAAGGAATTATTGGCAGAAAAGATGTAAATATTGCTACAATCGATGCACTAAACATTGCCATGGAAATTCTTGGTCGAAACATTACAAACACTATCATTTTAGGAGCATTACTAAGAGTGGTTCCAATTTTCACTATTGATGCTTTAGCAGATGCAATTATGCTCCGCTTTAAAGGGGAAATTGCAGGAAAAAATGTTGCTGCTATAAAACGAGCTTATGAAGAAACTTGCATATATGAAACGCCAGAGGCTCCTGATATTGATTTTAGTATTGATACTAAAATTCCTTGGCAACAAGTATATCCAGGATTACCTGGATTTAAAGAAATAGATGATGCAGGAGTATGGTATTGCGATGAAGATGTTATAGAAATTGGGAGTAAACAAGTAAATACAGGTTCTTGGGGCGAATGGGATATGATTTGGGATGAAGAAAAATGTACTGATTGTGCTCAATGCTGGTATATTTGCCCCGATTTTGCGATTATCAGAGAAAAAGGAGAAGATGGGTTATGGCATATGAAAGGTATTGATGCTGCTCACTGTAAATCCTGTCAAAATTGCCTTGAAATTTGCCCTGTTGATGCTATAAGTAAAAGATTAAAACAAGGTCCGGCTGCATGCGCCGCACCAGAGTAATGGAGGTAGTTAAAAATGAGTATCGAACCAATGAGAATATTTTTTAAAGAAATTAAAGAACCTATCGAAACAACTATGATAGGTAATTATGCCGTTGCTGGTGGGGTGACTCAAACAGATCCTGATGTTATTTGTGCTTTTCCTATTACCCCTCAAACTCAGTCTGTTGAAGGCTTATCCGATGTTGTTCACCATGGAAGGTTAAAAGCTGCATTTGTGAATGTTGAATCAGAATTAGCTGCCATAAGTTTTTCAACTGCAGCATGTGCCGCGGGAGCAAGATCCTTTACAGCTACAGCAAGTCAAGGTTATTTACTAATGACTGAAGCACTTCCAATGGCTGTTGGATGGAGATTGCCGTTAACAATGATGATTTCTGCTAGAGCCTTTAATTCACCTAATTTATCTATTTGGAATTCTTGGGAATATACTCAAGTTAATTCTGAGCTTGGTTGGAATATAATTGTTTCTGAAAATGTTCAGGAAACTTATGATGCTGCAATTCTTGCAGTTATGATTTCAGAAGATTCATTATTTCCAACTATATTTGTACATGATGGTTTTATTATATCTCATTCTGTCCAGAAATTAACTTTAATTCCAGATGAGGTAGTTAAAAAAATGACCCCTAAAAAACCAAGACATACTATAGATCCTTCAAAACCAGGAACTTGGGGAGGCATTGTTACCCCTTCCTATTTTATGGAAGGGCGTGCAAGATTAGAGGAAGCTAAAAAACCAGTTCTAGGGCAAATAACTGATGTGTTTAAACAATTCAAAGCAGAGACTGGTAGAGAATATAATCTGATTGAAACTTATAACTTAGATAACTCTTCTAAAACTGCTTTTTGTACAATGGGTTCAGTAAGTGGGAATATTATTAGTTGGATGACTAAAAACAAGGATGTTGGTCTAATTAAAATCAGAACATATCGACCTTTTCCATATGAAGAATTACGGAGAATAGTAGAAGAAAATAATTTAGAAAAATTAATTCTTCTGGAGAAAAGTGATTCACTAAATGGAATGTTACCACCATTTTCAATGTCAGTAGCATCTGCCTTATATCCGCTGGGCACACTATTTAGGAGCTTTATTGTCGGTTTGGGTGGAAGAGATGTCACTCGAGATGAATTCGATGTCGCAAAAAGGAAAATGGAATCAGTAACAGATATGAAGGGACAATTATATCAATATCTCGGAGTTAGAGAAACAAAACAAAATATTCTGGGGGTGAACCACTAAATGTCAAAACCAGAGAGGAATATAATTAATTTTGAGGACATACTTGAGAGAGATGAAAAATGTAATGTATTATTTTTCAATTATGATAATGAAGCTTTTATGAATACAGGAATCCAAGAAAGTGGAGGTACACCTCCTTATGCGTCTACAACGACAGGACCTGCAGGAGATAAGATTCCGGGTAAAATAGGTGTAAAACAAGATTTAGTAACTCCGTTTGCTTTTTATGGAACAAAAAAACTTTTCTTAGCAACAGTAAATCCAGCATATCCAAATGATTTTATGGGAAAAGTAGCCGATGCACTTAAATCAAATGGTTCTGCCTTCATCCAAGCTTATTCAGATTGTATGAGAGGTTGGAGACATGGTGCAGAAGATGCTTTGAATATCTCTAAGTTGGCAACAGATTGTGGTTATTGGCCGCTTTATACAGTGAAAGTAGAAGATGGTATCCCTGTATTTACATATTTTCGTGGATTAGACATTGATAAAGATAAATTTATTGAGTATCTCAAATCAATGGGCAAATTTAGACATTTATTTAAACCCAAGTTCATGGAAAAAGAAATTGATGAAATCATTTATTTAACAGAGCAACGCAATAACAAATTAAAAGCATTAATTGAAAAGTTTGCTGCAGAAAAACCCATAG
Organism: Candidatus Hermodarchaeota archaeon; assembly: GCA_048885705.1. GTDB lineage: Archaea > Asgardarchaeota > Lokiarchaeia > Sigyniarchaeales > SOKP01 > Loki-b32. The sequence goes on along the minus strand of JBHLLJ010000125.1, from coordinate 5,610 downwards.
ATGTATATAGAGTAAATAGGAAGAAACTACAACCTCAAACCCATTTACAGCCAGGTCATGGTTTATGTCCTGGATGTGGTGCTGGAATGGTTTTAAACCAAATGGCAACTGCAGCAACCGCTGTTGCTGATAAAAACATAATTTATGTTAATAATACTAGTTGCTCAGAAGTTTCAACATCAAAGGATAACGTAACTTCTTGGAATGTTCCGTGGGTTCACCATCTATTTGAGTCCGGAGCGACTGTTGCCGAAGCTATCTCTACAGCAAAGAAGATCATGAAAGCCAAAGGACTCTATAATCAGGAAATACCTTGGGTTATCCATATAGGAGGAGATGGCTCTACTTATGATATTGGTTTCCAATTTCTTAAAGCAGCACTCATTAGAACCAGTAGTTTTGTTGAAATGAATGAGTATTTGAAAAATCAAAAATAAAATTATTTTATATTAATTTTTTCTTTCTGTTATTTTGTATTAAAAGAAATAATCAATAAACCATTTATTAAAATCTTTTAAGAAAGAATTATTAGTTTTCTCAAATTTAGGATTGCTAAACCATTCAAAATATTGCTGATTAATACTTGAATTTTTATCCTCAATAAAGTAATTATTAAGAGAATGTTCATAATCATACAATTTTAAACTGTTTATTTCAGCGATATCAGTTTTTTGAAAAACAGAAACAATTATGGAATCAATCATACGGTCCTTTCTCCTTGTTAGTATTATTAGTTTAATTTACCATGTAGTATGCACTCTTTAGACATTGCTCAGCACTTTCTACAATTGAATTTATAATGTCTGAGACACTTTCAATTTCTTCTACTAATCCACAACTTTGACCTAATAGAATTATACCATTATCCACATCGCCATGATATGCTTTCTCTAATTTTAATACGCCCTCTCTTATTACTTCTATTGAGGTTTCTTCAGCTCTTTTTTCTGCTTTATTTAAAACAACAGTAGCAGTTTGGGCATAATTATTCTTAAATACTCTAGCTGGTCCAAAAACTCCTGTGACCATTTTAGTATCAGAGATAGTAGCATTTTTAACCTTGTTCTTATAATTTTCATGAAATTCACATTCTTTTGATGCAATGAACCTTGTTCCCATTGCGATTGCTCCAGCTCCCATAGCTAAAGCTGATGCTAATCCTTCCCCCGTCCCATAACCTCCACAAGCGATAATAGGAATTTCTGGGAGTTCTTGTCTAATTTGTTGTAAGAGAACTAAAGTACTTGCACTTTCATAAGATTGATGTCCTCCTCCTTCGTGTCCGGTTGCGACAATCCCATCTACACCATCTTTTACAACTTTTTTAGCTAACTCTAAGGAAGGAACTACATGAAAATTTTTGATGTTTGATGATTTCTTTAATTCCTCATAATATTTGTTGTAAAGGATCTTTGGAGAGCCTGCACTTGTAATTATATAAGTACATTGTTCTTTGATTTTAGGATTATCCATTATAAACCTTGGAATTTGTCTACATAATTTTATGGCATCAGGTTGTAGTGATGCTGTTCTAATATTTAACCCAAAGGGTTTATCAGTATATTCAACAACTTTTTTCATACTTTCTTTAATTTGATTAACGGTGATGCCTTCACTTAATGTCACATGGCTTAAGACGCCTAAACCCCCTGCCTCTGAGACTGCGATTGTCAGATTTGTTGTATAAAAGGGTCCCATCGGTGCAGCAACTATTGGATGCTTAATCCCTAACATTTCAGTTATTTCTGTCCTTATAACCATTTTTTTCAACTTTTTTTATTAAATTTTTGTTTATTTTTTATTAAATGAACATCTATTCAGTGTAATATTTGTTTAATATAATAGATATTACGTTGAATAATCAGCATCATATATAAGTTTAATCCTCTCACCAATATTATTATATTGAGTATAATAATATGAGCTTTTTCGCGGATCTTTAAGAGATAAAGAAAGTTACCATATAAATTAGAACTATTGAATGAATCTTCATTCAAAATTATAGTAGAATTAGTATTTGATTTAATGCGTGATATTTGAAAAAGTAATTCAAATTGACAAAGCAATTATCGTAAAGAAATTCATTAAATTTTTTATTTCTAAAAATTTATGTTTTTTCATGGCAATTATTATAGAAATCGAATACCCTATATTTACCGTTATTATCAATAATCCAGAAGTAAAAAATGCGGTAGATGGTGCTACTGCAAAAGAGCTTGCTGAGGCTTTTCGAAAATTTGAAAATGATAATAAAGCAGAAGTTGCTGTATTATGGGGTGTTAAAGGGACATTTTGTTCTGGGGCCAATTTGAAGGCAATTAGTAATGGTTTAGGAAGTCGAGTTGAAGAAGAGGGAGATGGACCTATGGGACCTACAAGAATGAGATTATCTAAACCAGTAATTGCCGCAGTAGCAGGATATGCAGTTGCAGGTGGTTTTGAATTAGCTCTGTGGTGTGATTTAAGAATAGTAGAGAAAAGTGCAATATTTGGTGTATTCAATCGTAGGTTTGGTGTGCCATTAATCGATGGTGGAACAGTTCGTTTACCACGTCTCGTTGGTTTAAGTAGAGCGATGGATATGATTCTTACAGGACGTCCTGTTACTGCTGATGAAGCATTTTCATGGGGTCTTGCTAATCGGATTGTTGAGGATGGTCATTCAAGGCAAGAAGCAGAAAAACTGGCGAGAGAGATCGCCAAATTCCCAAAAATTTGTATGAGAAATGATAGACTATCTACATACGGTCAATTTGGATTAAATATAGAAGATGCTATGGCAAAAGAATTTGATTATGGTGTAAAAACTCTAGAAAGTGGTGAATTCTTAAAGGGTAGTAATGAATTTATACAAGGAAAGGGGAAACATGGATCGTTCAATGATTAAGAAATCGTTTTAAATATTTTAAAATTATTTTAATTAGTGATTTTATGATTATATTTGAAGAATTTAGATTAAAAACTCCAGAACGGGAAGGATTAATTGATATTACTAATGAAATTAATGGCATTGTAAGAAAACATAATTCAAAAGAAGGAGTATGCCGAGTTTTTATACCACATACTACAGCAGGAGTAACAATAAATGAAAATGCAGATCCTGCAGTAGTTAAAGATATTAGTAATTATTTAAATAAACTCATTCCAAAAAGTGGAGGATTAGGATATTACTTCAAGCACGGTGAAGGAAATTCTGATGCACATATTAAATGTTCATTGACGGGCCATTCAGTTGATATTTTAATACATAATGGCAGATTAATGCTAGGAACATGGCAGGGAATAATGTTTGCAGAATATGACGGACCACGGAATCGAAGAGTTTATGTGCAAATTCAAGGTGAATAGGAATAATTATTAATTAAGAATTTATTAATTTCAAAAATAGGTCCAAAACATAGAAAAATATTTTGATTGTTAAGTTCACTCTTGAGAAGAAATATTATATTCAACCCTTTCTAACCATTCAAGAACTAAAGAATTAAATAAATTTTCTTGCTCGATTTGTAGATTATGTCCTGCTTGATCTAATATAGCAAAGGTGGCTCTTGGATAGCTTTCTATAATTTTCCAGGAATCACGATAACCGACAGAAACATCTTGTCTTCCTAGTAAAAATAATGTAGGCTTATCAAAACGTTTTATGAGTAAGTCTATATTGAAAGAGAAATTATAACCAGTTTCAAATAATATGTTTAAAAATTCATTATCTGCGATTTTTAAGCCAGATTGGACTTCATCTCTAAATCTTTCCCAAATTTTTTGACTATGAATTACTAAACTTTCTTTTACTTCATTGGCATCAGAAGGATTTAAACTTGAAATCAATTTTTCGTCTTTAATTAGAACTTTAATATTTTTAGGTACATCTCGTTTAGCTAGCTGAGGGATTATAAGAGGGCATATAAATAAAACGCCATCTATAAAGTCAGATTTTTTATAAATAACACCTCTGGCTAAATAACATCCATAAGATTCACTGGCAATTATAAATTTTTCATTTGGAATAATTTTATCAATAAACTCTATTACCACATCTAGCATTTGATCTGAATTTTTTAACCATTTTGGTCCAGTAGTTTTACCCATCCCAGGTAGATCAATATAAATACGTCTGAAATTTTGTTTATTTTTAAAAATTGGCTCCATGCATCCTTTCATTAGACGATGATCAGGAGTATATCCGTGAATCATTAAGATGGGATATCCTTTACCATATTCCTCATAATAGATTGTTAAATCTTTAAGCTTACATTGCATAGTACTTTATTAAATTAGTTTCAAGTATATATCTTTTCCTATTTAGAATCAAATTCAAGCAAATATTTAGTTTAATACGATATCTAATATTCTTGCATTATCTACAATTTTGTAGTATTAAATAGGAATGCAAATTACTTTAAAATAGAATGAAATGTTTAAACTTATAATCTTAAAATATTCAGTTTTTCAATCTCGATATTAAAAAACATAATAAAATATATTTTAACAATAGTTTGATGAAAAATGGCGTCATCCTTATATTGGTTGGGAGTTATATTAGCTCTATTGGCTGGATCAACTACTCAGTTAGGATCTGTTTTTCAAAAGAAAGCTGTAAATGAAATATCGACAGAATTAAAGTTTATGAAAACTCTAGTTAAAAGACCTACATGGATATTGGGGGTGATTTTAAGCTTCGGAATTAGTTCAATATTCTATTTGGCAGCACAATCATTTATTGGTCCAGCACTTATTCCGGGGTTAACGGCTTTTGGTTTAATTGTTTTAGCTTTAGGTTCAATTAAAATTGTAGGAGAAAGGTTAAAATTTGAGGATATAATAGGAATTTTTTTAATGATCACAGGCACTATCTTATTAAGCTTAAGTCAACTATCAATTGAAATAATTGAGATTAATCTTTTAGAGGTTGGATTAGTTATTCGAATAACTATTTTTACTATTATTTTAGTCATATTATCATTTTTATGCCACATTTTTCAGAAAATGAGTGATAAATATAAGGGTATTTTATTTGCAATCCTATCTGGATTCATGTTTACACTTTCTAATTTATGGGTTAGCCAACTTATTGGTACTATAACGGATATTTTTAGTGGATTTTTAAATTTAGCTCAACTTATCATGTTTATAATAGCAGCAATAATATTAGTCTTTAGCAACATTTTGGGTTTAGCAACTATACAACACGCTTATAGAGTAGGGAATGCCAGCCATATGGTTCCTATCCAACAAGTACCAATATTAATCGCACCGATTTTTATATATTTCTTAGTATTTCTAATGGTTGCTCCGTCTTTTTTTTCAATAGTGTATTTAATATTGGGAATAGCTTTAATTATAATAAGTGTCTTTTTATTTGGTAAAAGAGCAGCTCAAATGGAAGAGATAAAATAAAAATTTATAATTTAGGATAATTATGGCAAAAATTGTATTCTTTCAAGCTCATCCCGATGATTTAGAGCATAAGTGTGGGCATATTATGAATTATCTTGCTACTAAGAGTAAAAAAAAACATATAATTAAAATCGCCTCCATTACTAAAGGAGAATTTGGGCTTCCAGGACCTCAATACGATAAATTTAAGGGAGAATTATTAGGTAAAATTAG
>JBHLLJ010000124.1:0-9765 GCA_048885705.1 Candidatus Hermodarchaeota archaeon | reverse complement strand
ATGTTTGTAATTATAATAAACAGAAAAAAAAACCCAGATAACCACATCTCGATATTCATAGAGAATACTCCAATATAGTATAATTAATATACAAAATCACTTTCATAACTTACTTCCCCTTTCTTCTTTTTTTATTATTAACAATGAAATCAATAAAACTATTTGAATATTCTTTAACTAATTCTAAAGCTCCACTCTTTAATCCTAATCCTGTATCATTTAGTTTTAAACGAAGGATTGGAGGGTAAATTAATTCTGCTCTTACATAATCGCAAAGAAATTCAACCCAGAAGGGTTCGATTTTAATATCGGCCAAGGTAATATAAAAACCAGAGATTGCATTTATGATTTTCGTATGATTTTTTGATATTTCCCAATACTTAAATAACCAGTTTTGAACTTCCAAACTTGGAACTTCCTTACTTAAAATATCACCTACAATTAAATTTTTCATCAAGTAAGAATGTGGGATCAATCTTCTTTACCTTACCTACGTCTACATCAATATAATCTTCTAATCGATCTTGAAGCATCTCTGCAATAATCTTTGAGAAACCAATACTATTCTTATATATTATCCATAGTTTTACGATTATTTACATCTTTTTTTAAAAATTTAAAAAAAAATATTTATAATTTATTCACTTCCCCGAATCATTTTAATCGCAAAAATTATAAGGAATATCGCTCCGATTGTAACACATATAATCGGAATCACCTCGGTAACAATCCCGATCATAAATCCTTCTGGTGTACTTATTGAATCTACAAAATCCTGCCAACTTAAAATGTTAGGGTAATACCACCCTAACAGTGGAGGTAGTACAAACATTGTGACTATAAAAATCACGACCAGAATTATTCCTATAATAAATGCTGTCCATTTTTTCATACTAATCTACATTCTTATCATATAATTTTATAAAAATATTATCTTTTTTTTGAATATTGTCTTATAGATTATAACTTATTAATAATATTATCGATTATCAACCTTTTTCAAAGATACAAAATTTCAAATAAAAAATTAATCCCTATAAAAAATTCCTATTGTAGACTTTTGTAAACTTATGTAAACTTATGCTTCTCTTTAGCAGTCTTAATAGTTTCGAACTGAGTCTTAGGTTTTTTTTCAAGATACTCAATTTTTTTTCTAATTTCTTAAAAAAAAATACTAAAACTCTTCTTTTTCAAAACGCCAAAATGCAATAAGCAAAAATAGTATTATCAGTGCTCCAGTAATTATTATTGGTAGAATTGAAAAAATATCTTCCCCTAAAATTATCGATGCAATTATGGGATTGCCCTCTATTCTAAGGAATATTACTGTAGGTAGTAGATATTCTACGAATGGGATACTAATTAGAAATTGTTGGGTAAAATTAAAAACCATTGGTATTGCTGCTACCGCTCCAGCACTACTTTGAAATGTTCCTAGCATTAACGTAAAGGAAATATAAAATATTAAGTATAAACCAAATAAGAAACTCACAACGAGAAAGGAAAGAAAAGAGAAATTTTGCCCTGACAATAATGTAATCTCAAAAAATGAGACAATCGCGGGGATTAATGCCATTGTAATAAAAATGTTCAAAGAACTCCCGACCCACTTAGCAAAAATAAATACTTTACGCGATACAGGTTTTGATAGAATCCATAAAGCCGTTCCTGATTTTTTTTCTCCTACTATAGATTCTTGTAATACTATAATAACAGCTATCGGAGGAAATAATCCATTAGTAAAGCCATAAAAAAAGATTAATGCAGCAGGATCAATATCTTCTGCTCCAAGAAAAGTTAAAGCAGAAATTCCATTAATTACTCCAACCCATAACAAGGTCATCCAAATCCAAGTTTTACTTTTCCACCATCCTCCTAATTCTACGCTAACCAAATTTAAAAAACTTCTCTGCCAATTCTTTTCAACTACTTGTTCAAGAGCCTTATTTGATGACATTTTCATCTTCCTCCAATACTTGTAAAAATATCTCTTCTAATTCATATTGCTTTAATCTATAATCAATTACTTTAACATTTTCATCTTCAAGAATTAAACGTAAGAGTTTTTCTTCTGCTAAATCATCATCTGTGACTTTAATTTGCCATTTAATGTTATTATTTTTTTTCTGAACATCAATATTAGATACCCAAGGTTGATTGGACACATTATTATAAGCACTCTCTGTATCACCTTTTAGTGTAACTAAATAAATTGTGCCTTCACTTCCAGATAATAATTTTTCAATATTCCCCTTTGCAACCAAAGTGCCATGGTTTAAAATTCCTACGGTATCACTTACTCGCTGAACATCATCTAAAATATGAGTAGAGTAAAAAATAGTTGAAAATTCTCGTAATTTTTCCATTAATTCAAGAATCATATGTCGTCCTAAGGGATCTAGAGAAGCTGTTGGCTCATCTAAGATAAGTAACTCAGGATAATTTATCATTGCCTGAGCAATTCCTAATCGTTGTTTTTCACCCCCTGAAAATCCCTTTATAGGGCGATCTGCTTTTTTTTCAATCCCTACAAGCTCTAACATTTCAGAGACTCTTTTTTCAATTTCAACTTTTGGTCCATAAAAGAAGAAACGAGCTGTGAATCGAAGTACTTCTCTAGCTGTCATGTATTCATAAAAACGTGGTTCTTGAGGTAAATAACCCGTCCGTGCGCGTATCTTCATATTTTCTCTTATTACATCATAATTTAACACTGATGCAATTCCGCTTGTTGGTTTAATTAGACCTAATAATAGTTTTATAGTGGTTGTTTTACCGGCACCATTTGGTCCTAAAAACCCATAAATTGAATTTTTCCTTACTTTTAAGTTAAGATTTTTAAGTGCTTCAACTCCATCATAATTCTTACATAAATCATAGGTGTCTATTATAATTGGTTCATGTTTTAACATGTACAAAAACCTTACTAACATTGAATTATATAAATTTAATAATTCAATTCTAATTTTTAAATGTTCATCATAAAATTAAGAGTCAATTAAAAAAATTTAACTTATAAATTATTTTGATTCAAAGATTTTGCGAATTTTGTCTATTCTTTCATTTCTCGACAGTTTATTATCTATAGGGTTATGATCTCCATATAACTCTTTATGATAAACTGGCTTCTTAGCTCTATAGAAAATTCCGATTGTATATTTATGTTTCTTTTTAGCAGCCTTAATAGCTTCAAAATAAGTCTCTGGTTGTTTTTCAAGATACTCAATTCGTTCTCTATATTCCTCCCAATTATGGTATGGAACAGCAGGTTGCAAGACTTCTATGAAAGCAAAGCCTTCGTGTTCAACTCCTTGTACCATAAGATCTGTGAGATGTTTTAGATCTCCCGCAAAACCTCTTGCTACGAAAGTAGCTCCCACTTCAATCATCAGAGACATTGCATTAAAAGGTTCTTCAAAACTACCTTTGGGAGTAGAAGGTCCTTTCCAACCTTTTTCTGCTAGTGGAGAAAATTGTCCTGTTGTGAGAGCGTATACACTATTATTATGTAAAATGTAAGTCATATCTTGATTCCTTTTCGCCGCAAAAATGGTATGTTCTAATCCTTCAGCTAAACCATTAGCATCTCCAGAAAAGTTAATAACTTTTAAATCTGGATTTGCAATTTTAATACCTTCGGAGTTTGAAGTGTTACGTCCATGCAATCCATAAATACCACTTAAACTTAAATAATCAAAGATTTTAGCATGACATCCAATCCCAACCGTCATGATTATATTCTCTCGTTTAATACCCTTTTGCTCTAGTATTGGAATTGCATTTCTTACAGCAGTAAAGATACCAAAATTTCCACAACCGGGACACCAAGTTATTTCAGCATTAGTTTTAAGATCTTCCAATTCTTTAGAGCACCTCCTTTATTTTTTGTGATAATTCAATTGGATCAAATGGACGCCCGTCATATTGCTTAATTGTCTTTTTAATATTTAATCCAACCTTTTCATTTAAAAGCTTAGAAAATTGACCCGTAGAACTTTGCTCAACAACTATATTATCTTGATTTTTGAACTCTTCTAATTCCCAAATAGGTAATGGACTCAAATAGATAGGGGCAACTATTGTAGGGTTTATATTTCCATATCGAAGGGCTTCTAAAACACTCATATAAGTTGAGCCATAAGTGAAAATATTAAAAGGATTATCGCCTCGAATTAATTTAACAGTTTCTTTCCCTTTTAAGTATTCGATTAGAGATTTTAACTTTTTATTTCTTTTATCATGCATAAATGAAATCATTTCTGCATTTTCTGTTGTAATACCGTATTCATCATGTTCGCAACTATTCCATTTTATCATCTCTTTTGATGGTGGAAACAGTAAAGGAGAGACTCCATCATCAGTATCAAGATATCTTTTATAATTACCATTATTATGCATTTTTGGCTCTACCCATTTAGCTTTTTCTATATCAATTTCAACTGTCATGCTACTTTCTGAAAGATGCTTTTCTGTTAGAATTATTCCTGGAGTTTGAAATTTCCATACTAGATCCAACATTTCAGCAGTTAAGTAGTAGGCTTCTCTAATAGTTCTAGGTGAAGCAACTATTCTTAAAAAATCTCCATGACCAGCAGTCAATGCAAAAGCTAAATCAGCTTGTTCTGTATAAGTGGCAACTCCAGTTGCAGGCCCTGGTCTCTGGGACAATATAATTAATACAGGAGTTTCTGTAATTCCTGCTAAAGAAAAACCTTCAGTCATAAGTGAAAAACCACCTCCACTTGTACCGATCATGGCTCTTGCTCCTGTGAAAGCTGAACCGATTGCCATATTAATAACTGCTATTTCACTTTCGGCATGAACGACAGCCAAGCCAAAATTTTCAGCCTGCTGAGCAAGAAAATGCATAATACTTGATGCCGGAGTCATAGGATATCCATAATAAACATTTAAACCGCTAGCTATAGCACCAAGACTTATTGCTTCATTTCCTGTTATAATTTTTCTCTTTTTATCTCCTTCCTCCAAAATAAATTTTCTTCCACACTCAGGATAAACCATATCATAAATTGTACTAGCAAATGCTATATTATCTTCAACTCCTCTCGGATATTCTTCATCAATAATATGATTCATTTTTTCTTTTTCAAATCCGATTGTTGCGGCTAAAATCGCTACTGCCCCAACTCCAAACATCAATTTTTTCATCGGATATTTTTCTGCTTCTGAGGTTAAAGGTATCCCGATACCTTTCTCAATTTCATGTTCATCTGAATTAAATACCATAACGCCTTTTTCAGCAAGATCATTCATATGAGTTTCACAACTCCTTTTATCGAAGTTTACGACTAGATTTGCTTTCATATAATGACTACCAATCCATCTTGGAGCGGTACTTATAAGTGAAAAATTGTGACCACCTCTTATTAAACTCATATAATCATCCATTTGAAATAGGTGCCGACCCATGCTTGAAAAAATGTGTGCAGCAACAGAACCACTCTTTTTCACGCCTTCACCTGCTTTTCCTCCAACAAGAAATGTAAATATATCAGATTTCATTTAATTATCAACCTCTATAAATCTCATTTCAAATTCATTCTTATATTCGATTAATATTTGGATTTACCTAAAATTATTTAAATATATGGATTATAAAATTTAGCAATATTTTTTTGAAAATCTAATAAGGTATCTTAAGATTTATATATCAGATTGTTTTAGAAGTATATACTCTAATGTAAAAATAATAATTAAAGAAGTTTGAAGTGAAATGCTAGAAGGTATTAATGTTAACTTACGAGCTATGGAACCTGAAGACCTTTCTCTACTTTATAAATGGCTTAACAATTTAGAATTCCAAGGTCCATATACTCCTTTAATACAAAATTCAGAAGAAGAAATGAAAAAACGCTTTGGTGAAATTTCTGAAGATCAGAAAATATTCATAATTGAGAGAAAAGATTGTACTAAAATTGGTGTTATGATCTATTTTATGGTGAGAGGAGGGCCATATAATTTCCTAGAGATTGGATATTATATGGACTTAGCTGAACGTAAAAAGGGTTATTGTACAGAAGCTGTAAAATTATTTGTAGATTATTTATTTCTTTCACTAGCAATAGAAAGAATCCAAGCTACAACCGATAGTAGGAATTTAGTATCTCAGAAAGTTCTTGAAAAAGCTGGATTTTTAAAAGAAGGGACCATGCGTAAGGGATTATTTATGAAAGGAGAATGGGTTGATATAACTTTATTCAGTATTACTAGAGATACATGGATAGAGCCAAAAATTTTAAAGTTTTAGGAGTTATTAGAAAAACTAATTTCTAAAATAAAGAAAAGCCACATGAGGGGCAATTTTTCTTATCACCAACCATAATCTTACTACAATTAGGACAGATTGTAACATTAGCTTTTCTCCTTTTTTTCTTACTTTTCCTTTTTGATTGTTTTGCTTCTAAAATAGTTTTAATCTCAACTGCCATAGGATCTTCAGTATGAATAATTCTAGGCCCTGCTTTAGCTTCTAATTCATGTAAATATTCCACAATATTCTTTTTTTTCATTTTGTTTAATTCTGCAATAGTTGGAATCTTTCCCATATGAACATCGAGCACGTAGTTTTTGTCTAATTTCAATATATTGAAACAATTATGGCATCTAAATACATGAGATATTCCAATATTAGAGGTTTCAGCCCATTGAGCCCAACAGACTTTATGTACTGTTGCATGACAAGAAGGGCATTTTACGATTTGATGATCATCTCTTTGAAAACAAATAGAGCAAGTTGCAACCTCATTAATAGATTCAGTGTCATCTGCTAAATTTATATAAAAAGGTTCATTGTCGGGAAGAATCATTCTTAATCTTTGCTTTACAAATGTCGGTTGCGAGATATACTTCTTTTCTGAAAGTGTATTTAGGATAGGGCCCAATTCTTTTATGTTTTTAATTCCAAATAATTCTCCATTAGATAAATTAGTCAACTTCAATAATTTTTGAGCTTGATCAGAATAAGGCGACCCAATTAGAACAGTATCAATAAAAAAGGGCATATCTTTTACTTTCTTAATGAGTTCTTCAAGAGCAGGAAGATAAGCATCTGGTATTTCATAAGCACCATCATCGAGTAAGATTATAAGTCGAAAAATTTTTTCAGATATTTTCTTATAAACTTCAATAATAAATGTGATAGCAATAAATATCCCTCCCGCTATATTAGGCTTCGAAATATTCTTACTTATAGATTTTAGTGTGCTTAGAATGCGTTCTGGATCAAAAGTGAAGTTATTTAAATAATTTGGACCATCTTTTAAAAATAAAATAAGATTAAACCGGTCAGATGGATCAATAGCTTGTTTATTTTTCATAAAATCCGAAAGATCATTATAAACACTTTTTAATTTAGTTACTTCTGGAGTAAAACCATAAAAAATAAGACAATCTTCGCTTTTTTTGATTTCCATGCTAGCACTTCAGAATTACAATATCTTTATTCCTTCAGTATTTAATATTAAAATCGTGTTAGAATTAATAAGTTTAATGATAATCAGAAAGTATAATATTCAATAGAGCAGAAATAATACATTTGAATACAGTCAATTAAAACTAATCCATTATAGTATAAGAAATTATACTATTGGTTTATTTTTTATCAGTGTTATCATATCCTTATTCTTCTTATATGAGTAAAATGTTTTTAAATATACAATAATGTAATATATAAATATTAAAGAATTCCAACCTATCTAAAGTTTAAAATGCTCCAACTATGACTAGAACTAAGGTAAAAAATCTTGATCTAAGCAGATATATAAGAAAACTTTTAGTTATAGCGTTTATTCTTAATTTTTCGCTATTTTGCTTAATTTATAGAATCGAATTACCTCCACCATACTACCGAGATTATCCGATTAAAATGTCCCTTCTTTTTGCATCAACTGTAGGTCCTACTGATATGGATCCACATATGTGTTATGATAGAACAGGAAGAAATGTTATCACTCAAATATGTGAAAACCTATATAAATTTAACGTCACTGACCCTGCTTATTCATCAGTTCCCCAATTAGCTTATGCTCTTCCATCAGTAACTCCTGATAGTTTAAATATAACTATTCCGCTTAAAGCAGGTATTAAATTTTCTGATGGAACTCCTTTTAACGCAGAAGCTTGTAAATGGAATTTTGATAGATTGAACTATTTCTTAAATTATTCAGGTAATCAATTCCTACCTGCTCCGTTTAATGTACCACTTTCACCAACTGTTCAAGTAACCAAACATTATTCTCTATTTACATCAGGCGGTATTCCTATTATGAATAGGACAGAAATAGTTGATGAATATACCATAAAAATTGTTATGAATATTCCTAAAGCATCAGTTATTTCGTTATTAAATTTTCATGCCACCGCTATGATGTCACCTACAGCTACAATAGCTCAAGGGAAAGAACTTGCAATGCTTACTTATGCTGATGGTGATATTCTAATTGGTACTGGCCCATTTATCTTCCAAAGTTATGAAACAGATGTAGAAGTTAAATTATATAAGAATCCTAATTATTGGGATTGGGTTCCATTTGAAACTATAACTGATTTAACAATTTGGATTATCGAAGATGATATTGCCTTGAATACAGCAATATGGGCTGGTGATATTGATTTATATGATAACCCAGGAGCAGAATTTGTACAACACTTTTGCAGTGATCCTGACATAACTGTCGTGGAAGCACCAAGCTTAAATATTAGCTATATGGGCTTTAATGGTTATATGGTTGATACTCCATATAGGAAGGCCATCTCATACGCCATTAACTACTCGTATATAATTGATGTAATTTTATCGGGTAATGCTTATAGGTTGAAATCTCCTATCCCGATAGGTATCCCATTGTCAAATTATGGATTTAATTATCCAATATTTAATCGTACATACGCACAACAGCTAATGCAAGCTCAAGGACATGGAACAACCTTTACTACGGATGCCGAATGGTATGCTCAAGGTTCTGGAGCAGGTTGGGGATTTGGATGGAATATTACCGCCCAAACTGAAGGTACAACCCGAAGGGATATTGCTTTATATGTTTCAGATAATCTGAAATATATCGGAATTAATGCTCCGGTAGTGCAGATCTCCTTCTGGGATATTATCTCATGTATGGAACATGATACTGGACCATTGAGAAGAGATAAAATACCAATGTACATGTTTGGATGGGGTCCTGAGTATATAGATCCTGAAAACTATATTACCACCTTATACAGCAACACCTCAGCAATTTGGGTAAACACTTGGGATCATCAATTAGAATTATTGATGCTTGTGGGAGAAACAACAGTTGATCATGTTGCCAGAAAAGCAATTTATGACGAGATTCAAAGGAAATTGGTAGAAGAACTTTTCTTCTTTGTATGGTTCACATCGGGCAAGAACTATGATGTCTATCAAAACTATGTCCATGGATGGGTTCCTAATGCCATTGAAAGAGTAGACTTGTATCCTATCTGGATTTATTGAGGACTAACGAATTTATTACCAAATATTTAAAAATAAATTTCATATATTTATCTTTAATGAAATCTTTTAAAATTCCGATTTTTGCGCTAATAATTCTCTGTTTATTATCGATTATCATACCTACTATTAAAGCAAACGGGGTGGGTATTGTAAATTTTTGGCCTTCTCATCCCACGGAAATTATAGTTATTTATATACTGGTAATGATTATGACATTATTATTGGAATACGGAATCATTTTATTGTTGACAAGTAATAATATAAAAAACAGT
>JBHLLJ010000123.1:0-9780 GCA_048885705.1 Candidatus Hermodarchaeota archaeon | reverse complement strand
TAATTCCATAAATATCATTAGTTTTTTTCGGTAACTTAGTTAAATAATTAATGGTAATAAATAATTTTTAGTCTTATGGATGTTAAAAATCAAATCGAAAAAAGAAGTAGAACAAAGATAAGAATTATTAGAATTAATAAATTGTTTCTCCTGTTACCCGGTTTACTTTCAAATGTCTGAATTTTGCTTTTTCCCTAATTATTTCTTTAGTATTTGAGATTTTTTCATATATCTCTTTTGGAAACAAATATTTGGCTAAATGAATTATCATTTCTTTAGTTTCTATGCAATTGAATAATTTTAAACTTTCAAGTGAGTAAAATAATTCACTAATTAAATCATAATTTGTATCTATTGAAAAATCAAGAAGTTCTAAATTACGATAAATTCTTGATACAATATTATCTAAAATTTTAGATTCCTTTAGTTTATCAAGTGTATTACTCATATAATAATTAAAAAGTACATAATATGTCGCTTCTGAAGACACAAATCCGTCTCTAAATTGTTTGATACCATCTGAAGTTATTCTTAATTCAATTTCTTCCTTTATGGCTCTTATCAAATTCTCATTTTTAGTTATTCCTAATTGTGCATATATCTTTAAAATAACAACTAATTGAGATGTCTCAAGATCCTTTAAATAATTAGATTCATAGAATTTAGGTTCAGTTTTAATAAGTCTACTCACTTTTTGATAATTTAACCATAATTTCATCAATTCGGTAGATTTGATAAAATAATAGGCTCCATCTGTTGCTTCAATGAGTGGTGATTCATACCTATCTATAGCTTCTTCATATAAATTCAATAAAAAGTCAGTGATCTTTTTCTCTTCAAGTTCAACTTTTAAGTTTTTTGCCAAGTAAATTCCACAAAAATAAATATCAGGATTTTTCAAAGATACCATAGGAACATCTATTAACCATTCATCGACGTTATTTCCTAAATATGTTTTTATATGAGAAAAATCAAAAATTTTCTGAAGATGGAAGAAGTGAATGATTCGATAAATTAAATATAAAATTTGGAGCTTAAATTGTGGTTCTTCTAGATCTTCTAAACTTTCAATATTTTGTTTATTTGACTTAAACTTTTCAATAATTTTTTCTTGAATTAGAGTATATTTCTTTAAATTCTCTCTTTTTTCGGTAGATCTCTCAATCAGTGTCTTAAAATTTCTAAGTTCCATAATGAATTCAATAGTTAAAAAGCCCTCAGATTTCAATTTTAACATTAAAGGAGCAACATCGATATCCACAAGATAATCAACTATCTTTTCTAAAAAGATTTCATAAATTATGGGTGCAAGTTTTGTCTCATAGAGTTTTAATACTGTAGTAATATTCGCTTTCTCTTGTCTATTGAGTTCTAAAAAAGGATCTAAAAATTCATTTTCAATATCCTTGATATCAAATCCTATATCATTAAATATCTTCACAACATATTTAGTTAGTTCTTCTAATTTTTGAGTAATATTATTTTCATCTACATTAATATCAATAGAAGATCCAATTATTTTCTCTCGGAAGTGTTGATCAATATTTTTATAAAAAAGATCAATTTCCTTAAAGTATAAATCTAATATGTTAAATAATCCTTGAAAAATCATAACTTTTAAAAAAGTAAGCTGATAATCTTGATAAATTACTATTTAAAGAATATTTTAGAAAATTAATAGTTTTTCCTTTTCTCTTAAAATCAATAATCTATATACCCAAATAACAGATTTAATCGATTCATTAATTTTTTTTATATATTTTTCCCTAAATATCATTAGTTCCATAAATTAAATATAAAAAGTAGAAAACCTTCTAAATCTCATAATACAATACTGTTATCTTCAAAATATAACACAAAGTACACTAAAAAAGAAATAATGGCAAATTCTATTTTTGGGACCTCTGGGATTCGGCGTGTATTTTTAAACTATTCAGAGTCTGATCTTATGTTTACACCTCAGATGTCTTTAGATGTAGGGCTTTCATTAGGAACTTATTTAAAGGCAGGAAGTACTGTTGTAATAGGCAAAGATATAAGAATGTCGGCTTTACCAATAGAATATGCATTAATTTCCGGAATTGTTAGTTGCGGATGTAATGTTAAAACTTTAGGAATCGTTACCACTCCTACTTTAGCAGCATCTTTACACTTTTTAGATGCTGATGCGGGAGTTATGATAACAGCTTCACATAACACTCCAGAGTATATAGGCCTGAAACTATGGAATCCTTCAGGTGTAGGATATTCTCCCGAACAAGAAATTGAAATTTCAAGAATTTATGACCAGAAAGATTTTTTAAAAATTGAATATGATCAGATTGGAAAAGTTACTGAAATCAATGATATAAATGACATTCATATTTCAAATATAACCGATCGAATAAAATTTGAGGGAAGCAACTTACATGCAATTGTTGATCCTGGGAACGGTTCTGGATGTGATATTGTACCAAAACTTCTTTCATCTTATAATGTCAATATTATGACTTTAAATAGTCAAATGGATGGAAGATTTCCGGGACGCCATTCAGAACCAAGCAAAGAAAATTTAATCCAGATATCAAAATTTTTAAAAATTTCTCAACATGAAGATATCGGTATTGCTTTAGATGGAGATGCTGACAGAGTAATTTTTTTAGATGAAGATGGTGAAATAATTGATCCAATCCGATTATTAGCATTGCTAGCCAAATATTTCATTCAAGAGAATAATGTTCCTAAAGATAAAATGAAGATTGCTACCCCTATTAATTCATCAAGTTTAATTGATGACGTATTAAATCCTCTTGGTTGTGAGGTTATTCGAACAGAAGTTGGTGATATTAAAGTAGCTCTTGCACTACAAGAATATGGGGGATTTTTGGGTGGTGAAACCTCTGGGACTTATATTTGGCCTAATTATCATTTTGGTCCAGATTCTATAGTAACCATCGCTACTATATTACAAATGATAACTAAAACAAGTCTTAGTTTAAAAGAATTACTCTTAGATATACCAGAATATCCCTATTATGCTGAAAAATTCAAATTGAAAAAAGATGTTCCTTTTTCTGATAAGGTACATCGTGAAATTATTAACGAAATGATGAATTCATTAAAAAACCAAGGTAAGAGAAATATCAATATTAATCAAATGGATGGATGCAGGTTTGATTTTGAAGACGGATGGTTATTAATAAGAAGGTCTGGAACAAGTCCGTATTTAAGGATTTCAGGTGAATCTACCATAGATATGGACCATTCAATAGAAATGAACAATCTAGCAATGAAAAATATGCAAAGGTTAAATCTCATCTGACGGTACTAGTTTTTCTCAACTCAATTCAAATTATTTTTTAATATTATATTCTCTTTCCTGAATTTCACTAATCTTAAAATAATTTTCGAAATATCTTTAACATGATATTACTTATTATAATTCAATAAAATGTGTGGGATTTTTGGTATAGTTACTAACCAAGAGAATTTAGACATAGGTAATAACGTATTCGAAGGAATAAAGCGCTTAGAATACCGTGGATATGATTCTTGTGGAATTGTATCTGTAGCAAATAAAAAATTGTTCGTTAAAAAAGATTCTGGTAAAATTGATGAAATCCATAAAAAGTTAAAATTAAATGAATTCCCAAATGGTTCTAAACTTGCTTTAGCTCACACAAGATGGGCAACTCACGGTCCACCAACGAAAATTAATAGTCATCCCCAATTTGATTGTAATAATAAAATTGCTGTAGTTCATAACGGTATTCTTGAAAACTTTATTGAACTAAAAGAAGAATTAATCTCTAAGGGGCATACTTTTAAATCTGAAACTGATACAGAAATTATTCCCCATCTAATTGAGGAAAATCTAAATAGCCATGAAAGTTTAAAAGACGCAGTAGTCTCTGCAATTAAGAAGTGTAAGGGTGCGTTTGGACTTGCTATTTGTCATGCTGATTATCCAGATACTATCATTGTTGTGCGACGAGAATCCCCATTAATAATAGGGATAGAAGAAGGAAAAACAACTTACTGCGCTTCAGATATACCTGCATTTTTACCTTATACAAGAAATTGTTATATTTTAGAGGATGATGAGATCGCTATTTTAAAACCTGGGACAGTAGAATTTTATAATATTTATGACAGTAATAAGGCTAAAATTAAAGAACTCCAAAAAATTGAATGGAATATCAACGCAGCTGAGAAAAGCGGATACAAACATTTCATGTTAAAAGAGATCTATGAAGAACCAGATGCATTAAGAAGAACTATGAAAATTTCTGCCAGTTCATTGAAAAGATTCGCTGAAGTTTTAACAGATGCAGAGCATATTTACATAACTGCTGCAGGAACTTCCTTCTATGCTTCATTAGCAGGAAAATTTATTGTAACAAAATTTCTTGGTAAATATATTGAAGCGATTGAATGTTCTGAATTTAAAACTCAATTAAGTAATTCTCTTGAAGATCGTTCTGTAATAATTGCTGTATCCCAATCGGGAGAAACTATTGATCTGGTTGAACCAATTCGATGGGCAAAAGAATATAATTCAAATGTAAAGATATTATCAATTACAAATGTAGTTGGATCAACACTTACGCGACATTCAGATGAGATTATAATTACTCAAGCAGGTCCTGAAATTGGAGTTGCAGCAACTAAAACCTATGTTACCCAAGTTCTAACTCTTGCATTAGTTGCTTTAGAAATTGCTAAACTAAAAAAAAAATTATCAAATGAAGAAATTCAGAAATATTTTGAAGCACTAAATTCAGTACCTAATATTATCGAGGAATTTCTAAAAAAAAGTGTTGTTCAAATTAAAAAAATTGTAAAAAGCTTAGAAAAAACGCATAATTTTTTCTTCTTGGCTCGTGGAGCTTCAATTGCAACTGCTAAAGAAGGAGGGTTAAAATTAAAAGAGGTTGCTTGTCGTTTTATTGAAGGATATTCAGCAGCACATGCGAAACATGGACCGATTTCTTTAGTAAGGAAAGGATACCCAATTATTTTTATAGGACCACCAGATGAGACCTATGAAAGGTTAGTTGGGAATGTCATGGAATTTAAAGCGAGAGGAGGTAAAATAATTTCACTCGTTGTAGAAAGTGACGTAAAGATTACTAATCTGAGTGATATGACAATTCGAATACCTCAACCTAATAATAAATATCATACAATTTTTAGTTCAATAACTTTTATTCCCGCCCTGCAGTTATTGGCTTATTATGCTGCCCTAGAACATAATCTGGATCCTGATAAACCATTAAATTTAGCAAAAACAGTCACCGTTCACTAATTTATTTATTTGGATTTTTTGATATCAAAAATATGTCCTTTCCATGGGTTTAATTCAATATATAAACCATATTTATATAAATCCTCTCCCTTGTATACATAATCTTTATTATAAAGTAAATCAGTGAATATCCAATTAAATGTGTCAAAATGGAAAGGACTTATCTTCACATGAGATTTTGAGAAATTTGGACTATAATTAACGATAACAAGCCGATAATTGTTATCAACCCACCATAAATAAGCGATTATATTTAAAAATGAATCACTGTTATCGTCTATTGGTTTAGCCTCACAGATTGACCAATTAGGATCCATAAATTCTTCACTTGGTATTGTATTTAATAAATTTCGATAAAAATTTAATACATGATCATTTTTTTCTTCAATGGGTTGACGTCTTAATTGAACGGGAGTTTTTATTTTATAACCAAAAATTTGACCTTCATATATTAACCTCATTCCTGGTAAAGTTGTTGCTATAATTGCCGCTGCTAATGACTTTTCTTCACCAAATTTCTCAATGGCTCTTACTTCATCATGATTCTCAATAAATCGCACCAATTTACTTTGATAAGCCCATTCTGCCTTCAGATGATCTTTAATAGCATTTACATTTTCGTAGATTAATCTGTCATATAGTTTTTTATCATAACAGAAATCAAATCCCTGCTGTTGGAGTTCCCATTCCATCCCCCAATATACCTCTGCTATAAAAACAAAATTAGGATATTCTTTCTTTACAGCTGGAATAATTTCTTCCCAAAAATCTTTATCGGGAATAATCCCTGCTTTTTCACCCCATGTTTTACTAAATACTTTGTTTGTCATCAGCATAGCCATATCACATCTAATTCCATCACAAATTTCAGCAATATTGAGCAATGTATTAATGGTTTTCTTTCTGGCTTCTTTAGAAAAAGCATTAATTTGAATTGTATCTGTCCAAGGGGGAAAATTTGGATCACGACCATACGCAAAGATTTTTTCACCTATACTGAAATACTCGTATGGATGAGACATTAAATTGTCTAAAGTTCCCTTTATAAATAATTCTGATTCAAAAGTCCATAATGAATCAATTGAAACATGATTAGGAACATAATCTAAAATTAATTTAACATTTTTTTCTACTAATTTTTCTCGAAATTCCTTTAAACCATCTATTCCTCCAATATTCTTGTCTACATGGTAATAATACACAGAATAAGGTGAACCTATTACGTCTTCATCCCTAAAATCATCTAAAGTTTTATGATATTCTCTTAATAAATCAGGATGTTCAAGTGCTATTTTTTTGCTTGCTGGACTTCTTTCCCAAACTCCCATCAGCCAAACGGCATCAAATAGTTTAATTTCTTGATTAAAAATTTGTTCAGGGATGTTCTTCAAATTTATTTGTGTATTATAAATCTCAGATAATGAAAAAAGCCATGGGAATGCATTAATTTCAAGAACTTTTGGATTATTTATCCAATTAGTTTTTCTTAAGGGCATTTTAATAACTACATTAAATTTGTTGTATTACAATAAATGATAATGGATTCCTTTGTTTTAGAAAGGAATATATATAAATTTCTTTATAATCATTATAATATTAGAAAAAATAATATATATTTTGGTAAAAAATGAGTGAAGAGAAAGAAGCCCTAAGGAAGCTTATAATGCTTATATCAGACTTACGTGCGAAGGACGAAGAAAGATATGAAGCTCACGTCAATTTCATGAATGAAACCATCAAAATGATAAGCGCCATTGAATCTCAAATGAATAAACACTGGAGTACCGTTTTAGAATCTTTAAAAGAATTAAATGATAATATAAGTGCTAATTTAGATTCGTTACTCACTGGAATAAATCCAAGAGGATTAAGAGAAACATCAAAATCCTTAAAAGAAATAATGGACACAATGAATAAAAGTGTTCAATCAATGAATCTTGAAAAAGTTTTAAGTGAATTAAAAATCTTGAAAGCAGGAGGAGTTACTTATGTACCAACAGCATCCGTGGCAGTAGGACAACAACCAGAACAGATTTCAGCAGACATGAGTCTAAAACCAACTGGATTAAAAGCACCTGGGGGAACTGGAGCATCAGCAACAAGCAGTGATGTAGTATGGGTGGATCCTCATGAGAAGGCGAAAAAGGAGAAGGAAGATCAACATCTTTTAAAGCCATCTGACTTTTTTGGCTCCTAAATTTTTTCAAATTAGCTAAAAAGTTCCAAAAAAGGCTCTAATTTGGCTTTAACTTGTTCTATATTCTCGCCTATCTTCTTAAATTTAATACTAACTGAAGGTGTTCTTTGATCTACTCTAATTTTATTTTTTAAAAAATCATAGCATTTTGAATTTAGATGGCAATTTTCTAGCTGATTAATGATAAAACCGTCTACTTTTGTCTTTTTAATATACTTTTGGTACGAGGCTATAAACGTTTCACAATTATCTATGCAGAATAATCCTTTATTTGATGCATTTAAAAGAAACTTAGCATACTCTTCAATTGGATCCGATTCTTTTGATACGGAAATTTCATCTAATAATCCTAATAAATCCCAATCCGAATAGATTACTTTTCCTCCTAATTCATGTACAATTTCTTGAGTTACTGGTTCCCATCCATTGAATATTGGAGAAAATAATATTCTTGGTCTATTCGACACATCCATACCAACCCGCCGCTCTATACGTTCTCTCATTTCTTTTACCAATTGGCTAATATTTTCTAAATATCTCTGGGCATTCGAATTATAATCCTGAAATGAAATTGTTAATAGTGCTAATGTTTCTGCGAATGTAGCAGGATTACATGGATAAAAATCCGAAGTGCTTATTTCATAAAGAATTGATTTATAATATCTTTTTACTTGATTTCCAATTCGAAATTGTTTTTTAAGACTATTATCGGTTACAATATTTCCAGTAATTTTCTCTATTTCAGTAATTGCTTTTTGAATATTTGTTTTCATAATCTCCAAGTTTTTATTATTGTTTTCTTTATCAATTGGGGGTATCTCAACCCAAATTTGGTTTGGAAATATTGCTCTTAACGATTTAAGGTATTGATTATATTTATTACATCGAATTGAATAATTTAAACTACAATCGCAAATATTTGCTTCTGAAGCGTGCATTCCATAAATAGATTTAATACCGAAGCAAAAGTCTGAATTCACATTCTTTTGCATTGCTAAATCATATAATTTATTATACTTATTGTTAATCGAATTGATAACATCACTTAAAACATTGTCAACTATTTTAAGAAAGTCCACTTGCCTTGCAATACCTAATAATTTTGTTGTTAGATTCCAACCAAATAGACTTGTAGCAGAATTTAAAGCTAGCAAATATAAGTTAAGTTTGAATTTTTCAAGGCGAATAGGAAAAACAGGAATGGAATCTGCAGCAAAAACTAAATCAGGAAATCCTGATGATACAGAAATTAGAGTTTTTCTTTCTTTAGATTTCTTTTTTTGTAAATAATCTCTACCCGTTAAGAAATTATATGCAATTTTTAAGACTGATGTAAAATTTACAACATCATCGGCATATATACTCATTTCATAATAACTCTTTTAAATCAAGTAATTCATTTTGATATTTCAGAATCTACATTTTAAATTTAGTCATGAGAACATTTTAAGATTTTTGAGATTAATTATCATATTCTAAAATTGATGGAAAAAAGAATATAACAAATTTATAAATTTGTTAAATAAAATTTATTTAATTTTAATAGATTATATTGACAAAAAAAATTCAATTATAAAAATGAAGCTTGATAAAATCGAATGGAAGCAAAGTTTAGTAAAAAGCCTAATTTACAGATCAATTACTTTAGTACTTGGGACATTAACGGTATTTCTAATTACAGGTAGTATTGTAATTGCTACAGGAACAGCAATTTTAACAGAAACTATTCAAGGTGTAAATTATTTCATATATGAATTAATATGGAGTAATATCTCAAGAAGAAAGTTTGAAAAAAAAATAATTGAGAAAATTAAACGACGAGAGATTAGTTTAAAATTGGATTTCTCTTCAATTAAAGAACTTGCTTATCAAATGTCTCAAATCGATACATTTATTCCCAAATTATATATTCAAACAAAAGGAATCTTCAACAGTATGTTAGAAAATGAAGAATTGAAGGAAATTCATGAAGATATTAAAAAATATAAGGAATCTTTTGAAGCTGTTCATTCAGGAAGAAAATTATTTTTTTCAAAAGAGAATCAATAGAGAATTAATTTTATCGATTTTAAATATGATTAAATAAGAAATATTAGTGTACTTCTTTCTTATTATCAGATTCTGTATCGAACATAAAACTATTTTTATATATCTAATTTTTTTATTTCTGTGGTACTTTACGATTGGATTTATAGTTCCATTCTCTAATGGTTTTTCTGGTAAGAGCACATCCAGATAAAGTTTTCAAGTATTTTTTCTCCAATCAATCTGGTTTTTTCAGTAATCCTCTCATCGG
>JBHLLJ010000122.1:0-9808 GCA_048885705.1 Candidatus Hermodarchaeota archaeon | reverse complement strand
CCAAAACTAAGAAAAATAAAGAAGTATTGCTAAAATTAAGTATACCTCCTAGTAAACATATTGGATTTATTAGTTTTATAAATTTAGCTCTAAAACAAGACTTACCCATAGAATTATCTTTTGAAAAAGTATCAAAAACTGGGGAAAGAGAAGAAAGTAAAATCGTAGGGCAATTTAAACTACAAGGTAAAGCAGATTCTCAATTATATGAGTTAGAAGAAGAAATTCAAAATAATGTACGTAAGAAAAAAAAAATACAACAAAAAAGAAAACATCATTAAAATTTTATTGATATTATTAAAGATAATTTAGGAAATTATTGAAATTTTTAGTTAATTTTTCTATACTCAAATTCCCAGGTCTTTTTGACAAAAAGTGCATCATTTATTGTATCATAAATTATAGCTCTTTCACTTAATCCCCCCAAATCTTCAGCTTCTATCTCAATTTGATATATCTCTAACTCCTTTTTTACAGCATCAATATTTTCTTGATACGTCATATCATAATCTAAAAATAATTTTGCACCTCCAACAATTAACGCTTTTATATTTGTTTTCTTAGCTCCATGAAAAAGTAAATTGTTATATAAATCTTTAACTCCAGTATCAACAAATGTATGTGGGAAAAGAAAATGATAACCTTGTTTTGAAGCTGATGAAGAAGGTAGTGACATATGTGATAAAGCAAAAATATTGTTCACAGGATCTTTAAGAATCAAATTAATGCCTGATCCTAAATTATTTACTACGATTTTAGTTGCAATTTCATTTTTATCAAAAGAATTAATTAATCCATAATATCCCATTGGAATATTTAATTCATTTTTATCATTGGGCTTATCTATTCGATCCATACGTTCTTCTTCATATGTATGAACATCTCCATCACTTGAAGTAAAATCTTTTGAAATTTCATTAATTTGTACTTCATTTTGCAGAATTTGTCGAGTATAATTTCCTGCTTGTCTAATTCGTCGTTCAAATTGTTTTTCCTTTTGTTCTATTAATTGTTCTCTTTGTTCTACTCGCTTAGTAAGGTGTTCTAAAATCTTTATTCTTTCTTTAACTTCTTCCTCTTTTTGTTTAAGTTCTTTAACTAATTCATTTACTTCTTTTCTTTTTCTTTCTATATTATTAAATTTTTTATCAATATATCTAATCCTTTCTTCAATCGTTTTTTCACGTTGTTCTACAAGAATTTCTCGTTGCCTTAATTTTCTTTCCCATAATTTAAGAGAAGAAATTTCAGATTCTTCTTTATCATTAAATATAGGTTCCTTTAATTGATTAGTTTGGTTTTTAATGCTACTCCCATTAGCTCTATTATTAATTTCAATCCCAGTTATCTTAACTTCTGTTTCTATCTCTTCAAGTTTATTTAATTCTTTAAATTCTGCATTAGGTTTAGACGTAATCTTCTTAATTTCTTTTTCAGGTTTTTTTGCTAAATCTAAAATATCTTTAGCTATTGCTTTTATTTGCTTTTTTGTATGGATTAGGTTGATATTTTCATCAAAAACATGTTCTAAACGCTTCTTTTGTTGAAATTTGGTCTCAGATTTAGCATCCCCCTCAAATAACCTGAGAACTCTATTCTGAAATGCAGAATTTTGAGTAGATAAATTTTTGACATAAAAACGATCTCTCATATTTATTGACTTAAAATTACTAGTTTTAAGAGGAAGTGTCTCTGAACCCCCTAAAATTAATAATCCTCCATCATAAAGCCGCGATTCTAACGTTTGTAATAATTTTTCCCTTGCAAATTGATTTATATAGATAAAGAAATTTCTACAAAAAATAATATCATATTTTCCTTTTTTTTGATGTCCCTTAATAATATCTTCTTGAATAAATTCAACCTTATTTTTAATTTCATCTGATAAAATAAATTTCGGACCAAGATCCGTATCTTTTTTTGAAAAATATGTCGTTAAATATATCTCTGGAGTTTCATGAACAGGATATTCTCCATAAACTCCCTCTTTTGCTACTTTCAAGGCAACAGGATCAATATCTGAAGCAACAATTTCAAAATCACCAATATTTTCATTATTCCTTTTCATTTGATCCAAAATCATCGCGATAGAATAAGGTTCGTCTCCTGTAGCACAAGGGGCTGACCATATATGAAGTGGTCTATTCGTGTAATTAACATAAAGTTTTACATATTTCTCGAAATTTTTAAAAATCGTGTAATTTCTAAAAAAATAAGTATAGTTTATAGTAAATTTATCTAAAAACAAATCAATTTCAATAGGATTTTCACGAATGTATTTTATATAATCTTGATAATAACTCAGATTTAAGTTCTTCATCCTAAAATCAATTCGCTTTTCAAGAAATTTCCTCTGATAATGTTCAAATTTCATTCCTGTTGCGATTTTTAACTCTTCTATAAGAGCATCTAAGGATGAGGGATTAATTGAAGATACGGAAATTTTTTACACCAAAACGCCAGCTATTAAGATTTTTAACTCTATTGTTATAAAATTGTTATGTTATTAATATATTAAGGAAGAAAAAGTTGTGATTGAGGTCGTAACAAAACAGAACATCAAGTTTTGTGGTAAAAAAAATTATATAGCAAGTGGTAAATTAATTTAGTGAAATAAAACCTAATTTAATAAGGTTTTTACAAATATTAAATACTTGATTTTGTTGTATATTTAATTGATTAGAAATTTGGATAATTGATTTTTTCCCATCTATTTGTTCATAAACCTTGAATGATTTTTCCCCTGTTAAATAATATTTAGGATTAATTTTTTTTGAGGTAGTAAACATTGGTACATAATTATAATATTCAGGAAGAGATTCAACAATTTCAGGTGCGGTTCTTAGATCTAATGTTTCATCTGGTTCGCTTTCAAAAGTCCTTAACCAATCAACAACTTGATTATTGTATTGAACAGTCTTGGTTTTTGTCTCTTCCTCAATAATACGCTCAATTACATTATTGAATGATTTAAAGCTGTCCAATCTCCCATTCCACTTTAGAATTTGGTCAATATTAAATTCTTTTAAAAAAGATTGAGATAATTTTCTTAAAAATTTCTGGACATCTTCATGATTAGAAGTTTTATCATATGTAGCAAGGTAAATTAGATCAGGTATATGTAAATCCTTTAAAAAAGAAAGTTTTAAGTTATTATTCGATAATTTTAATTCACTTATCGTTCCTAAGTCCTCAAATGAATCAGAAAACGAATTTAATGCAGAAAAAAATCCAGATACCATTATTAGGTTATCTACTTCAGAAAACAAGTTTTTAATATTAATTGAATCACAGAAGCTCTTAGATAATAGAGGTAGTCCATCTTTGATTATTAGAACATCGCAAATCATTAATCTCAGAAAAATTTGTTTTTTCTTTTAAAAATACTGATGTTATTATTATCAGATTATTACTATTTACGAAATGGAAAAAAAAAAGAATTATAATACTTCAGTGATATCAGAATAATATAATTAAATCTAAAAAAATGAATATCTAGGAATTTCTTAATTTATTTATTTATTATGGGGAAGCCAATATTATAAGAAAATAGGTAGAGGTTCGAGATAAACTGAAAGCAGTTATTCTATGTGCTGGTTATGGGAAACGTCTAAAACCATATACAGATAATATTCAAAAGTCAATGTTACCAATCCATAATAAACCTCTTTTAGAATATATCTTAAATGGTTTGATCTATGCTGGACTGAAAGACTTTATTTTCGTTGTAGGCTACAAAAAGGAACAAATTTTAGATTATTTTAAAAATGGAAAAAACTGGAATATTAAAATCGATTATGTCGAACAAAAAAAGTTGAATGGTACAGGAGGAGCTCTATTAGAATGCCAAAAAGTTATAGATAATTCACAGTTTTTTCTTACATGGGGCGATATATTAGTATCCTATTCCATATATAAAAATGTTTTAGATCTCTTTTACCAAGAACATCATAATTTTATTTTAGTTGCAAATTTTATTAGGGATCCTTATAAGGGAGCAGCAGTTTATACAAAGAATAATCATTGCTTGGATATAATCGAAAAGCCTCCTAAAGGTAGATCGAAATCAAATCTTAATAATTCTGGAATTTTTATCCTTTCAAAAGAAATTTTCGAGATTCTAAATAGCCTTAAACCCTCTAAACGTGGTGAAATTGAATTAACTGACGCTTTAAGAATCGGGATTAGTAAGAAGAAGTGGAAAATTCGAGTTATTAAAATGAAAAAAAATCAATTTAGAGGGGATTTTGGCAATATGGAAACTTATGAAAATTTGAAAGAAAATTCAGGTTGGTTGACTGAATTGGCAAATAATGATAAGGATTCTTAAATTTTAATATCAATTTCATAATTCCTTCAGCCAATTCTCAAAAAAAGTACGCGTTTTTATATTAAATAATAGAAGTATTACTGAAAGAAGAATTCCATAATAATTAAAATATAATAAAAAAATAAAGGGATTCCAATATTGAATCAAAGTTTCGAAAAAAAACGCGTTATTATCTTTATTGATCATGCAAATTTATTCCATAATATCGAAAATTTGAACGTCCGGATTAATTATTTAAAACTTAAAGATATTTTTACCAATAACCATCATTTAGTTGGCCTTTTTATGTATATGGGAATCCCTGATAAGATTTTACCAAAAAAACTTAATTTTTTAAAATATTTAAAGGCTCAAGGCTTTGTGATTCAACCAAAACCAGTCATTATCTCCCCATCTGGTATAAAAAAACAAAAAGGTGTTGATGTTTTTATATATAAAGATATTGTAGAATTAGCTGAAGATGATACATATGATAAAGCAATATTAGTAAGTGGGGACTCAGATTTCTTAGATGTAGTAAAAAAATTAAAAGAATTAAAAAAAGAAATTGAAATCTGGAGCTTTAAGAAGTCGATCTCACGGTTGTTAATTGATGAGGCTGGACAGGAAAATGTTCACTATATTGATAATATTTTAGATGAAATTAAATATTAATTTACAAAAAAGTTAGGAGTTTAAAAATAAATCTATAGAATAATAAGTGTTCTTTTGAACACACTTCTCCTACATGAGAGAATATGAGAAGAATTTCTAATTAAATCATTCGCTAATCTCGTTTCCCTTCGAAAAAACTCTTCTCTATAGTTCTCTCTTTTGTTAGGAGGTTTATTTTTTCCAGATTTATAAAAATTGGACTATTTAAAAAATATTAACAAAGTATTTTTATTTCTAAACATAATAATTTCTAGTATCAAAATTTATAATATATTGGAGAAGAAGAGAAATGGGAGAAGATAAATATCGGCATAGATATTATTATAAAGAATCTTATGAAGCAGCTATCGGTACATTTGCGGTGGCTATAGTTTTTCTTTTTGTTGCCATTTTGTCATTATTTTTTCTACACTTTGGAATTCCCTTTATAGGGCTTGCTTGGTGGGGTTATTGGCTCTTTATACCAGCTTTCTTCATCTTTATTGGAGGATTTGAGCAACTTTATAGGAATTATAAATATAAACAAGTTGTTAAAAATGCTCTTGCTCAACGCAACTTTCAAGGAACGTATAAACTTGAACATATCGCATTGGAAATTGGTATGAAACCCAATATACTACTACGTGTTTTATTAGACTTAAGAACCCAAGGAATTGTGCAATACAGTTTCGACGCCGAATCAGGACAAATTATTTTAGGGCAAAAAATAACATATAAACCTGCAACTGAATATGTTGCTCCTCCTAAAAAAATTGAAGAACCCTTACCAACAGAAGGAAAAAATTATTGTGTTTATTGTGGCCATAAGATTGAATCAGCTGGAAATTTCTGCCCAAATTGTGGCTCAAAACTCTAGTTTTTCATTAAACTTTATTATATTTTTTCTTTTTTTTATTTCATTTTTTCGATAATTCTTAAGAAAATCATATTTTAATTCAGATTTATTAATTTTTAAGTTAGATTTGTAACATTTTGTAAGAAGAAAGAATAGATAATCAGAATTTTAAAAAAATAAATATATATATACTCAATAATCAAACTATTATCATTAAATCTATTACTAAAAAGAATGATTAAAAATGAGCAATGAAGATAGAAGAACTGGAGATCTGGTCTCCAAGAGAACTACTATTTTCTATAGTTTCGCTGGTATTGCGGATACAATGAGCTATCAGATGTTTACATTCTATATATTTAACTTCTATTATACTGTAATTATTGGGGATATTTGGCTGGTTACCTTTGGTTATATTCTCTGGAGTGTTTGGAATGCTCTTAATGATCCGCTATTAGGCATCTTATCTGACCGAACTAGTACAAGATGGGGAAGAAGAAAACCGCATATAATTGCTGGAATAATTCCTACTTGTATATTACTAATTCTGCTATGGACTGCACCCCTAGATAACCCTCTTTTAGGATTTATATATTTTATTATTATAATAAACTTATTTGACACATTCTATACTGCTTATTCTTTAAATCAAACAAGTTTATTTCCCGAAATGTATCAAGATTTAGAGCAGAGAGCAAAATCTAACCAATATCGGGCAATATTTAATATAATTGGATTATTATTTGCGGCTTTATTGCCGTCTTTATTTATCGATGAGCTAATCGATTTTGGTTCTTTGACAACTAGGGCAACAAGACAGGTGCAATATATAACAGCTTCAATTATTATGTCCATCTTAGCTGCCGTGTTTGCTTTTATATTTATAAGATTTGGGATAAAAGAAAGAAAAGAATATTCCAAGGATCCCGAGCAAGCACCATCATTTGGGAAATCAGTAAAATTAACTTTTAAAAATAGAGCTTTTAAATACTATGTAGCAGTGAATTTCGCACAATGGTATATTTTTGGATTAATTCCTATTATTAATACATACTACTTAGGGTATATAATTCACATAACCGGTGCTCTCATTCAGATGATGTTTCTTGCATTAATCTTCGTATCAGCAATAATATTTATGATTATATGGCGTAACATTTTTTCTAAAAATGGTGCTAAAAAGGCTCATATGAGAGCCTTGGGAGTGATGATAATTGCTTTGATTCCAACACTATTCATATGGGAACTTATCGGAGCAATATTTACTTATATTTTAATGGGATTTGCATTTGCAGGAATTATGTTTGGTAGAGATGTAGTAATGAGTGCGATTATAGATTATGACGAAATGAATACCGGAATAAGACGGGAAGGAGCTTATTTTGGCGTCAATGCATTAATAATCAGATTATCCACAGTAGCTGTAGCATTATCTCTTGCGATAGTATTCCCTACCGTTGGATGGACAACATATGATCCCGCTTCTGTAACTGATTTAACGTTAATTGGGATTCGAATTCTAATGGGTGTATTCCCTGCTGCAGCTATTGGTATAGCATTGCTTTTATTTATAAAATTCCCTATTGATAAGGAAAAATATGCTGTTATAAAGAACAAATTAGAGGAAATTCACTCAGAAAAACTCAAAAAGACTATATAACTGTAAAACCAAATTTCAAACTGAAAATATCTCTTTTTTTTATATAAATTGTTCTGAATCGAAAATTAATAGTTCACTAGTCATTTTTAATATAAATCTTTTTTAGCAATATTTGTATTTCCACTAAATTCGGAGAGGCTTTTTTTTTAAATACCAGATCAGTTTTAAATATATCAAATTGAAATGTCTCTGAGATGAAATATAATTTCAAAAGGTTTTATTAGTAAAGAGATCTCTG
The DNA here is from genome assembly GCA_048885705.1 of Candidatus Hermodarchaeota archaeon. GTDB lineage: Archaea > Asgardarchaeota > Lokiarchaeia > Sigyniarchaeales > SOKP01 > Loki-b32. The sequence continues at coordinate 2,091 of JBHLLJ010000122.1, read as the reverse complement.
ATGTTTCATCTGATAAGGTTTCTGATATTAGGAAATCGAATAATTTTAATTATACTGAATTTCAAAATACAGAAAATAATATTATTTTTAATACTATCTCGGAGTTATTTAAGAATATAAATTCTAAAGAAACTTTTGACTATATTTCAAATTTGTTAGTAACCTCTCTTGGTGAATATAAAAAGAAATTCCAAATTGAAAGTTTTACTGAAGATAAAGAACATTCTTTACGTGAACTTTCTATTACTGAATTTAGAAATCTTCAAAATGTCGAAACAAGTCCAGAAGATGAATATCTTTCTATTTCAAATGATATTCATGCTATTTTACTAAATTGTTCAGAACTTACTAACTCTCAAAAACTTGATTTCTGTAATAATCAAAGATATTTCATGAAATTGTATTTAAAGCAACTGGTAATAAAAATCAACAGAGTTTAAGGATTTAGTTTGGAATTTGAGAAAGATTTTTAAACTTCAATTAAATAAGGTTGAAATTATTAAAAAGAAAAAAGAAAAAAAGGAAAAAACAGGATTATTTATATCTTATGTTTTTAAACCTAAATACATCCATATAGCGAAAGTTGCCATTACAATTCTTACAACACCAATAGCGTAAACAAGAGTAAGAATTGAATCTAATGCTCCACAGAGAACAAAAATAATGAAGCCAATAGATAAATAAGTAAACTTTTTCCTCAGTGCACCTGTCGCTTGTTTTGCTTTAATTGCCATTCCTATTCCTAGGAAAATTAAAGCAGACACTAAAAATACTGCTACCATTATAAATGTGGGATGTGTTCTATTGAAATCTGCATCAATAATACCATCAGTAAACCTGACTCCTATAAAACCGAATGATTCATTTGGCTGAGTCCATAGAAAAAATTCGAAAATTGCACCAAGTACAATAAAGATACCAACAAGTATCCACTTTCTTTTTGGCATTATAAGCTCACCACCTAGATACATAGCAAAGAATAATGCTGGCGCTACAGATGTATAGCTTAAAAATACATAAATAACTTCAGGAGTAATGTTTGTATTTGTTGTTAATTTTAAGAAGAAGTCTACTGTAGGGCCAAGCCATAAGAAACCTACGAAAATCATAACAAAACCTGCTATAGTAAGTAACTTCGCTTTTAATCTGATAGACTTGTATAAAGAAATCAATCCAAAAATTACTGAAGACGTAACGATAAGAGTAGCAGTAATACCATCCAATAAACCTTCAAAACCAATTGGCATTTGTATATATTCACCACTAATATAGAAATTTTAATTCTAAAATTATATATTTATTTATTTTGTTGGTATTTATAATTATATTTTTTGGGTAATAAAAGAATATATTATTTGTTGAATAAGAGAAGCCTATTCCCAGAAATCCTCTTTATTTCAAAAGATTTTCTTATAAAAAAAAGTAAAAATCTCTTGTTTACCGTTCTTATGAGCTAGTCTATACTCATCCCTTAGAAAAGAATTGAATCCTTCAAGTTGATATTTATGAGAAATAATTGTCGCACCAATTTTTACTGTTTTGAATACATGTTTAAGATATTTCTGCATAGAGGGTAAGGAGTAGATATAAATAAAATCATATGTCTTAAGATTGAATAAATAAAAATTTCCTAATTTAAATTTGATTTTCTTAAGTAAGATTTTATCATAGGTTCCTTCTTTTTTTAATACCTTTATACGGTTTTTTGCTTCAAGGAATAGTTTATGGTCAATTTCAATTCCAATTGATTTGATGCTATGCTTTAAAGCAGTGTAAATCACGACTGTTCCATTCCCTGCCCCCAAATCAATAAATTTTTGTTTGGAATTACTTTTTAACCCAAATTTAAGCTCAAGTGTTTGAAGTATCTCTAGTATCAATTTACTATTTGTTTCTAAAAATGGCAAATCTAACTGTGAATGGAATTTCTCGAAATTCAGTTGTTTCTTTTTCAAATTACATTCTTTAATATATTAGTTAAAATTTTGGAGGATCTGAGATATATTAATTGAAATTCTTTAATAAATCCCTTCTGAAATCAAAAAAGTAAAAAATTGTTAATAATTCCGAGTTTTCCTAATATTAAAAGGT
>JBHLLJ010000121.1:0-9858 GCA_048885705.1 Candidatus Hermodarchaeota archaeon | reverse complement strand
AGAGTTTTTCCTTTAGCCAACTCGGTAACCATAGATGATGTAGCAATAGCAGCAGCACACCCGAATGTCTGAAAAGATATATCATCAATAATTTCTTGTCCATTTTTTTCTTTCACTTTAATGTAGATATACATTAAATCACCACAAACAGGATTTCCTACTTCTCCTACAGAATCAGCGTCTTTCATTTCACCCATATTTCGTGGATTTCTAAAGTGCTCCATTACTTTTTCAGAATATATATCTAATCACCAAAATATTCAAATTATTCTATGAAAAAAAATAGACAATTGACTAAAAGCTTTATGGTTGATTTTTAAAACATAATCTTTATTAATTCAATATTAAGAGCTTTCTTTTTATTGGTAATGAAACTTTCTCAACACCTAACTCTTTTACATATTCTACTACTTCTGTTAATTTTTTAGCAGATTGATGGAAAAAACAGACTTCTTTTGGCTCTAAACTATTTATCATTTCTTTCAATTGATTTTTATCAGCATGAAGGTTAATTTTAATGTGAGGGGCAAAAGTATTGAGTAGAAAGGCGCGAAATGGCATTTTCCATGTTTCAAAAAATTCGATTTCATTTGCTCCTTCAATTAGTTCAACACCAGGGGATTCATGAATCGATCCCGCAAGAAAAACGAAATTATGAGGACTACGCCCTATTACATTTATTATATTCCTAATTAATCCGTAAGAAAGATCTGGTGGATGTGAAATAATTATATTATTTTTTTTCCGTAAAAAGTTTAGATTAGACTGATCAAACCATCGAAATTTTATGCTGTTAAATGGATTTGCTTTATCTTTAATTAATTTTGAAATTGGACCATATATATATTCATAACGATGGTTTATTACTTGGATATTTTTCCTCACCATCATGTCTACATATATGTTAGGACGTTTTTTGAACCCACGCCTTAACTGAAGCTTTCTAAAATATCGCCAAAAAATTAACATGAAACTAATTGCTAAACTGGAAGGATCTGCTCCAATCAAAGAATTATCTTCATATTCTGCTTTCTGTTCAAGGAATAAAATCAAACTATGAAATTGATCAGAAATATTTCCAAAATCTTCTTGAGCAGCGGTACCATCAATTAGTAAATAATCAATTGGGCGTGAAATTTGTTCAAGAAATCTTCTTGTTCCAGCAAAGGGAGTAACATCTATATATGTATAATCTCCTGTGTATAAGAATTTAAACTCGTTCACTTTTAACTGCATCATCAATGCGCCAGGCATATGTCCTGCGTGGAAAAAAGAAAGGAAACAATTTTTTTCTTTAAACTCTATCTTTGTACCATTTTCTACATAAATAACATTTTTTATTATATTTCGGTATTCTACTTCCTCAATCTCATCGTTTTTTTCTTGTTTTAAAAAACCCGAATCTCTTAATAAAAATAAATCTAAAGTTATGCGAGAGCATAACACAGGAGTGTCTGGGAACATTTTAATCAATTCCTTTAACCCAGAAATATGATCATAATGACTATGTGAGATAAAAATCGCATCAATTTTGGGATTCAATGGGATATTATCAAGAGGAGATTTATCAAAATCTTCAGATATAATTTCTTTCCTTTCTTTTTCCTCTTCTGTAATATATTGAGAAAGATTCTGTAGGTATTCCTCAATATATCTAAAATCACCTTCTATCTCTTTTTCTTCATCTTTTTCCGAAAGACCACAATCTAATAAAATGTTCACTTTTCCTAATCCTAAAATATGACAATTATGGTTTGGTTTTAATATTATAGGGTAAATTGTTACTCTAATGTTGTCAGGATTAGCTCCATTTTCAATTAGGGAAATGTTAGAAAAATAATCTAAATCAAATTTTTTCTCAATCTTATCAATTGCTATTGAAATATCGCTTTCTCCTACTGGGACTCCTGTAATGTAGAAATACCAGCCATATTGTTTGACAAGGTTCTCTAAATTTTCATACATCTCGTCTCCTAGAAGAGATTTGATAACAATAGTCTTATCTTCTTGATAATAGATAATTTTTCTAATTCCCTTTTTTTCTTCAATTGGAATTGATTCATTTTTAAAAAAGAAATTATTAAGAACATTTTTTATAGGAATTTGTTGTATATTTTCAGTTTTAATTAATTTGATATAATTTCGATATTCTTTGGTATGATAAAGCGCACGCATATTTTCTTTTTGTTTTAAAATAATTCTCAAATCTTCATATTGATATTCTTCGGAACTAATTGTTACTTCTTGTTTTTTTTTTTCTTGTTTTTTTACTTTACTTTGTTTTGAAATTTTTTCCTTTATATCGCTCTCTGATACAAAAAAAAACCAACCATAATTTTTAATTAAATTGTCTCTATTTCTAATTATGTCTTTACCACTTTGAGTGATTAAAATGATAATTCTATCGATTTCTGAGAAATTTATCTTAGAAATTGAATTCTTAGTTGTAGTTGAGACAAGTTTATCATTAAAAAAAAGATGCTTTAGAACATCTTTAATATTTTTTTGAGGAATTTTTTTATCTTCCATAAATTTCAATTTAGTCTCATAAGACTTAATTTTAAATGAAGAGTCTAATTTATTTTTCTCTTCAACTAAAATTGTCTTATCTAAAAATTTAAATTCCTCAATATTCATTTAATTAATGATATTTATCAAATAAAATAACAATTATGATTTTTTGTAAGGTCTTGAGGAAAATATTTGTGCAGTAGATTATATTTTAATCTTAACACTTTCTTCTTCTCCAAAGATGCCATCGAGTTTTTTCCGGTAAAGGAAAATTACCTCCTTTTACAGATTGAACATTTTCAACTGAAATAAATGCATTTGGATTAATATTTCTAATAATATCAAGTACTTTAAATTGATTTTTTCGTTTGATAATCACAATTACTAGTTTAACATTTCCTTTTGTTCCTTCTGCTGTCAAAATAGTTAAATCATATCCATTTTCTTTTAATGTTTTTATTAACATATCAGGATCATTTCTAATTATTAAATGCATACTTACCAATCCTAGGGATATTTTATTCTCAATTATCAAACCAACATAATTACTCATAGCAAAACCTGCTGCGTAAGCTAAATAATATATAATATTGGTTAAATTATTAAAAATCTGTCCAACTGCCAGTAACCAAATAAATATCTCGAAAAATCCAATTATTGGAGCTAAATTACGTCTCCCTTGTGAAATGAAGACAATTCTTAAAGTCCCTAATGACACATCTGCAATACGTGAAATAACGATTAATAAAGGGAGTATTATTAAAGAGAAAAATGGATTTTCTAAAAAAAAAAGACCATTACATTACCTTTGATATATGTAAACTATCGATATAATTATTGGAATTAAACTAAAAAAAGCATAACTTTAACAAAAAATTCTATTATATATTTTTTTAAATATTTTGTTTTAGAATAAAGTTATTTATATTTTTCAAATTTGATTTTCTTTAGGGCAGCATTTAATGCATCCACAGAATAACCTCTATCTGTTAACCCTGTAATAACACTGCTGGATCTTAGACTTATAATAATATCATTTAAGTTTTCTTTTGAAAATTCAATTCCAAATTCATTAGGAAGAGGTTTTATGGCATAAACGATTCTAATTATTTCGTCGTATCTGGGTAATAGAAATTCCTCGATTCTCTTACTAAATTTTGGAGAAACTGTCGATGCTACAGATTGCAAATCCATACATTCTGCTAGTGCATTAATTTCTTTTACACTTAGAGTTGCAATTCCGTACTCCTTTCCCTTTTGTTTTGATTCACTTTTTAAATAGAAAATATTATTTTTGAGTTGACAGTAATTGTATTCAGTTTCATTCATTTTATTTTCCTCTTTTTGATTTTTGTTTGTTTATTTCGACTTTCATTTAATTAATTTTAATAATTTTACAAGATCTATTGGTCCGTTAATATTTATTAAACTTACTAAATTTTTATCTAATTTTTGAATGGAATTTTCTACAGATACATAATTTATTTTCCAATTGTTATCAATAAAATTTATTAATCCATAATTTTCAGTAATAAGAATTTCTTTAGCTTTTTGAAATCCCTTTTCAACTGGATAAATAGCAAAAAATAGTTCCAAAAATCCATTATTCCATTTTGGAACACAACAATCAAATCCATGAGATTCATTAATCATCAGATTAATTACATCTGGATTAATTAATGGCATATCACATGATAGCAGAAATGCTTTTTCGAAACCTAATCTATATAATTCTTTAAAACCCGAGTAGATTCCTAACATTGGTTTAAATATCTTAGTATGCCCAAAAATCTCTCTATCATCAACAATAAAATTAATATCTCTGGGGAATTCTATTTGTTTACGATATTTAAATACTTGTTCATCAGAATGAGCAACTAAATAAATATCTTGGTCAAATTTTGATAGAATGTCTAATTGATGTAAAATTAATGGTTTTCCATAAAAATCAATGATTGGTTTTTCGGTTCCAAAACGTGTACTTTTACCTCCGATTAGAATAAGAATTGCTAAATATTTCTGATTATTCATAATTTTTAATTATTCCATATTTTAACGTTTTAGATGAAAAAGATGAAAAGACCCTCTAAAAAAAATTAATTATAATTAAGTATGACGTGTTGAAGTTCATTTTTTATTTTTAATATTCCTCATCATCTTCGTCCCAATCTTCCTCGTCATCTTCGTCCCAATCTTCCTCATCATCTTCGTCCCAATCTTCCTCGTCATCTTCGTCCCAATCATCATCTTCATCCCAATCTTCTTCATCATCTTTCTTTTTTCCTGTCATTTTTTATCTCCATTTTTTTTTTGTTTATTCTAGATTAAAAATATTATATATATTCAATTACGATTAAAAACATATTATGTATTTAAATGTTTCTGATTTTAAGTACAATAATTAAAATAAATAGGCTTAATTGATATTTAATAAAAATTAAATTTATTAATGGGTACTTATAAGGCTTTGAATAGCTAATTTTTATCATATTTAAATTAATTCTACTTATTTTAAACAAATATAAAGTTTAATTCAAGATAGGGTTTTTAAATTCTATTTTTTCTTTAATACCTCAAATATGTTTAATTAAATTCTTCATTTCATTCATCAAGTAAATTATAAATTTTTTTTTTGTAAAAATTAATTATTTTTAAAAATTGAGACAAAATTATCACTCGAAATTACTCAATATTCTAAAATATTATCAAAAAGAAGAATTAATAATAGATTAAATTCATGTTTATTTCCGTTAATCTATTTTGTATTTTACTTCAAATATTAATGGATTATCGTAGGGAAAATGAGAGATTGAATCCCATTAAATTTGGTTTTATTAGTTATAAAAAAAAAGGAATATTTTTAAATGAATTTAATCTTATTTAATTTCAAATATAACTTTTTAATTTATTTAATTATAATCAAATTTGAACTACATATCTCGAGCGATCGATAAAAGTATAGATGTTATATAGTATTAGCATTGATTATGTAAGAGGTACTGATACCTATGCGATTCTTGTTCGAGATTATTTAATTAATTTAACTTTTTTATTTAAGGTTAATAGGTTTTATTATTATTCAATTTTTACCAAAACTAAAAATTTCTTTTATATACAATAATGACAGCACAAAGTAAAGGTATACATAATAAAAAAAGAAATTTGGAAAATGAAGAAAGAAATATGGAAAAATGTCTTGGTCCAGTTCCAGATTTAGAGGATTATGTTAAAAAGGATTGGTGGAAAAGGATATTTAATGCTTACTACTTAAAAACAGATGGCGATGTAGTAGATGATCAAAGTATTACTCAATCTGAGGTTGACTATTTTATAAAAGTTATGAATCTTCAATCAGGACACCATATTCTAGATCTTTGTTGTGGTCAAGGAAGACATTCTTTGGATTTAGCAAGTAGAGGTTTCAAAAATGTATTTGGCTTAGACCGCTCAAGATATTTAATTCAAAAAGCTAAATCAAATGCAAAAAAGTATGGTGTTTTATCTAAATTTCGAGAAGGTGATGCTAGAAAACTACCTTATCATCCAGATAGTTTTGATGCAGTTATGATTTTAGGTAATAGTTTTGGCTATTTTGAAACAATGAATGATGATCAACAGGTTTTAAAAGAAGTTTTCCGTGTTTTAAAACCTTGGGGAAGTGTATTGATAGATCTTACAGATGGAGAATATATAAAAAAGAGTTATCAACCACGCTCATGGGAATGGATCGATAAGGATCTGTTCGTATGTAGGGAAAGATCTTTATCTTTAGATAAGCAAAAATTAATTTCAAGAGAAGTAATTACTCATGTAAACAAAGGAGTATTAGTGGATCAATTTTATTCCGAGAGACTATATTCAAAAAATGGAATTTCAAAATTACTCGAAAGAGTAGGTTTTAGCGATATAACTTTCCATAATTCAATCAGTCCCGATTCTCAACGAGCTCAAGATTTAGGAATGATGGAAAAAAGAATTATTATTACAGCTAAAGTTAAAAAAGAATGGACAGAAGTAAAAAAGAGAGAAATAAAAGCTGGAAGAAAAGTAGTAGTAATTTTTGGAGACCCTAATAAACCAGATATACTTAAACCCTTACATAAATTCGATGATGATGATTTTTATACTATAAATCAATTGAAAGGCGCATTAAAGGAACTTTCTGGTTACAATTTTTCATATTTAGATAATCATACCACACTTATTCAAGATTTACAAAATTTAAAAGGAAAATTCGATTTTGTTCTTAATTTATGTGATGAGGGTTTTTTTAATAATGCCAGAAAGGAATTACACGTTCCTGCTTTGTTAGAAATTCTTAATATCCCATTTACTGGATCTGGTCCTCAATGTCTCGCTTTTTGCTACGACAAATCCTTAGTACGAGGGATTGCAAAAGAATTGGAAATTCCTGTTCCTGAAGCTATCTATATTAAACCTGGAGATAAAATTATAGATCTTCCTTTATATTTTCCTGCTATTGTGAAACCTAATTTTGGGGATTCAAGTTTTGGGATCACTCAAAATAGCGTAGTTCACAATGGAGAAGAATTATTATCTGCAATTTCAGAAATTCGGGAAAAATTTGGTTATGATAAACCAATTTTAGTCGAACAATTCCTTACGGGTAAAGACCTTACTCTTGGAATTATCGGAAATCCACCTGACGAATACATTATGTTGCCAATAATCGAAGAAGATTACTCAAATCTTCCTCCAGAATTGCCCAAAATATGTGGTTATGAGGCGAAATGGTTACCCAATTCTCCATATTGGAACCTTAAGTCCATTCGAGCAGATCTTCCACAGAATATAACTGAAATCATAGAAAGTTGTTCTATTAAGTTATTTGAAAGATTAGAATGTCAGGATTATGCTCGATTTGATTGGCGTTTGGATGCAAAAGGAAATCCGAAGCTTCTAGAGGTCAATCCTAATCCAGGTTGGTGCTGGGATGGGCATTTAGCAAAAATGTGTAATTTTACGGAAATATCTTATAAGGATATGCTAAATAAGATTCTTGAAGTAGCAGCAAAAAGAATTGGATTATGAGATTTAAAAAATCAAAACTTTGTGGTTAAAGTAATTTAATAAATAATTTTTGAAACTATATGAAAAAATCTAATAAAAGTAGTATAAATTCCATAATAAATATAAAACTTAGCAGGATTTCAACATAGAGCAAAAATTTTTCATTATTATTAGTTTGTGAGACATTATATATATTTTCTAAAGGTTCAAGCCGATTTCTTATGCTATTACTCCATTGTTTTAATTCAAATAACTCTGCTAAATGTTTATATACTTCTGCTAAATAATAATCTCCAATCAATTTTGAAACATTCTCAATATTTTCTAGTAAAAATATTAAATCATATCTTAATCGAATTAACCGTCCAAGCTTACTTTTGAATCGTCTAAATAAACTACGAGTTTTAAAATAGATTTTACGTATATCTTCTTCTGCTATTGCTAATCTTCGATCCAATAATTTATCCAAAGTGCGCAATTCAAGCAATTGATAATTAGCAATCTCAAGAACGAGTAAAATGTCTTCGTAATCATTATTAGGATCTATTATCAATCCTCTTTCAAAATCTAATATTACAATATCATTTTTTAAAAATGAAAATGGTTGCTTAAGTGTCTTTTCAATTTGATCTTCACTAAGGTTTAGTTCAGGATTTTCTCCCATAAGTAGAGCTGAAATATATCTTCGTTCCTTCTCAATAAATTCTTTAGGGTTATTTACCCCATCAGTTAAGCAATATATCGTGTATTTTTCATGTTCAGTTTCACCAATTAAAAAACCCTCCTCATCAATGTAATCTCTTATTTGCTTAAACACTTTATCATGATGATATTTCAAAAAATCGTTTATTTGAAATTCGCCATCAGAGGTCTTAAATTTGATTCTTCTCAAGTTATGTAATTCTCTAAAGGAAAAATCTTTAAAGAAAAGTCGGGCAATCAAAGAAATCACACCATCTGAATATAATTTGATATAAAGAGTTATATCTTCAATACTTTTTAATTCAGATTCAATTTTCGGAGTGACCTCCAAAAGCAAGGGGACAGGAAAATCTACATAGGAAGGAGTATCTTTAGTTTTAATAATTTTTTTATCTTCTATTGCAGGTATAATGTTCATTACTTTTTTCAAATCAATGCTACGCCCAACATCAGTTAATCTGTAAAAAATTACTTCGCCATTCAAAAGGGAAATTTCCTTATTAAGAAATTTAGAGTTTAATTTAAGATAGAAATTTTTTGTTTTATTAAGAACTTTTACTTTTTATTTTGAGATATTTCAATTGATTTTAAATTAAATTTAATCAAGTTTAAATTTTTATTTCACTTTTATAAAAATTATTTTATAATTGAATAAGTAAAAAATTAATATGTTAGAAGATCTTTGGCTCCTAATAGTAATATTTGCCATTTTTTCTATTGTATTAATAAGTTATTCATCAAAAAAATTTGATTTTGTTGTAATTTCTTTATTTTGTTGTTTTTTAGTGGGTAGTATAACCGGTATAGCAAAGAATTTAGATATAACTGTTTTTGTACAGAAAATTGAATTTGAAGCAATTATAGTTATTTTATGCATGAGTATTATTACTAAAATAGCACAAGATTCAAATATTTTAGAGTTTTTAGCAGTTAAACTTTTTAAAATCTCAAAAGGTAATAGAAGAATTTTTTTTTATTTAATTTGTTTCATAACAACCCTTCTAGCAGCAATAATAAGTGATGTTGTTGTCGTATTGATATTAGCACCTGTAGTAATACGTTTATGCCGCTTTCTGAAAACAAAAGCTGGAACTTATTTATTAGGAATGACAATTTGCATAAATATAGGATCAATTATTACTCCATTTTCCAGTGGAGAAAATATTATTATAGCTGCTGCATTTAACCTAAATACTGTTTATTTTATCACATATTATTGGGGTTTCTCTTTTTTCCTTTTATTTATTACAGCCTTTTTAATAGATAGATTTCAATTAGCTAAGGAACCTGAAATAGAAGATCTCCAAAAAAAATATGTTCTAGATTTAGTTGATGCTAGAGTAATGATCTCAAACAAAAAAATGTTTTATTTCAATAGTGTAGCAATTATTATAACAATAGCATTATTCGCAATTTTACCATTTCTTTACCTTACTGCAGCATTTTCAACATTTTTACTCGTGCTAATTAATAGAAAATTTACAAAAAAAAAAATGGGTGAATTTTTAAAAGATGTTGAATGGGAAATTATCTTCTTCTTTATTTCATTATATGTTATCGTTGGGTGTTTAGAAATAGCCGGATTTGAGAATTTGTTTAAAGGAATCCCTTTCG
>JBHLLJ010000120.1:0-9929 GCA_048885705.1 Candidatus Hermodarchaeota archaeon | reverse complement strand
TCTGGATCTACATAAGAATACCATTTTATATCCTTCTTAGGTTTATTATTTTGGATAATTAAAATACACCTTTTTTGTTTGCTTTATTTTTTTGTAATTTTTTTTTATTAATTTGAAAATATAATTCCTTTTGGGTTGCTTTTGGAATTAATATTACGAAATTACTGCCTTTTGATGAGTCTCCCATTACACGATCTTCTATCCACATATTACCCTCGTATAAATTAATGAGGGTAGCAGCAAGTGAAAGTCCGAGACCCATACCTTTAGAATTTTTACTTTTTTTGTGTCCTTCTTGAAGAATTTCTATTTTTCTCTTGTCATCTATTCCAATCCCATTATCTCTAAACTCTAATTTTATGATATTCTTGCTCCTTTCCCTAATTTCTGATATTGAAACTTCTATTTCGATAATACTATTTCTATTATAATCAATTGAGTTTATCAAAATATTTTCAAAGACATCAAGTAGTAAATCATTTGCAATAACATAGATTCTTTCAGATTCAGATTTTATTTCAATGTCGATTTCTCTTTTTGGATAACATTTTTTAACAAAATGAACTGCACTGATCAGATTTTCAAATAGATCTAGAGGTTCAAGAGGCATTTTTGATTCTTCTAATTCAGAGAGATTCTTAATATTTCTCACTAATCTTTTTCCTCGATTCACCTGTTCTTCAATCAACTTAAAATAATCTAAAATTTCTTCTGTATTAATTCCGTTTTTTAATAGTGATTGACATAACTCTATAGAATTGCTAATTACATGGAATAGATTTGAAATGTCATGCGTAAATAATCCTTTAAAACATTTAGCTCTGATATAGGCTTGTTGATACATATCCTCCAATTCTAGGTTTTGTATGATATAATCACCATTATCAATGTGTTCTATTTTAAGTAACAATAAGATTCGATAAATAGTTTTTACTGTGTAACTCTATGAGAAGTTCGAATCTTACACGAAGCAAGAAACCAAATTCAAATTATTTTTCATTGAATTTATACAAGGGTAGAAATATGAAATCTTAACTCTTCTAATCATAAGAGAAGATTTTCTATGTTTTAATCTAATATAATATTAATATTGGTTAATCAGCAAACCTTTAAACAACTTTACTTTTATTTGCTTGTAAGATTAAATTTTCTTTTTGGAATTGAGAACAACAAATCTACTTAACTTACTTGATTTAATCCTTTTTCTCTTTTTCAGCTAATAATTCAGATACTGCTCTTGAAATTGCTTCCATTCCAATAAAAATCATACCTAATGATGAGTCACTTCTAGCTAGAGTGCAAAGTATTGCATTTTCTCCAATTTTTGATAGAATTATAAGACCCTCAATACCTTCTATAAGAATTCTCTTTAGTTTTCCGCGAGCTAGTTCCTCAGCAGCGCGTTCAGATACGGCTAGTATCGCTGCACTCATTGCTGAAACAATAGTCTCGTCTACATCTCTCGGGAGGATAGACCTTATCGAAAATCCTTGAAGATTAAATACTGCTACTCCCTGAATATCTGGATTATCTCCAAAAGTATTTTTAATAAAAACTTCTAAAGATAACTTAATGAATTTTACCAAATTAGCATAAAATTTAATTAAAAATCCACGTAAATTGAAATATTGTATGATAAAAGGCTTTAAAGTTGGGAATCCATCATCCTGCGAGATTTTTAGAAGATCTTCGCTAAAGATTTCTGGAAGATATTTTCTCTGTATTGTAAATTCATTGACAGATCTTTCTCGCATTACAGAATCTACTTTTCTTAATGCACTTTCTAATGACTCAATATCATTCATTAATAAAAACAAAGAACATAAGATAATAAATAAAGATCCTTTTTCAAAAAGTTATATTCTCAATGCGTGGAATAGGGTTGGAATTAACCGCAAACTGTTTGAAATTCCCAATTGTCTAATAAGTTTCCGTTTACGAGAAAATATTACTTTCCAAATTTGTTTCCGCGTTTGGCTTCTTGTAAACAACGCAATTGTTGATTGCATCATTTCCCGATCTTCTTGTGCTATTAAATATGCGGCATCGATAACTTTTTCCAAAAGACCGCTATGATATAAAAGTGTATGGATTTTGTAAGAATATCTCAAGTCTTCTTCGTAAAGATTTTTTAAGAGGAGAAAGTAATATCGAGCAAGATTAGTTTCTCCAAAATCTTCTTCTTCAAGAGCTTTACAGAATACTTCCATCGCAAGCTTACCAGATAATCTGGATTGATAAATCCCTTCATATAAAATGGGATCTGCAGTTCCGCATGCATCTCCAATAATCATAATACGCTCACGATAAGGCTTCTTAATCAACTTATCGGGTATAGGTGCCGCCCAGACCTTGCGCCTTTCAAATAATTTCATCTCTCTTCCCTCTATTTTATTCTTTATTAATGGATAACGCAAAAAAGATTCAAAATTTCTTATCTTTATGTTTGGACCTAATATACCAATACTTACAACATCTCGCTTAGGAAATGCCCAAGCAACGCCATGTTCACTTATACTACGATCAAAAAATTCCCATACTCTATTGCCAAATTGTTCGGTAATAGCTGATTCAGGAATCTCAAATTCAGCTTGTATTCCATTTATCATAGGTGGAACCTCTATACCAAGATTTCTTTGAAGATGTGCTCCTCCAAGGCCTGTAGCAAGAATTACACATTTACTTCGGTATTCTTGCGGTCCTTTTACTAATGCGTATTCGTTATGAATCTCAATATTTTTTACTCGAAATCCATACATCACTTGAGTACCTGCATCACGGGCAATGTTCAAGAGAAAATTATCGAAATCTGTGCGAAACATACAATATCCCTTGTCTTTTTCTGCTGTTGTATCAAATTCCATTAGTCCATTTGTCGGTGTTACTATAACTCCACCTGTGATCTCACGTTCACCAACTCCTCGTGGAATAGGGGAGAAATCCTCATTAGTGACCGGAATCCCCCCAGCACAACATTTATAACGTCCTTCTTGACCAGCTTCAAGTAATAAAACATTTACTCCATTTTCTGAAGCTATTTTAGCCGCAGTAGCCCCACCTGGTCCTCCTCCAACAATTATTAGGTCATATACCATGAATACTTATCCTTTAAATAACTAATAGATGATATGATTAAACTATATTAATAATAAAGATTTAAACTAAATTCTTTATAATTGTAATTATATTAAATAATCTTATTAACAAGCAAAAGTGTGACTTTAAAGCTAATGTCATCAGAGTTTAAACATAAATTAGAAAAATATGCTGAAGTGATATTAAAAGTAGGATTAAATTTTCAATCAGGGCAGCGTTTACTCATTGGAGGGACTACATCTAGTTATGATGGTATATCTTTTGAAGCAGCTCCATTGGTACGGATAATCACTAAAAAGGCATATCAAATGGGAGCTCGACTAGTCGATGTAATATGGGGCGATGAGCAATTACGCTTGATTCGGTTTCAATATGCTTCTAAAAAAACGCTTAAAGAATATCCAAAATGGAGAATAGATGCAAGATTCGATATTTCTAAAGCGGCTGATGCTAATCTTCATATAATATGCCCAAATCCTGATTTATTGAACGAGGTAGAACTTAGTCGGATATTAAAATTTCAACTTCATTTACTTAAAAATCTCAAACCTGTATTAGACCTTGTTACTCAAAATGCTTTAAACTGGTTAATAATTTCAGTGCCAAGTAAAGCTTGGGCAGAAAAGTTGTTTCCAAACCTTCCTTCAAATGAACGAATTAACAAATTATGGGATATTATATTTAATATTTGTCGAATAAACGAAGCTGATCCAATTTCTGCGTGGCAAAATCATAATGAAAATCTCCATAAACGATGTGCGTACTTAAATCAGAAACAGTATGACACATTAAAATTAATTTCTCCGGAAACACATTTAACAATTGGACTACCTAAGAACCATGTTTGGAATGGTGGGAGTGTAAAAACACAGAATGAGATTGAATTTACATCAAACTTACCTACTGAAGAAATTTATACTCTTCCTCATAAAGATCGAGTTGATGGCTTTGTGAAAACTACTAGACCTGTTTTTTATCAAGGAAAGGTAATAGAAGAGTGTGTTTTTAAGTTTTCTAAGGGACGTATAATTAAGGCAGAAGCTAAAATAGGTAATGAAATGATAGATAAGACAATTAATGTTGATGACGGTGCGCGAAGAATAGGAGAAATTGCTTTGGTGCCTAATAGCTCACCAATATCAATGACAGAAATGCTTTTTTATAATATTTTAATAGATGAAAATGCATCAAATCATATCGCATTAGGTCAGGGTTACAGAGATTCATTGAAAGATGGATATAACATGACTGATGAAGAGTTTAAGGCTGCTGGAGGCAATTCAAGTATGATTCATATTGATTTTATGATTGGTTCGGGAACAATGAATGTAGATGGAATATTAAAGGATGGAACCACAGAACAAATCATGCACAATGGAGAATGGGTTTTTGAAATATGATCTAACTTTAAAATTAGCATAAATTTTTTAATCTTTCTGAAAAACAATCTTACTCCTTTTTTTCTCAACAACCTCTTCTGTCAACCCTCGCTCATCTATAAAATGTTCCTTGAATATTTGAGTAAGATCACCAATTTGGAGTACTTTATCTGGACAGATTGTTACACAATGCATACATCTAATACATAGCTCTCTTTTTGGTTCCCCTGAATCAGCGTTAAAAGCTTTTACTGGGCATTCATTTTCACACAAATAGCACATACTACACTCATCCTGTTTTCGAAAAGGATAAAATAGAGCAAAAAGATCAGATACTTCTTCTGTCTCATTCGGTTCATATACAATCGGTTCATATACAAAATCTGATAAATTAATGTCAAATAAAAGATCTCCTTGAAACCTCTTTTCTGATTCCATAGCAAACTGTGTAGCAACTTCAAAATCTAATTGGTTAGGTCGACCTTCCGCAAGTGACCACCCCTCTCCGACATTATATGAATGTGCTCCAATAAATTCTGCTGATAAAACTACCTGAAAATTCGCTTGTGTTAATAAATAATATGTTACCTGATGTGCCCATTCCAAATCTCGAGCACCATATGTAAAAAACATAGAGCACTTCTGATTCTTACCTTCAAGAGTTTTCATCCACTCCTCTGCGACAGTAGGAGGTCTTCCTCCGAAAACTGGAAATCCAAAAAAACATGCATCAAATTTTAAAAAATCAATATGGGACTTTCTACTATCAGGTGTTATTATGTTTTTTTGTATGACAGAATGCCCTTGGCTTTCTAAAATCGATTTAATGTGATTTGAAATTAGTTCAGTTATCCCTGTAGCAGAGAAATAGAACATTCCAATTTTCATTGAAATCACCTTGATTAATAATTGCTGGTATTTAATGTAAATTTAAATAAAAACTTTTCAACATTTAAGTCCTATATTTCTAAAAAATGAGATTGAGAAGTATTGTGGGTCAATTAAACTGTATTTTTTACAAAATGATAAGATTCTATTATAAATTGAAAATTTTATGTTGCTTCTGGAATAGTAATAAGAAAATTTGACCCTGAGACCCATATTTCTCCTTTTATACTATTTATAATTTGATCCACAAAAGAGAGTCCTAAAAGCATGCTTTTAAATTCTTTATATTCTTTCTCTTTGCGTGAAATTCCTGTCTTTCTACTCTTTGAAAATCCATTTTCATTATCCACAAATTCTATTTTCAAATAATTAATACCATCTTTAAATTGGCGATAAATTAAAATTTGGATCTGAATTTCTATATTTTTATTGTATTCAATCATGTTTAACAAGATATTTTCGAACACATCAGCTAAAATTTCATTTGCGTGGACATAAAATTGTTCCTCTGAAGGCTTAATCTTTATCTCTATTTTTCTATATTGAGAAACTTCGTATACATTTTTTATAGCTTCTTGTAAAACCAGATTTAATTCCATTCTTATCAAAGAGAGAGGATTATTTTCGATTTCAGCCAATTTGCGAACTAAATATACTAATTTTGCTCCACTTTGGCTTTGTTCCTTAATACTTTCCAAAAGATTACATAATTCTCTCGCTTTTTTAGTTAGCTTTTGATCTTGTTCATACGACTTTACAGTTAATTGGATTTTTTTAAAGACGTTTTTCACTTCATGAGCAAATAATTCTTTATAAAAATTTGCTCGATCTAAAGCATTATGAAATTGAGCTTCACTCTCTCTTAGTGCAGCTTCAGCTTCTTTTTGTTCTGTTATGTTATTAGCGATAATTTGAATATATATCTCTTGACCGATTGTAACTAAAGATATTTGAATGTTTACCCATAAATAGTCCCCTTCCTTTGTTTTCAATTGAACATCTAATAAAGTTATTGATTCGCCTTTAATGACATTCCTTAGATTTTCTAATATTTGTTTTAAGTATTTAGGATGAATGAAAGAAAGTTTATCATATCTTTTACCAATTAATTCCTCTTTTATATACCCTAATAATTGTTTTATTGCAGGATTGCAATCTACAACAATTCCTTTTAAGTTAATTAAGATTATAGAAAAAGGAGAATGTGTAAATAGATGTCGGTATTTATTTTCAGAATCTCTTAACTTATTTTCAGCTAATTTTCTTTCAGTAATATCACGCAAAATGCATTGGATTAAATTTTGACCCCCCATTTGGATTTCACTTACGTTTATTTCAACTGGAATGTTATGTTCACTAGAATTCTTAATTCCAACTTCAATTAATTGAGGGGATTCTACTTCTGTTTGATCAAATATTATTTGCATGAAATCTTTATTACCATCAAGTTTTAATTGAGTGGAATGCATCCCAATAATGATTTCAGGGGATTTTTGCAGTAATATTTCCGCTTGTCTATTCGCATCAATAATAATTCCAGATTTACGATCAATAATAAGAATAGCATCTCGAGCAGCCATAAATAAAGCTTGATAACGCATTTCTGCTATTCTTAATGCTTGGATTGTTGGTTCAAAGGACTTCAGTTTAATTAATATTTTGTCATAAATCTTTGATAGTTCGTTTAGAACTCGAGATTTATCCGTATGAAATCTTTTAATCTGAGTAAATTTTTCGTAAATAAAACTATTAAATTGATCAATAATCGCTCTTGGAAATTTTTCGTTATAGAATATCACAAGTGAAAGAGGTAATACTCCACCACGGATTGTGTTATCTGGAATAAAATCAAAATAAATTGCTGCCTTGATTTTAAGATGTGTAAAAGGTAAAATCACTGAAGATCGCTTGAAATTTTTCCCACCAAAAATAAATTGAGAAATCGAAAAGCATCGAATTGCAATAACTTCAGGATCATCAAATGCTTCAACGGGATGGGTTCCTACTATTTTTATCCCTTCATTTTCATCCCATTTAGAAAAAATTAAGCTTAAATCACCTTTAGGAGTAGCAGAAATTCTTTCTGATAATTTTAATGACATCCATTGAAAGGCTTCCTTAACATTTTTACCTGTAAGACCACATGTTAAATAATATTCTATCGATCTATTTTGAATTTTATCAACTTTCATTTCTTTCTTGATTACTTCAATATTAGGCTCTACTAAATCAATTTTATTGAAGATGATTAGTAAGGGTAAATCTTTCATTTGTGGTAAGTTTAGGATTTTGTGTAACAGAATTTGCGCTACTTCATATTTTTCCTTATCTGCAATATCAAGAACAAAAACTAAACCATCTTGATTTTTTAGATAAGGTTTCCATAAGTTCCTAAATTTTACTTGTCCAGGGGTATCGTATGTAAGCATAGACAAATTGTTTATTACTATTCTTGAGATATCCATGTAAGTTGTCGGCAGCGTCTTTTTAGGCATATTATTTTTTAAATAATTTATCAAAGTAGTTTTTCCAGCATAAGAAATGCCATAAACAAGAATCTTTGCATCTTTGTGTTCATACACAATGCTTTCTTCTGGAACTGAATTAAAGAATGTAAAAAATAGATCTTTAACCTTTTCAAATTTTTCAACTGGCTCCTCAGATTGTTTAGTTTCTATCTGAAATGCTTTATGTACGTTTTCAATTTTTAGAAGTTCTCTTTCAAATCCTCCAAGTAATTCTCTTGACAAATTATGATTTATATTACTGTTAATGTCAACAAGAATAGAAATAAGCAACATTTCAACATTTCCCCTTGCTTGCGTACTGGGAATATTAAAAATATAATTCGCACTTCTATAATTACCAAATGTGTGAATGAAAAAACCCTCATCATAAAGGTCCATTAAAGCGGGGAGAGAATAAAAATCACTTTCTTTTAATGATTTTGGTGCTTTTAATAGTATTTTTGGACCATACCTTGGATGAAAATAGCTTAATATTATTATTTTCAAAGAAAATTACCGATTTTATTTATAATTCACGCTTAAATGCTTATTTTTTTGGAATGACTTTGTTCAAAATTAATTGTTTTATACCTCTTGAGAAATTATATCTCTTATTATATTGATTAAAGCTTTAAATTCATCTTTATTCAAAAATGGCTCATCAGTACAAATTAGAATATAATATGGAGTTGTTTCTGCAACAAGCTTAAATTGTTTGAAAATAAAATATTTATCAAATCTTTCAACAATTATATAGTTTTCATCCTCATTATCTATATTTTCTAGGGCTTTAAACCCATCATTTAATTTTAAGAAATATGGTGTTAACGAATTTAACCTTTCCTTAACATAAACACTTTGATAAGATGATCCAATAATTAATGAGTTATCATCAATTAATTCTACACCTTCCACACCACTCTTAATCACAAATTCTTGTATTGCTTTTTCAATGACTTTAGATTTTGGAAATAAACTCAAAAGAATTTCGGACATTGCATTTATAATTGAAGACAAATCAAAAACAGTAGTTTTATGGAAAGAAAATTTATTATAATTTTGGAGATCTTCAACTTTACCTTTTAAAAAAGAGATAGTGTCGTTAATTTTGATAGATAAATTTTCTGTTACATCTGGATCATTTTTATGAAAAAAGATATGGATTGGAGGGTTTAATCCTATTTCAGTTAATTTATTGATTATATCATTTAAGTATATATAAGATTCTGCAATTCTATCATAGTCTTGTACATCCACAACATATATTACAATATCTGTTCTCGCAAAAATTAATTGAGCTTTTTCTAGATAAAGGAAACGGTATCTTTCGTGACCTCCAAGATCCCATTCAGAAATCTCCATTCCTAGAAATTCAAATGTTCGTCTCTCGGCATTTCTAGTTGGTTTTATCACTGCAAATTTTGAAATTTCTCTAAGAAGTGATAGAACTATGGACGTTTTTCCAGCATTATCTAAACCTACGAAAACTACTTTCCGAACATCAGGCTTATCTTCTTCTTGTAGCTCCATAATTTAATCCTTATACCGCTCTTAATAGCAATTATATATAGAATAAAGTTAATTAATATATATTTTCTCAAATCGAAAAATGAAGAAAATTTATCAAAAAAGCTTGAAAAATCAGGTTTTTGGATAAGTTACATAATAAGTAGATTAGACATTATATGAATAACATGACAATTTATCACTACATTAATTGATGGTTATAATAAGCTTTATATATACGATATATCATACTCTTAATAGAATTAAGAGTATTATAAGTATTAAAATTCAATTTTATTCTAATAATTAGAGTTGAGGAGAATGGTTTTATCAGAAATTGATTATTCTGAAAGGTTTCTGGAAGTACTTCATTCTTTACAAAGAAGCTATAAGAAATTTCCTAAATTCATGGTTGAAATTATAGCTGAAAATAGCGGAATACCTCCTTCAGAAGTGAAAAAGCTATTCAATACTTTTAGAAGGAATGGAATCTTAAAAATTTTGAAAAATGAAGGATTTAATTATCAATTGAATGAGAATTCCTAACATAAAT
>JBHLLJ010000119.1:0-9980 GCA_048885705.1 Candidatus Hermodarchaeota archaeon | reverse complement strand
GGCTTTATTTTTTCATTACAATTTGCTTATTTTGCTATAGGTTTTATTTATTTCGTGAAAAAAGATTTAGTAAATGCTTTAGAGTATTTTAAGCAAACTTTTGTTGCCGCTGAAAAGGTGGAACGTATAAAACCCTTAATAGTTCTCATTCATAGGCGGGGTAATGAAATTGTAGAAGAGATAGACGTGGATGCAGCTATTAATTTTTACAACCTTATGATGGAATCTGCTAAAACGATTAATTTGTTAAGTGGAATTGAAGAATTTGAAAATAAGATAAAAAGCTTATCAAAAAAAAGAATATTAAATTAATAGTAATAAAACTATGTTATTCTATTCAAAAAGTTCTATGATAGCTTCTCCTGGGGTTGCGACTCTCTCTCGATAAGTTAAAGTTCCCTCGGGAACTTCTTTTGTCTTTACCAAACCACGTTCAATATCCTTTTCAGAGATATAACTTCTCTCTCCAGCCTCGAATTGTTTTACAATATTACCATTTTTATCTTTTATATCAACATTAGTTATGGTTGTTTGTACTATATCAAAATAAACTCTGTTGCCTTCTATTTTATTAATTTTTGCTTCGGTAATTAGTAGATCTCCACATCTCACCATTCCGCGCATCTGGACACCAATATCTATAAGGCTTCCAAATTTTCCATGTTCAAGAAAATCTTCAAATAATTTTGAAATAAAGCCAAAACTAAGTAATCCATGAGCTATAACCCCCTTAAGCCCCGCTCTCTCTGCGACTGCATCAGAAGTGTGAATAGGATTTGTATCTCCTGAAGCTTTTGCATATTCTTTCAGTAAATCTCTTGTGATTCCCTCAAATTCATTTTTTAGAACTTGCCCAACTTTTAAGTCTGTGATTTTAACCATTTTAATACCCTCCTTTGCGAAAACCAGCAGAAATTGTAATATTGCATACTGGTTCCTTATTTTGATTTTTTACATTTACTAAAAAGTCAGTTATGAATAACATATTTTCTTCTATTAATTTGGCATCAATACATTTTCCTGTTACAGTAAGTTTGTCCCCTGGTTTAACATCAACACAACCTTCCCAATTATATCGATTCCCTGCATGTATTAATTTGCCTAGATCGATTGCAAGACCTCTTTCTTTACCATCTTGATTTAATTTAAACCCTAAAAGTAATTTATAGATGGCTTTAATGGTATAGTAATTAGCAAACGCATGACAGGCAACAACACCTTCCTCCTCTGAGTCGATATATTTAGGGTTAGTTATTCCATAAACTTTAGCGAAATTCACCATATTTTTATATCTAATACTAACTGTCGTAGAGCCAGGGATATCCTTCCCTTTTATATTTTCAATTAGAAATTTAGCATTTTTTTTCATTTCTTCAATATCCATGTTGAGTTCACTCTTGATTTTATTGAATTTAATTGTTATATTAATTATAATTTAAGTTCAATTTAATTAAAACTTTAATTTTAATCCTCAAATTTAACAAAATTATCATTATATCAAAAGTAGTATGATTGAATAACCTTTTATCTGATTCTTGTGTAAATTTTATTTTCAGGCTTAGTTGATTGAAAGTAATTTAAGATTCTAGAGGTGGATCTAGTTCCATTTAAAATGATACAAGAAATTTTATAGTTTTCAATCAATATCGTCGTATAAGGATCAATTGGCGTTGTCATTTCTTTTAGAGATTCATTTTCTGATATAGATTTAGCTAAATCACCTGAATTTCTCATATCCTTGAATTTTGAGGTAGAAATCTCCTTAATAACTTGATTTTTTTTATTTAAAATCCCATCAACATCTTTTATTAAAAAACATTCATTCAACTCAAGTTCTTTTGCTATAAACAAGGCAATGGAATCAGATGTAACATCCCAACTATGAGGCAATTTATCATTTGCTTTTATAAATTCATAAGGTAAAAATATGCAGAGTGATTTTTTTTTTTCTTTTAATTTCTCATAGCTTTCAATAATTTGTAAGTTAGGAAATTTCTTAGTTAACTCTAATCCATTATAATTCATTGAGATAATTCCCATCCAATGAGCAATTTCTTCAGTAAATTTTAACTCACTATATATTTTCCGAATAAAGTTAGCAAAAGAACCTCCACCAGGAATTATTATGATTTTACTAATCAAATTCTCCTCATATATTTGTTCCAATTGAGAAATCGTGGATTTCAAATTATCCAAATCTTCTAAGATTTTGCCTCCAATTTTAAATATAGCTTTCTTCTCGTTCATTTTTTATTTACATTAGTTATAATTGATTATATAAAGCCCCTCCAACAGCGAAAGCAGAGGAGCTAATATTTTCAGGGATTTTTGTTAGTGTTTCATAATTGATAATATTAGTAAATCCCAAATCATGGAGTGGTTTTCTTATGAGAAAGTCTGCTGATAAGCCAGTTATTACAAACATAGGATTGTCAGTAAATTCTTTGAATTTTAAAGTAAGATTATTCATAAATGCCTTAATCTCTTTTTTGATAATATCTAATTGTTTTTGATAAATAAAATTAGCTATTATGTCTAATTCTTCTTTTGAAATAGTCTCAATGTCCAGACAAATTATCCTAGATAGTCGAGCATAACAATTTTCTATGCTTTTTGAACGATTATCTGCAGTATCATTAATATATTCTTCTTCCGTGATATGATTTAAGATTCTGTGAACATCTGAAATTAAAGCAAATTTTTCGAATGAAACACGTACATTATTACCCTTATAGGGAACATGATGTGATATAGAGGGAATTGTTGCTCTTAACCCGCCTGTATAGATTAGTTCATGATTTATTAATCTTGATATATCATCTTTTCCATTAGGCACTGGAATCGAATTTAAAATAGGAATGATATCAATAGTTGTTGAGCCAGCATCGATTAAAATGCAGTTTGATGTAAAACTTCCCAAAAACAGAGCAGTTGAAGCCCAATTTGCTGCTGCAATTGACAAATAATCAGATTTTGCTTCGTTAAAATTAATAAATTTACAATTATTTGTAATGAATCTTAATTTGTTTTTATTGAAAACTTTTCCAAGTGCTCTCAAAATCAAATGTATTCCCTCTCTTTTTGTTTGAAAAGCATCAGAAAGTTCAGCAGTAATAGTAATAGCAAAATAATTGATAACGTTCGTTTTATATCCACTTTTTTCGACTAGATTTTTCAAAACACGAATTAACATTTCAGGGATTTCTAGGATGTTTTTTTCCCAGAATGGAAAATATTCGATATATGAAAAAGATTCTATGATATCATTATCATTAAAGTTTAGCAAAGCTGCTTTCGTGTTTGCTCCTCCAATATCTAATCCAAAAATTATCATTTTCTTATTCTTTTTTTCTCTTCCGATCAGGTATTTCCAATAATTCTACAAAAAATCCAAGATCTTTTTCGGTATCCATATAAGTAACTCTTGTGTTAAAGCTTTCTCCAGCTTGTAACATTCCAATTCCACTTTTTTCAAATTCTTTGATATAATAATCTGTATTTTCTATATAAAAAGCTATATGGTGAAGACCTTCTTTTCCTTGATCTAAAAATTCCTTGAATAGGCAGTCTCCATTAATCCACTTAATCAATTCAATTTGTGTACCCATCAAACGACTAAATGCTAATTGGCGGGTAATTTGTGATTTTCTTCCCCGATATTGGATAATACTGGACCTTGGATCACCAAATATAAATTTGGAAAATCCAAATGTATTTTCCATTATTTTTGCCTGTTTTACTATGTCTTTATAGACAAAACCTAGTTGATCAACCTTTAGCTTTCCAAAATCGATTTTAAAATTTTCCATATTTTCTTAAACACTTTTTTTATTAAAATTATTGTTTTATATAATTGAGAATACTAAATCGATTAATTTATATTATTAATTACCATATCTTTTTTTTAATTCGCTGATAATTAATTCTAAATTTTCTCCTTTTAATGCATTGGTTAAGAAGAATTCATTTTCATTTAAGTTTAATTTTTTTCTTAAATATAGAATTTCTGAATCTTTCGCTAAATCCATTTTATTAAATATAATCAGAATTTCTACTTGTCCTTCTTTTGAAAAGTTATCTTTAATTTCATTATATAATTCAATTTGCGAATCAACATCATAGCCAGAAGCAGGAGTAGGATCGAATATAAAGAGTATTAAATCAGATATTAACCTTAAAGCTAAAATTGCTTGCAATTCAATATTATTTCTTTTACTCATAGATCGATCTAATATCCCAGGAGTATCTAAACACTGTATTTTAATTTTATCAAATCTTCTTTCGATTTCTAAATGTCCCATATTCAATTTTTTAGTTGTAAAGGGATATTCTTTAATTTCTATCTTTTTATTTGTAGAAATATTTTTTACTATACTGCTTTTTCCTACATTTGGATATCCAGCAACAACCACACATGGCATTGTATAATCAATCGAAGGAATTTCTCTTAAGCGACCTCTAATTTCATTTAAATATTCTAAGTTAGCATTTTGTTTACTTATAATTGAAGATATCCTCCCAAAGGCAGCCCTTCGTAATTGATCACCTTCTTTCGGAGCTTCTATTCTATTTAATTTATTAATATATTCTCGTTCAATTTTTTTAAGAATTGGTAAAATTCCATTTATTTTTCCAAGATTAAGTTTCAATTCATCAATATTAACTAAAATAGAAGCTAACTCTCTATAAAAATCAGGGAGTTCATCAATAATTGGCACCATTTTAATTATTTTTTGAATTCGATCAATAAGAGTCTCGATTGTAACTTTTATACGTTTGGATTCTTTTTTCTTTGCCTTAATTATTATGGGGGCATTCCGAGAAACTTTAGCAGAACTCTTCATCCCTCTTTTAAATGCGATATCTAACAATTCTTTCGAATTTGGAGCATGGTAAAATTTATCAAAGGGATTTTTCATTTAAATTCATTTTTTTTTTTAATTGAAAAAATAAAAAGTAAATTACAATCTTTCACGAATTTTAGCTATTTTTGTCTCAATTTCATAAATTTCTTTAGAAACATTTACTATTTCTTTAGGGATTGATTTATATAATTCTAAAAGATATTCATATCTTGCTATTAATCGGTCATATTTTCCTAATTTCTCTTCTTTTTCTGCTTTTTCTTTGAGTAATTGGATCTTTTCAATTATTTTCTTTATCTCCGGATTTACAGCTTGTTTTTCTGCAAGTTTTTTTTCATAATATCTTTCTTTTTCTTCTATAACTGTATTTACACGTTTTTGGAGCTCAATTTCGCTTTTAGTCTTCTCTAATGTATCCTGTTTCTCAAATTTAACTAAATTATTTAATTGAGATATACGTTTGTCAATCATTCCGATCTTACCAGTATATCCTAATTTAGAATAAATTTCTTTCGCCTCCTCAATCAAAGAAATTGCTGCAATAAAATTTTTGCGATTAAATTCTTCTTTTGATTGTCTTTCTAAGGATTCTGCCTCTTTCTCTAGTTCATCAAAGGGTCCTGGCACAGTTATCACACAATATTTATGGTTATTTATTATTATAGATATCAAATATGTTCATAATTTCTATTTACTTAAAGATTTTAAAAAATAAAAATTTAACAAAATAAGATTTTAATATGGATTTAATATAAACTTTATTTGATTATAGATTATTAAGTATTTTTTTAAAAAATATAGAAAATTATTTGGTTGAGAGTAATGAAAAAATTTAAAGTAGGTATATTGGGAGCAACAGGAATAGTTGGCTCAAATTATATCAAACTATTGCAAGATCATCCATGGTTTGAAATAATAGATGTTGCGGCATCTTCTAGATCAGCTGGAAAGTCTTATAAAGAAGCGGTTAAGGATAAATGGCATATGCCAATACCAATCCCTAATGATATTCAAGATCTCACAGTTAGAGATGTTCAAGATTTTGAAATAATTCCCAGAGATCTTAAAATTATTTTTTCTGCTATTAATATGCCAACAAAAGAGCAAATAAAAGAACTAGAAATTCAATATGCTAAATATGGTTTTCCAGTAATAAGTAATAATTCAGCTCATCGTTGGACTCCTGATGTACCAATGATAATTGGTGAAATAAACCATGAACATGTAAATCTTATACCAATTCAACAAAAAAATAGAGGTTTTAGAGAGGGATTTATAGTTGTAAAACCTAACTGTTCTGTTCAAAGTTATATTACTCCTATTTACGCTTTAGAACAAGCTGGTTATAAAGTGAGTAAATTAATTATAACAACTTTGCAAGCAGTCTCAGGTGCGGGATATCCTGGTGTACCATCGCTAGATATTATCGACAATATCGTTCCATTTATTGATGGGGAAGAAGAGAAGACAGAACAAGAACCATTAAAAATATTCGGTAAAATCGGAAAGGATGGAATTGAAAATGATGATACCATAAAAATTAGTGCAACTTGCACTAGAGTTCCAGTGTTCGATGGTCATACTGCTTGTGTAAATATTAAATTTCAGGAAAAAAAACCTTCAAAAGAAGAAATTATACAAATTTGGACTTCATTTAAATCAGTTCCTCAAGAATTAAATTTACCATTTGCCCCAAAACAGCCAATAATTTATTTAGAAAATGTTGATAGACCTCAACCAAAAAAAGACAGGGATAATGATAAAGGAATGGCAGTTACAATAGGTAGACTTAGAGAGGATAGTGTTTTTGATTACAAATTCGTCTCATTAAGTCATAATACAATACGAGGTGCTGCAGGTGGAGCAATTTTAAATGCTGAATTATTAGTATCTAAAGGTTTTATAAAATAAAGGATAACATTAAAATTCATATTTATCAATTAATATTGGTAAGAATAATTTCACTAGAGTTATTGTTCTTCTCTTTTTAATTAAAGTATGAAATGGATATTCTGGGTGTATCTGGAAAAACTTCTCATTCTTAAACATTTTGATTGTTTTATATCTAGGGAATATAGAAAATTTCGAATGCCTGAGAATAAAGGACCTAATGATGTTCTGAAGCAGAAGCTTATCAAAAACAAAAATAGAGGAAATATATCCAATTTTATTTGAAGCGTGCTCTTTAATTGAGTGTAAAGAGTGACTTTTATTTGAGAAAAGCACTTTCTTATCTATTGGGCATATAGATTTTAATATACTTTCTTCGAATTCCAATAAAAAAATGTGATCGCATGAATCTTTAGAAATGTTATTACGAGGTTCTTTTCCATTTTTGATTTTTTCTTGATTGATAATAATAAAGAGGACTCTAGAATTCAACCCTATAAAAAAATCAAGATAGTTAAAAATTAAACTTGGAATTGCCCAATGTGAGAGCTTTTTGAGGTTTAAATTGAACCCAAATAATCTAAATAGAAACCTAATTAAGGTATTGTAAATTTTAGGACGTGGAACCATATCCCAATGATTATCAAAACTTCGATAACCAAATAAAACCTTTTGTAGAAGAAACAATAAGTTCTTCTTTTTTAACGGAACTAAAAGTTCAAGAAAGTCTGAGACAATAGATATTATATCATTTTGGTGTATATGATATGCTTTTTCAGTGTTTAATTTCTTTTGTATTAGATTTAAATTGTTTTTTATGTCTGAATTATTAAGGTTAATACCTAAATCCTCTGGGGTTAAAAATTCTATTATCAAATTAGATTTCCCAAACTTAGATTTTTGTTTTTGTAGGTGAATTATGGTTTTTACACCAGTTTCATTTATTAGAAAAGAAAGATTGAACTCAGGTAAAATGTCTTCTAAAATTTTGAATATACTTCTAAGCTGGATTTTATCTAATAATGTGAAACAATTTCTAAGAAAATTAAAGATTATAGGTTCTGGATAAATTAGAAATAATTCCTGCCTAATTATCTTCTGAATGAAATTCGTAAAGAGCTCCAAAAATTCATAATTTGAGATTTCTTCTATCCTTTCACAATGTTTATTTATTAGATCAATAGCCTCTTTTTTAAATAAACGAATTGATGATACACGGACATTATATTCTTTTGCTAGAGCTTTTTGTACCTTATCAAATAATTCATCCAGATTAATATTTTCCAGACTTTTGATACGAATAGTGTCCTTAGGGAGAGATTCTATAGTTTCATGAATACCTGGATTTTTAGTTTTATAGAGATATAAACTCTGCACCTTATTCTTTTTATCCTCATCTGATATGATTATATCAAGAATATTGTTTTGGTCATTTATAAATCTTGGATACAGAATCTCAAAAAATTTATACAAGAGATTGGCATTTATAGATATTGGACTTAGTGGTATCCTAAAGTATTCCTTTATACTCTCAGGATCTTGCAATATATCTCTATTTCTATTAAAATCTAATATTTTTAACCAATTTTCCTTGAATTTTTTATTGATCAAAAAGTTAAAGCGCCTCCCAAATTTTTAATTTATTATTTAAATCTCCATAAATCCAATGTCTGTTCATATTCATAAATAAGTTTAAATTAGGTAAATTCTTCTTACCAAAATATTTAAAAATTAATTCTAAGCAGTCAAAAATATTTGGGGGACAGCCAGGTAATTCCAGTATGTTTTTATTTTTTTTTTCTTTAATTTTTGTCTTTTTTTTCGATTTAGATTCCTTTAAGATTTTATTTTTTGCTCCTGCTATGAGATCCTTTTTAGATTCAATAATAATTTTTCTAAAGTTGTAGTCTTTTGTATTATTTATCGCACAATCTCCAAAAAGTAAATAATTATTCGCTTTTTTTGGTTCTGGTGGACTTTCACCAATTAAAATGGAGTTATTAATATTATACTTCAGATCTTTAATCATATAAGTCTTCATAAAATTTAATAAATGGTAAGCCTCCTTAAAACATCCTGAACAAATTTTACCCGAACAAACGTTAAAATTCATTAGCTTAATATCCTCAAGCTTTGAAACACATAATTCAATATGAGTACTAACATCTTCAATTTTTTCTCCTAAAATTTTGATATTTGATATTTTTAGAGGAGCAAGATTTCTAATATTTGCTTGAAGCATTAACTCATTGCTATTCATTTCAAGATTTAACACATTCATTGTTATCTTATCAACAGCAATTGTATTATCTCCTATAACCATTAAATTAGTGGTTTTTATTTCAGAATCTTTATATAAACAAGGTCCAGCTCCATCTAATATATAAAATAAATCATTTATAACTAAATCAGGTTCTTTTATAGCATAAACATCTAAAATATTTGAAACTAAATTTTTCTTAAATTGATCATGCAGAATATTTTCTTTTTCTTTTTTCCCAATTACCCCATATCTCGGAGGAATAATTGAGTATAAGTTTAATAAAGATAAATTTATCATAAATAATGGATTTACATTAACTTGATTAACAGATATAAATTTATCTGAATCTGTGATTATGTTTGGAACAAAATATTCATTATTATTTATTTTTACTTTAGTTAGTGATTTGTACTTAATTTTTTTCAATTGATCATGATTGATGTCCTTGTTCTCATAAATATCACTATTATCTAAAAAAACCAACTCTCCACCTAGGCTTTTGAAATATTCCTTGAGGTTAAATAAATCTGAAATTATTTTAATCGGAATTCCCCTTGTTGGAAAGCACCCTAAATTGATCCTACTGGCTCCTGCTTCTTTACAAGAGATGATAAGTGTTGTTAATATATCAAAATTAGTATTTATCGGAAATCCTCCGGGTAAGTTTAAGTTAAACTTAATAAAAACCTGATCATCTTTATTAATGAATTCGGAAATCCCTCCAAGTTGTTCAATTCCTTTTAATAACGTATCTTTTGGTGTTGTACCCTTACTAATGACAACTTCGGTTTTTTTTGATTTTGATTGGGATAACATAAAGAGTGTACTTTCGCAATTCATTTATTAAATTAATAATATAAAATAATGAAAGAATTGAATTTTAATTTAAGTAATAGGTAAAATGATAAAAATAAATCTTGGTAATAATATAAATAAAATTCCCCCTTATAAAATAGGAATTG
>JBHLLJ010000118.1:0-9989 GCA_048885705.1 Candidatus Hermodarchaeota archaeon | reverse complement strand
ATATCTAGTTTAAGTGGATAACAAATTAATGAATTAATTTTACTTATAAGGTGAGATGAATGTCAGAAGTAAAAGAAGAAGAAAAGTATTTAACATCTCCAGAAGTATGTTCTTGGGCTGATGATGAGGAAAATATATATAAAATAGAGATACAATTACCTGGAGTAGAGAAAGATACTATTAAACTCAAAATGCATGACGACAGTTTTTTTATAAAAGGAGAAACCGAAGATACTATTTATATTGGTTCCTATGGTGTTTGTTGTCCAATCAAACCAGAAGAGGCTAAAGCAATTTATAAGAATGGACTTTTAAAGATCGAAGTACCGTTTAAAGTGCCTGAGTTTCATAGTATTGAGATAAAAGTTGAATAATTAAAATTTTTATTTTTCATATTTTTTTAATAGAAATATTGAAATGCCTAAATTTTAGCAGATTTTAAATATATATTACTTTAATGGAATTTAGTTAAGGAGTATTAGACTTTAAAATATTTTTAGTATTCAATATTCATTTCTTTAACATAATCAAATGCAGAGTAGGCTGCAATAACGCCTTCAGAAACTCCTGTAATAGCTTGCTTAAAAGGAGCATCTGCTACATCTCCTGCTGCGAAAATACCGGGAACATTTGTTTCTGATTTACGATTTATTTTGATTTCACCATGTTCATTAGTTTCTACTCCAATTCTTTTTGCTAAATCAGAATTTGGTGTTGACCCAATTTCAATAAAAACTCCATCGATCTCAAACTCTTTTCCATTATCAAAAACAACAGACTTAACTGTCCCATTCCCTTTAATTTCTATAATATTTGTTTTATAAATTATCTCAATTTTATCATTGTCATAAACCCTTTTCTTATTAATCGGCTCTGCTCTAATTTCTTCTCCTCTATAAATGATGTAAACCTTTTTAACGCTTTGAGCTAAAAATAATGCTTCCTTTGCTGCAGAATCACTTCCTCCAATCACACATACCTTTTTATCTTTATAAAATGGACCATCACACGTAGCGCAATATGAAACACCTCTACCAGCATATTCATCTTCTCCTGGGATGCCTAATTTCTTCCGTTCTGAACCAGTAGCTATACAAATTGAATAAGCTTTAAATTTTTGAAAAAATGACCGAAGTTCGAAGTGATCACCAACTTTTTCAATCTTTCGAATTTCATCTGTGATATAAGGTATGTTAAGTGAATTCATATGGTCTCGAAACATATCCATTAATCCTTGACCACTTATTGAAGTAATAGCAGGATAATTTTCAACAATATGAGTTGTTGCTATTAACCCACCAAAGGTTTTCCCTACAATTAATACATCCATAGCAAAACGAGCCGCATAAATTGCACAACCTATAGCTGCAGGTCCTCCACCCAATACGATTAATTCATAGGTTTTATCTAAATCAATAGAATCCATATCAATATTAAACATCATTTTTCCTCTTCCAATATAATAGGATTAGTATTGAACTCTAATATTACCTCCTATCAACGCTCGTAAAATCTCATTTGGTCCAACCATTCCGACTAAGGTTCTCTGATCGTTTATGATTGTATATGGTACACCAGCAGCGTCATAATATTGACCAATATCCGGATTGGCCATAATATCAATAATCACTGATCTAATTTTTCCGTTTGAAGCTATAGCAAATAGATTACAGATGTTTACTACCTGAGGACAATAAGGGCAGGTTTCAGTTATCATTATTTTAATTGTAGAAGGTTTGATTCTATCTAAGTTTTGTTTTATTGTCGCTTCATAGTAATTTGGCGCCCCAGCAAAAGCAAATATTGCTTGGATAAAAGGTTGAATTTCACCTCCCTGTGGAGCTGCCAAGTAACGTATAATCTCTTTTCCTTGATTATCAACGAATAAGATCGTAGGCACTCTTGAAATATCATAAGCTTTTGCAAATTCAGGGTTGTCATCAATACATAATTCCTCAATTGTTAACATTCCATTTGAATTTTCTTCATATACTTTCAATAATGCCATAAATTGATTACAGTCCATACATTCTCTTATTTGACTTCCTAATGGTTGTTTTTCTTTACAAGTAAAAACCTTAAGTTTAACTGGTTTAGTTAATTTTGACATTTCTCTTCTGATTATTTCTCTATATTTATCATCTTGAGGCATTTTCTTATATCACCTTATGTATTATGCATACATTCCTCCAAAATCTCTCCCCTTTGAACCAACCAGTTTATCTAATAAATCTTGAGGAGTAAACATTCCATGAATAACTTCTTTTTCGTTTATGACTGTCATGGGAACGCCTTGAACGTCATATTTCATACCGAGATCAGGATTTAAATTAACATCAATTATCTCTGCTGAAATTTTTCCTTTTGAAACTAAAGCAAATAAAGTTAAAACAGGAACTGTAGCAGGGCAATATGGGCACGTTGGAGTTATAAAAATCTTCATATTTCCTCCTTCTATCTTTTTAAGATGAGTTAAAATTTGATCTGTATAATAAGGTCTTACTCCCGAGAAGTATTGTATACTATTAAGAAATGGAACTAATTCAGAACCGGTGGGATGTGCTAAATATCGAATTATCTCTTTATCATTTTCATCAACAAATAAGATGGCAGGAATTTTATTAACATTGAATTTCATGGCCTCTTCTTCATTCTCCTCAGTAGAGATTTCTTCTATCATTAATTTTCCTTTAGAAAGATTCTCTAAAGTTTTTAATAACTCATAAGTCCCTTCACACGCCATGCATCTTCTTATTTTCGTTCCATCTGCTTGGGTTTTGAAATCAGTAAATAGCTTCAAAATTACCTTATTCTTTAATTTGCTCATTTCTCTTTTGAGATTGTTCATTTCATTTTCTGAAAATATCATCAAATCACCCATTAAATCACTCTATTATGAATATTTGCTTTTATACTTAAAAGAATTTTTCGTTTAAATTATAAAAAAAACTGGTTCTGAATTATTATCGGATAAAATTGTATTTATTTACATTAATAATTCAAAAGATATAGTTCAATGACTAACTTTTAGTTTTCTCAATGAATTTTTTAAAAATAAAATATAATATCAACCCTGTTAAAAAACCAATCGCAATATTGATGAAAAAGCATATTATTGCTGAGAATAATATTATTGCAAATGATTTAATATTAAAATCTTTGAATGCTATTTTCCCTAATAAAAATGCAGTATAAATGAGCATAGCACCTAAAATAGCCATCGGAAACTCCTTGAAAATTATAAGTAAAGTTTCAGAGAAAAATAATCCTAAAATTAGCTCCATCATTCCTTCCAATATCATAGATCCACCAGTTCTAGCACCAAACGCATATTGTGCCATTAATCCTCCAGATCCATGACATAAGGGCATTCCAACAAAAAATGGATTAATCAAGTTCATAGCCCCCATATTAAAAGCTAAAGTATTAGCATCAATTGCTTCTCTTTCTGGGAAGAGTTCTTTAATTAATACAATAGTAGCAATCATGACATTTGTTAAAGTCAGAAATAATTGGGCAATTCCAGCATACAACATACCCAGTAAAAAATTTTCCCAAGTTGGAACTAGAAAAGTCAATAGAGGAAATCCAAATCGTAAATCTGCCATGCTAATGGTACCTGTAAATATCATAAATAAAATTCCACCAAATGTAAGAATAATCGCGGAAGGAATTGGTTTGTTTTTTATTAAAAGTAAAATTACTGAAATTGAAATAAAACCAAGTATTATATTTTCTCTAAATAATAATATTCCTGTCCATCCTAAAATAAATGCTAGACCAAGTTGGATTCCTCTTACTGCTATTAAAGGTACTTTTTCTACGATTCTATTAAGCCTTTTAGTGAATCCAAGAATAAACCATACAAGTCCAGTACCAAATCCTGTAGAGATCACCATGTTTGGGCTCCAAGATTTTGCTATCGCTTCTGTAGCTATCGTTTTTTGAGGTTGTACTGGAAGTGGAAGGTTGAATTTTAATCCTAATATAATATTTGTTATCCCTAAAGTAAGGAAAATTCCAGCAGGACTTAGACCTACAATTGAGATGTAACCTATTACAAATGGAATTAATGTTCCCCAATCCCCAAACGCCCCACCAAATTCTCTTAAAGTAAATTTCCTATATTTTTTTTCATTTTTCTTTTCAGTGTCATTAACATTTGCTTCCAAATTAATCAAATATAAAAAAAGTTCTAAAATTATTAAATTTCTTCAAATTAAGCTAAATATTATGGATTTAGCTAAATATTATGGATTTAGCTAAATATTATGGATTTAAGTAGTAAAATTACGCATCAAAACAGGTGTTTTTCCTTTCAATAAATTTAAAAATATTCAATTCATCATATTTTCAAATTTAGCTTTATCGAATAAATATTTATAACGTAAAGAAATTTTTGTCCATTACTTCGAGTAAAGTATATTTCCATGTCCCTTGAAAGCAGATTAAATTTTGAAAAGGTTATCTCAAGCATTTCCTCTCGGTTTGTAGGTAAAGTTAATCTTGATACGGCAATTAATTCATCCATTGAAGATATGGGAACCTTATCGAAAGCAGATCGCGTCAGTTTATTTCTTTTTGATGAAGAAAATCAATTCTTTTCAAATACTCATGAATGGTGTGCAGAAAGGATTAATACTCAAAAAAGTACACTTCAGAAAGTAGATATTGGGATAATATCCTGGTGGATTTCCCAAGTTGAGAAAATTAGTTTTGTCAATATTCGAGATGTTTCTGAACTACCCGATAGAGCCCAATCCGTAAAGAAATTCATGGAAATACAAAATATCCAATCCTTTTTAGCATTTCCAGTTTATATTAGTGGAACTATAAATGGATTTGTTTGTTTTAGTAAAATAAAAGAAAAAATCCAATGGAAAGGTAAAGATTTTGTAATTTTGAGAATATTTGGGCAAACTCTTGGTGATACTATTGAGCGTTTAAATGCAGAAAAAGCATTAAGAGAAAGTAGGGAATTATTACGAGCAACTTTTGAAGCTACTGCTGATGGAATTATCGCTATTGATAATGATGGCCATATTACCCATTTGAATGAAAGATTTATTTATATGTGGCGATTACCACAGCAAATTGTTGATCAAAAAGATTTTAATGAAGCTTTAAATTATATGTTAACTCAACTAAAAAATCCAGATGCATTCTTACTAAAATTATCTAACCTTGAAAAATCATCTAAAGACGCTTATGATATGATTTTTTTTAATGATGGACGAATCTTTGAACAGTATTCTTGTCCATTAATCCAAGAGGGGGAAAAAGTTGGACGTGTATGGAGTTTTAAAGATATTACTGAACATCAACATGCAGAACAGGAATTAAGAAAATCTGAAAAGTTATATCGAGAAGCATATGAAAGAGCAGAACTCTTTAAAGATGTTTTTACACACGATATTAATAATATTTTTCATAATATAAAATCATCCGCCGAATTAATCTCGATATTAAAAGCAAAATCAGGGTATGGAGAAAATTTAGATGAATTTTTTCATATAATCGATAATCAAATTGAAAGGGGAGTAAAACTTATCAACAATGTACAAAAACTGTCCAAACTTGAAGAATCTAAAATAATGTTGAGAAATGTAGATGTTTATGATGTTTTAGATGAAGCCATACAATTTGCTTATAAAAGCGCTCAGGAAAAGGAGATTAACATCAGTGTTGATAAAAAAGTTCCCAATCCAAAAGTAAGAGCTAATGAATTTCTCTTGGATGTATTTGAAAATATCCTACATAACGCAATAAAGTATAATCAAAATCATTTAATTAATATTCAAATAATTATTGGTAAAACCGAAAATGGTAGAAAGAACTATATATTAATGCAGTTTAAGGATAATGGTATTGGTATTACAGACAATAAGAAAGAATTAATTTTTCAAAAAGGACATAAGAAAGATACTCATGTAAGAGGAATGGGAGTTGGTCTTTCTCTAGTAAAAAAGATTATTGAAAGCTATGATGGTAAAATTTGGGTTGAAAACCGCATAAAAAACGATTATAGTCAAGGAAGTAATTTTTTAATCGAAATTCCAGAAGCAATTTAGAATTATTCTATTTTTCAAACTTTTTTATACTTTATATTCTATTTCATAGTAATAATTCAAATAGATCTACGGCTTTTGGATTAATTTTGCATTGCTTACTAAATCTACGTAGAATCCACCAACAAGAAGGGCAATATGTCGTCACATAATCTAGATCTTTTCGATCAAAATCAGACATTCTTTTACGCGCAATTTTCTCTATCACATCAGTCCGTCCCATCCATCCAGATCCACCTCCGCAACACCAATGAGGAATATCTACCACATCATAACCAACTTTTCTAAGAACATTATTAATAACCTCATCCACATCTTCTTTATCTCTGTTCATTAACTGACATAAATGCTGTACTCCTACTTTACCCGTCTTGCGTCCATTTAAAGGTTTCAAGTATTCAGAAATATATTTCACTTCAGCATTTAAGCCTTGCATTTCATTCTTAAAAAGATAATAACAAGCAGGACACAAACAAATAATCTCTTTGAATTTCCTTCTATTAAAAATATCTCTATTTTCCTTTAAACAAGTTTCATATTCCTTATTCAATCCACTAATTTTTAGGTGCCATCCACAACAGATTTCCGTGTCCAAAATAGTGAAATCTATCTCTTGTTGTAGAAGATATTGAAGAGCATGTTGTGTATACTGAGGAATTCTTATAGTAGAAAGACAGCCCATAAAAAAAAGAGTATCAGATTCATTTGGAATTCCCGTTAATCTTTTTATTCGCATTTTATTAGTAGGATAAGGTGATCGAAATTGCAAAAAATAATCACGCATTTCATTTATTCCTTCAAATGTATTTCCATCATCAATATATTTCTGCTTTAATGAAATACGTTCAAATTCAGTCTCACATTCTCCACAATGCACACAATTATAGAGTTTTATATAATCTTCTGAAGAAAACTTTACTTCATTTTTTTTATTAAGAATTTCTCTAACGATTTCATCACTTAGAAAGTTCTCCGGGTCAATTTCATCAGTAGGATAATTCTTTCTTCCCTTAATTCGCTCTTTCATTACAATCACCTCAAAATATCAAATTATAGCTTTTAATTAAACCTTTACATTTAAAAATATAAGATTTTTTAAGGAAAAATGAATTCAAAAGAGATATATTTTATTAATTTAATTTCTATATAGTAAATTCATATTGGTTTGAAAATTAATTATTTCTTAAAATTTTAAAAATAGATGGAAGCTGATTGAAGATCTATTAATTTTAATCTTAGTTATTTCCTTAAAAAAGAAAAATGAAAAATAAATTACAAAATTTTATTTCTTTTTTATTTTAACATCATTTCGTTGAACTCCAACTTCCTTATTACTTGGTAAAGCAGTTCCACAGTGATCTCTTAATCTTTCACTTTCTTTAAATGCTTTATCAAGTTCGTCTTCTAATTCATCATCAGTCATTTCATTATCTGTCATAATTTACAAAGAGAAAATGTATTATTTAAGGATTTTATTTATAAACAAAAAATTAAGTAAAAAACCTATAAAAAAACTTATAGAAAAAAGAAAATTTGAAAGTAAATTTATTTTTTGAAATAATCTAGAACCGCTTTTTCCTTTTTAGGAGGTCTTCTTTCAGGAACAACAATAAAACTCTTTCCGATAGTTTCATAATAATTTGGACGTAAGTATAGATTACAATAACACGCGCCATATTCTTTAATATCCAATGGGGCATAATCACATGGACAAATTAGATCTCTGTCTAAATCTCGATTTCCTGAAGCAAGACGACATGGACAAGATTGATACTCATAATAATGCTTATTATCTACTAAGCCATCGATTAAATTATTTAAAGTCTCTTGATCTTTATTTAGTATCCAATTATTTGTCTTGCATACTTTATTACAATATTCCAACATTCCTTCTTTAGTTTTCATATCCATCTTAATTCCCTCCAGATTTCATCAATTCTTCATATTTACCCGGATTATATCCAACTACGACTTCTCCATCACATATCATATAAGGATATGAAATTCTAGAATCGTAATTACTTCGTAAATATTCAAGTATTTCTGATTTTTCTTCAAACTTAATCTGATCAACATCTACATACCTATACTGAACATTATTTTCATTCAACCAAGCTTTACATTTTTTACACCACATACAAGTAGATAACGTTAATATTGTTATATCTCTTTTTTTGTTTGAACCTTCAACTATCTTCGCGAGTTTATTTATTATTGCAGACATAATTATAATTTCACCTAATTTTTAATGTATTTTTAGCTTTAAATTTAAATAGATTTAATATTTAGTTTCCAATCGGGATCAATACACTCAAAAGCCTTTTCTGTTAGTTTTCTAATATCATTATGGCAAGAATCTAATAATATTCCTAAATGTTCAAGTGCTCTTTTATCGCCAATCTTCATAAGACTTTCAATAATTATGAATAATCTTGTTTTATCTTGCTCTCCTTCGGGTTTTTCTAACTCCCCTTTTAAAAAACTAATTATTTCCATTGTAGCTTTAGGATCTCTAATTTCACCCATTGCTTCAATAATTCGATTAATTACTACTGCATCTTTTTCAGATTTTAAAGCCCTAGCTAAGATATTAGTTGATCTAGCTTCTCTTAATTTTCCAAGATATTCTGCAGCAATTGCCCGATCTTTCCAATTAGAACCACCAAATAAATCTTTTACGTGTTTATTAAATGCTTCATTTCGAGTTTTCTGATCCATCTTAAGATAGGAATAATACTTAGAAATAAGAATCTGATCATAATAAATTATTAAAATTTGCTCTAATAAAAGTTAAAGTAAAAGTGAAAATGGGTTTTTCATTTTTAATTTAAATAATGATTGTAGTAAAAACCTGAATGATAACAAAATCATCAGCAGAATTAGTGAATCGAAATTTTGTGTAGATAAAGTTTATAAACTAAAACATAAAGTTTTTTTTTTGTTTGTATTTATCTTTTTAGTATGGAATCAAAAACACCAATTATAATTACTAAAGAAGATTGTCATCGTTGCCATGAATTAAAAGATTGGTTAAATAAAAATGAAGTTAGATACGTTGAACGAGATATTAATGATGAAGAATTTGTACATGAATTACTACACGATGATAATTTTTTAAAGACATTTTGTGATGCTGAGGGATGCATTGTGAACACTCCAGTTGTAATACATAAAGGAAAATACTGGTTTAAAGAACTTTGGGGCATTTCTGGTCTTAGAGAAAAAGAAGCCAAGAAATTATTCGGAGTAAAATAATCTTTATCAATTATTTTTTAAATTCCACTAATCTTTTTATAACTTTGCGTATTGTTCTCAATCCTTCTTCGTCTTGTTCTATACCATCTTTGCCTAAATCTTTACTCCATAAACTCGCACCTAGGTTTGCTCCAAATGCACCTCCTGAAACTGAAAGGATATGATTCTGCTGATAAAAATCTAATATACTTCTTATAGCAATTTCTTGTCCACCGCTTCGGTCTCCCCCAACCGCTAATGCCGCACCAACTTTATTTTTAAAAGCATTAGAATTTTTAGCAACTAGAGCACGACATCGATCCATTACTGTTTTTAGTTGACCTGATAAATTTCCTTGAAAAACGGGAGTTCCAAAGAGAACAAATTTTGCTTCTTCTAATTTACTATACAACTCTTCCATATCATCTTTATTTACACATCCTTTTTTCTCTCTAATACAATAGTCGCAATGTAGGCAAAATTTAATTTCTTTATTTCTAACTGTCCAAAACTCTGTTTCAAATCCAAACTTTTCAGTAGCATAATTTAACGCATATTGAACAGCATATTCCGTTCCCTGTTTTCTTGGGCTTCCACATATTCCAAGTAATAAATTCTTCTTTTCAACCATAATAATGCATTTGACTTGCTTTTATTAATAATTAATCATTATCTATAAAAATAAAG
>JBHLLJ010000117.1:0-10103 GCA_048885705.1 Candidatus Hermodarchaeota archaeon | reverse complement strand
ATTGCTCAAGAGAATTTAATAAAAATATCACAAAATAAGAAAAAAAGAGAAAATTTACTTCATAAATATGGTGATAAAGAGGGACCATTAATATATGTTATTGTAGCTACAGGAAATATTTATGAAGATATTATACAAGCACAAGCGGCTGCTAGACAAGGTGCCGATGTAATCGCTGTAATTCGATCCACCGTACAAAGTTTACTTGATTATGTGCCTTACGGCCCAACAACAGAAGGATTTGGTGGAACTTACGCTACTCAAGAAAATTTCCGACTAATGAGAAAAGCTTTAGATGAAGTTGGAGAAGAATTAGGACGATACATTCGATTAACAAATTATTGTTCTGGCTTGTGTATGCCAGAAATTGCAGCTATGGGAGCTTTTGAAAGGCTTGATATGATGCTTAATGACGCTTTGTATGGGATTTTATTCCGTGATATAAATATGAAACGTACGATTATAGATCAATACTTCTCAAGAATGATCAATGCTTATGCAGGGGTCATCATTAATACAGGAGAGGATAATTATCTAACAACTGCAGACGCGTATGAAGCAGCCCATACTGTTTTAGCATCTGAATTTATAAATGAACAATTTGCATTACTCGCAGGTTTAAAGGAAGAACAAATGGGATTAGGGCATGCTTTTGAGATGAATCCTGATTTGCAGAATGGATTTTTATATGAACTTGCTCAAGCTCAGATGACACGCGAAATTTTTCCTAAGGCACCTCTAAAATATATGCCTCCAACAAAATATATGACGGGAAATATCTTTAAAGGGCATGTTCAGGATGCTCTATTTAATATTGTTACAATTATGACCAATCAAAGAATACATTTGCTTGGGATGTTGACAGAAGGAATTCATACCCCTTTTATGCAAGATAGAGCTCTTTCAATAGAAAATGCTAAATATATTTTTAATAATATGAATTCCATAAGCGCAGAAATAAAGTTTAAAGAAGGTGGAATAATACAAAAAAGAGTAGATGAAGTCTTAAACAAAGCTTTAAATTTATTGAAAGAAATAGAAAAAGAAGGATTATTTAAGACCTTAGAAAAAGGAATCTTCGCTAATATTAAAAGATCTATAAATGGTGGTAAAGGATTAGATGGAGTGATTAAAAAAGAAAAAAATTATTATAATCCATTTATAGAACTTATGTTTAGAGAATTAAAAAAAGGAGGGAATTAAAATGGGAGGAGGGTTATATTCAACTGAAAAAAAAAATCATAATAAGAATCTTGATTTAACCAAACTTAAACCTTATGGGGATACGATGAATGATGGAAAAGTACAACTTA
This sequence comes from Candidatus Hermodarchaeota archaeon, assembly GCA_048885705.1. Classification (GTDB taxonomy): domain Archaea; phylum Asgardarchaeota; class Lokiarchaeia; order Sigyniarchaeales; family SOKP01; genus Loki-b32. The sequence continues at coordinate 8,790 of JBHLLJ010000117.1, read as the reverse complement.
GTTTTACTCTTCCTATAGAGCATAATGAAAAGTCAATTGAATGTGCAAAAGTCCTTGCTAATAAAATGGGTTTAGAAGACCCAGACGTTGTATACCATACAGAATTAGATAAAGATTTTACGTTTTTTGTGATATATGGGAAGGTAAAACATATACTTGATTATACTAAAGTTAAAGTGGATACAATAGAAGTAGAGATTATGTCCAAAGAAGAAATCAATAAATTTATAAAAGAAAAAATTGGACGTAAGTTAGTCATACTTGGAGCGTCTACAGGAACAGATGCTCATACTGTAGGGATTGACGCAATTATAAATATGAAAGGTTTTGCTGGACATTATGGTCTTGAGAACTACGAGATGATAGATGCTTATAACTTAGGGAGTCAAGTTAGTAATGAAGAATTTGTTAAAAAAGCCATAGAAATTAAAGCTGATGTCTTACTAATTTCACAAACTGTTACTCAGAAAGATATTCATGTAAAAAATCTAACACAATTAGTTGATCTATTGGAAGCTGAAGGAATAAGAGATAATATAATTCTTATTTGTGGTGGTGCCAGAATAAATAATGAACTAGCGAAAGAATTGGGATACGATGGTGGTTTTGGACCTGGAACATACGCTGAAATTGTTGCATCTTTTTTTATAAAAGAGTTTTTAAGAAGAGCAACAATCCATAATTAGAATATAGTTTTGTTAACTATTTTTCCCAAGCTCTCATGACCATATGAGTATTTGAGGAGGAAATCCCTTGAATAAGATCAATTTTATTCGCAAAAATATCGAATAGTTCTTCGGGGGTTTCTACCTCTATTTCTGCCAGAACATCATAATCTCCTGTTAAAGACATAATCTTCTTAATTTGAGGTATACTTTTTAATTCTTCAATTACGGTGTTAATCACACTTAGTCCTAGCTTGAATAGGCTTATTGCTATAATAGTCATAATTTTAATTTGATAATTTTTCAGCTTTATTAATAAAAAGAACATCTACATTTTTAACTTCATTAATTGGTTTTAGCCTTTTATCAACAAGGTAATATAATTCTCTAATAGAACTTACTTTTACATCAATTAATAAATCGTACGTTCCTATTAAAGCATTAATTGATATTATTCCATTATATTTCAAAATCTTCAAAATTGTTGACTTTGTATTACCCTTTTTGAGAGAAATCAAAATATATGCCTTTACGATATTCTTGGTTTCATGAGCATAACGGAATACTATGGTAATAATTATTAAGAATATTGTAATAATTAAAACATCAGTAGGAAAATATTCATTAATTATAATTACAGAAAATAATATTGAGCCCATTGGGTCGATTAGATTTAAAATGCTACTCCATTGGGTATAAGTTAAATTTTCTGATTTCCAAAATGTATTAGTTGTAAAAATAAGAATATATGGAATTAATGTGGAAAAAATAATTAAATATAATATCTCCCATCTTCCCAAAATCGCGAAAAAGTCTATAAATTGGTCAAAAAAAAGAATAGACTCATACACTAATTCATTTGTAATTGGTAAAATACTGAATACAAAAATAAATGGAATCATAGACAACGTTCCGAGAAAAAATGATACTGCCATTTTAATAAGGAATCGAGGAATTTTATAATATTTATTTTTAGATATTAGTTTTACTTCATCTGTAGAGAATGCATCTCTGTTTATACTTATATATAAAAATGATATCGATACGCTAAATATTAGAAGATACACAACTCCATTAAAAGAAATAGGCTTTGCTTTTAAATTCCCACCTAAAATGCCAATGAATGTTAATATAATAATTGTAAACAAAAGCATGATTATGTAGAGCACTTTAAACACGTCGAACTTTTCAAAATTAACCCCTTTATCATAAAATGCAATTAAAATAATGCTCAATAAAAATCCAATCATTGTAAATATAATTGAAGTTGTTTTTAGTGTTAAAAAGAAGAAAATGAGATGAAGTATAATGCCAAAAAAGCCAATTAACCAATAATAATAAAAATTTTTAATACGATAAAAACGCCTATTTGAACGAAATAAATTTTTAAATAAATATTTCAAAGGAATTTCCTTATTATTGGTAAATCTATTATTATAAAGTGTTAAAACTAATGCTAAAAGAAATAGAAAAATCCCCGCCATTAAAAATCTTAAAAAAATTATCATTATTATTGATACTTCTAGGAATAAGCCAGATACAACTATAGGAATAAAACTCCATAACAAATTAGCAATTACAATATTTATTAATAATTTATTACCCATTTTTTATAACGCGTAAAAATCCTAATTTCAATATTATCAGAGCTTAGATTAAAAATAAAAAGCCAAAAATAAGCTTTATTACTTTCTTTTTAATAATAAAATCCCATTTTCTTCCCAAATTTTTAAGTAGAACCTCTAAACTTTTAATGAAAATGTTCATATAATTAAATAGTAATTATTATAAAGAAAAAAAGTGAAATTACATGCCATCTTCAAAAGAATTCATAGAAATGGATAATAAATATGCTGCTCATAACTATCACCCTATCCCCGTTGTAATTTCTAGAGCTCAAGGAGTTTGGGTTTACGATCCAGAAGGCAAAAAGTATTTAGATTGTTTATCAGCATATTCAAGTCAGAATGCAGGACATTGTCATCCCGAAATTGTTGCTACTCTTAAAGAACAAGCTAGCATAGTAACACTAAGTTCTCGTGCTTTTCATAATAATATGATGGGGCCATTTCTCAAAATGTTAGCCGAGGTTGTAGGACCACATATTAATGATCCTAAAAATTCAGGTATTATGTCACTTCCTATGAATACTGGAACAGAAGCAGTCTCTACTGGATTAAAAGTAGCTCGAGCGTGGGGATATATAAAGAAGAAAATCCCCAAAAATGAAGCTAAGATAATCGTTTGTAGAGACAATTTCCATGGTAGAACTATCACAATTGTAGGCTTTAGTTCCGACATTTCAGCAGCACGTTATTATGGCAATTTTGGGCCTTATACACCTGGTTTTATAATTATACCCTATGGAGATGCCGAAGAATTAGAAAATACAATTCTCGAAATCGGTCCAGAAAAAGTAGCAGCTTTTTTCGTTGAGCCAATTCAAGGAGAAGCGGGTGTAAAAGTTCCTCCGGAAGGATATCTAAAGAGAGTAAGAGAGATTTGTACAAAATATAATGTATTAATGGTTTTGGATGAAATTCAAACTGGTTTTGGCAGAACTGGTGCATTTTTTGCTTGTGATCATGAGGATGTGAAACCTGATATGTTATTACTGGGAAAAGCTCTCGGGGGTGGAGTTTATCCTGTTTCTGCATGCGTAACAACTAAAGAAATCATTGGTCCGGATGTGATAAAACCTGGTACTCACGGAAGTACATTTGGTGGAAACCCATTAGCTGCTGCTATTGGAATGAAATCAATAGATATTCATCTACGAGAGAATCTAGCTGAACGTGCAAAAGTAATGGGCGATTATTTTATGAAAAGATTAAAAGAAATAGCTGAAAAGAGAACTAAAATTCCGATCAAAGAAGTTAGAGGTAAAGGATTGCTAATTGCTGTTGAATTTACTGAAGATGCCCGACAGATTGTCGAAGAATTAAAAGATAATGGGATTTTAGCTAAAGATACTCATTCTACCACAATTCGATTTGCCCCACCATTAGTTATAACCAAGGATGAGATTGATTGGGCAATTGAAATTATTGATAAAGTGTTTGTAAAAAGCTAAAAATTAATTGTCTTTATAAATTTGAGTACCTGCTCTTCCCAAAAGAGCTTCTTTAATTTTCTCAATTGAAGTTATAATTGCTCTTTCTCCTCCTGTCTCCATGAAATTTACTACTGCTTGAATTTTTGGACCCATACTCCCAGCAGGAAATTCTCCTTCTTCCAAATATTTTTTAGCTTCAGATATTGAGAGTTTTTCTAGATCATTTTGATTAGCTTTTCCATAATTTAAAGCAACTTTCTCAACATCTGTAGCAATAAGAAGGATATCCGCTCCAATTTGTTCAGCTAATTTAGAACTGGCGAGATCTTTGTCGATTACTGCTTCTACGCCATATAATTTTTTCTCTTCTTTTATCACTGGAATACCCCCTCCTCCACAAGCAATTACAATCCAGCTTCCTAATTCCATCAATCTCTTTATTTCACGCCATTGGTAGATCTTTATTGGTTTAGGGGAAGGAACCACACGACGCCATCCTTTAGCTGTTTTAACTTGTCCTGGTCGTGTACGTACTGGATATGCAGGACCAATTGGTTTTGTTGGATTTTTAAACGCAGGATCATTAGGATCAACCTTTACATAGGTTAAAACGGTTAAAAAAAGTTTCTGCTCGTCTAGACCTATCTTCATAAGCTCCTCGTCTAATGTACTTTCGATCATAAAACCTATTTGACCTTGGGTTTCTGCTACAAGTATTTGTAAAGGCCTTTTTGCTACAAATTCAGTTGCTTCTTGTTGGAGTAAGAGATTTCCTACTTGTGGTCCATTACCATGGGTTATGACAATGTTATACTCTTTTGCTAATTCAGCGATTTGACTAAGTGGTACTCTTAAGTTCCGAAATTGTTCTTCAGTTGTGCCTTCTTCACCAAATTTTATTAAAGCATTTCCACCAAGAGCAACAATTAAAGTCTTCATAGAAAATCGATTATATTTTCAATAGAAAAATAAGATTATTTTACTTTTTATTTAAAATTTTTTTCATCGAATAAAATTATATTTGAAAAATTGATACAATTATACTATTCCTTATTCAACAGAGTAAAGAAGATAATTGTTTGTATAATTTAGTATAAAATTCTGGCTCTGGCATGAGATATTTGGTTAAATGCTGTAATTCGCTGATTTCAAACTCTAATTCATTTGGTAATTTTGTTTCTTTTAGATAAACTGGAAAAAAAGGTTTCTCCCTTTTTAATGCAAATTTAATTTCCTTCTGAACATATTCTGAATTAAGAATATGGGGAGTTATAAAAACAAGAAATGCTGTGCATTTTTCTATATTTTCTACAATTACTTGCTTCCAATTTTCACTAATTGGGATTCCTTCGTCATACCAAATATTAATGCCTGCCTTATTTAGATAATCTATAATAGGATAGACATGTAATTTATCTACGTGAGAATAACTAACAAATAAAAAGGGTTCTTCTCCCTCATAGGCGCTAAATGGTACTTGGAAATTTTGCAGATCCGACAGGAAACTTTCGGTAATTAAATCCTCAATTAAGGGAATTTCTTTCATATCTAAGATCTTTTCATTTTGAATAGCTAAATTCAATATTTCTATAATATTCTGATTTTTTTCCACAGCTTCGAAGAAATGTGTTAATTTTTGTCTTGCTGGATATGATTTACCTCTAAATATATAATTTATGGTTAATGAGTCTATTGTTTTCATTAGCACTGTATAATCAAAGAATTTTACACGATCAAGGTTTTCGTATGTTAATTGATCGCTGAAAGTATTAAAAGAGGATAAGAAATCCCCTATCCGATCAGCATTAAATGTCATATCTGCAGTAAATGGATTGGAAAATACCAAATCTCCTTCTTTTGAAATTATTGTGAGTAAAATAGGTTGCTCATTTTGTGGTTCTTGGGGTTCAATCACTTGTTTTCTTAGCATAAATTTCATCTGGTCATCTATTCTTACCTCTTGCATAAGTTTATCAACAGAAATATCAGTGTCTTTTAATTGTTCCCAAAAGCTTAATTGCTTTAGTAGTTCATCATGCTCATCTGAAATTTTCATGGCTAAAAAGTTTAAATTGTATTTTTCAGCAATATCTTGTGCTTGCGTTAAAAATTGACGAGCTGATTTGATATCTTTTGTTAATAGAGACAGCTTAGCTTGTAAGATATAAGTTTCACAAAGAACCAAATAAGAATGTGAATACTTAGCAATATCATGAAGTTTTTTAATTATAGGATTAACATCATCTAACACTTCTAAATCATTGGTTGTGCGTAATTCGGTTAAATATATGTCGCATAAATGAACTAAAACTGTTATTGTAAGAGAAAACCTTTGTATATCTGTCTTTTCGAGTATTGATTTTAATATTTCTTCCGCTTTAGCTTTATCTCTGGTCCTAGAACTCTTTTTAAGAATCAATGCATCATAAAAAGAAATCCATAATTCATTTATAGGGTTTTGAAAAGCTCCACTGATTTCTTTATATTTATTTAAATACTTATAAGCGAAATTTATATCATCTTTATCTATATATATTTCAATGGCAATTCCTAGAGGTGCAAGTATTCCGAAATTATCTTTAAGCTCTTGGTATATCGCAATACTTTCTTCTATATATTTGAAAGCTTGATCATAATCTCCCTTTTCTGAGAGTAGGCCACTTAATTCGTAGCTTACCATCGCTACTCCTGATTTGTTATTGATTTCATTATACAGTTTTAAAGCTTGTCGGTAATGATTAAAAGAATTATTAATTTCACCTTTAAGGTAATAAGAATTACCAAGGTGAGATTCTATGAATGCAATTCCAAATTTATCGTTAATTTGTTTTACAATTGCTAAAGCAACTTCGAAATGTTTGATAGATTGGTCTAATTCTCCTTTGGAAGAATAAAGAGTTAGACCAATACACATAATTGTCATAGCTTTTTCTGTTCGAGGATCAATTTTATCCCATAAAGATAAACTATAGTTTAAAAGTTCTAGACCTTTATTAGCATCTTTCCTCGATACCAAAAACCCCTTAATAAAATTTAGATGTGCTTCTCTACGAATATAATCTACTGTTGCTTCTTCTGGAAATGATTTAAAGACTTCTTCAGCTTTTTTGATTATTTCATAAGATTTATTAAAATTACCTAGCCAATTATTCAATAATGCCATAAGGGTCAAAGCATCAAAAGTTATTAGATTCTTGCCTAATGCTAAACTCTCTTCATATGCCTTTTCGGCAAGCTTAAAAGCTTCTCCATGTTTTCCTAGCCGCATTAACATGTGGCCTTGACGTAATAGGCAATAGACTTTATAATAAGATAAAAGATCTTTTTGTTTTCTAATCTCTATGAAATTATGTAAAGCTTCTGAGTATTTATTTTCATTTATAAGTTGTTCAGCAAAAATTATATCCTCTGGTTTGTCTGGTTCCACTACAACCTGATCATTCATATTAAATTTCCTTAAAAATTAAATCTGGAAACTTTCGATTTTTCCTTAGTCTTTGTTGAATATAATAGATATTATTATCACAACCTATATAAATCTGATAAATTAGATATGAGTCTAAAATTTGAAATCCGAAATTTATTTGATATTCTTAGATTTAATTTATTACTTATTTTCTTTTTTATTCAGATCCAAAAGAGCTTTTAGAGGTAAAAAAGAGTCAAAATAAACAAAAACGCTTTCTGGGTCTAATTTTCGCTCCATAATTAACTTTTTCAATTTTAACATGTATTCTAAACGTAAATCATAAAATTTCTTAAAGCGATTCTTATCTAAGAAAACCAAGTTAAATTCTGGTTCATTTAACCCTGATAAAAACTCCTTGTATATTTCTTTAGCTTTTTCAATATTTTTCACTTTCAGTTGATCATCAATTTGATTTAATGAATCGCCTAAATAATTAACTAATCTAATAATATTGTAGATGGCATTACGATGATTTCTAATCTCAGAAAGCAAAAAATCATGTATTTTTTTCGGATCTGAAGGGATTTCCATATAGTTTTTTTCTTTCTCTTCCTCTCTTCGAAATTTTTCATTGATAGTATAATATTTTGGAGGGATTCTTTCTTTGCCTCCTTCTTTTAGCTCTCCCCTTCTAGATACTAAAAGTCCATCACTTTCCATCCCGATCAAAACTCTCGATACTGTTGATTTACTATGTGATACATATTTACTTAGTTGTGAAACATTTAATTCATGATATAAATTCAGAAACATCCAAATGTCATAGCGTAATTTATGCTTGGATATTAATTTTTCCCAATCATTTCCCAAATAAAGATTATCATATACTTTTTGCTTAATAGATAAATCTCCGATCTCATCCTCTACTTGATTATAATTACTTTGCTTCTCTTCGTCTGGTTTATCATTTTGATTGATCTTCATAAAAATAGTCAACTTAGATTTTTACTAATATTGAAAAAACTATTTATAATTCTGTTTTAATAGAAATTTTTTTTCTCTATATATATTATAGAGATGATAACATTTAAATATGAGTGTGTCCCATTATATACATAATATGGCACAGTACCATTTCCATATTTCTATAATACTAAAAAAAGGTGAAAAGATGTTTGAATAGAATTAAATTAAAACCAATAATATTGATACTTTTTCTCATAGGGAGTACAATCTTAGGATTAATATCAATTTCGTTTTATACAAGTGATAGTAATTTAGATAACAAAAACCTGAGAATCTCACTATCTTCTAGTCCAATTTATATAAATGATGCTGATCCAGGTTCTAATTGGACTGTTGCTAAAGGTGCGGGAATATGTACGGGTGAAGGCACTTATTCTAATCCTTATGTCATAGAAAACTTTGAGATAGATGGTACAGGATTATCTGCTAGTGGTATATTGATAGAAAACTCGGATGCCTTCTTCAGAATTGAAAATTGTATTGCCCATACCAGTTTGTATCAGTTTGCGTGTGGAATCCAATTGTCAAATGTTGATAACGGACAAATAATCAATAATACATGTTACGATTATACTACTAACCCTGGAATACGATTGGATTATTGTAATAATATCACTATTTCGGGAAATAATGTA
>JBHLLJ010000116.1:0-10216 GCA_048885705.1 Candidatus Hermodarchaeota archaeon | reverse complement strand
ATTATAGTTGCAAATGTTGAGCTCCCAAACTTTAGTGTTAAGAAATAAATTCCCCAGTTAGCTAAAGTTGATATAGCAATTCCTCCACATAAAACCGAAAGTAAAATTCCTATGATAGATTTAGTATTTGCTAATTGAACTAAATGGTTCTTAGTAATTCTATAGTTATAATTTATAACACCCGGGAAATCTGCAAATTCAGAGTCCGTTCGACCACGTTCTGGTTGTATTGCGATTAACGAATAGACAGATAGAATCAATATATTTAGAAGAACTGCAAACAAATATGCAACCTGCCACCCATTTTCCTTGAAGATATTGGAAAATGTTATTCCCATCATAATTCCCAATCCATTTCCTAAGATTAATCCAAATTGCATAACTCCAAACTTTTTTCCGCGAATCTTCGCATGAAATAATTCTCCTACCATTGAAAATCCCAATGGAATAAACGCACCTGTTCCAATGGCACTTATTGTAAGCATACTAAGAAAAAGTACATAATTAGGAGAAAGAGACAAAAATCCATATCCAAATATCCATAAACTATTGGTTAAAATGAAAAGTCCTTTTACAGAAGTTTTTTTAGATATTCTATCTCCAAAATAACCAAAAATCATTACGCTAAGAGAGCTGATGAATAAATTGAAAGCAATTGCTAAACTAATTTGAAATTCAGAAATACTGGAAACGGTTTTAATAATATTATTTATGTTTGGAGGGATAATTCCAATACAAAAGTACATCATAAAATAGAGTAAAAAAATAAGTCGGAATGTTTCCTTCTTTAACAATTTTTCTCTAAATAAATAGTTGCGCCTAAATTTTGTACATTTATTTGAAACAGGGCCTCTGGGAAGATACCATTTGGAACAAAAATCATCTTTGAAAAACTTACAGAAAAGACATACACTATATTTGATTCTAATTAGACTCCAGGTCAGTTTCATTCCTTTCATAAACTGGTTCAATAAACTAGTAGGTAAATATGTTTAAGACTAGGATCTGCCCTTTATATATAAAAGAAAAATTAAATTTTAAACTTCAATAATTTTTTTTTATCCTATCAAATCTCATGAATTCAATTATCACGGCATATTTTTAGCAATAGCAGGTATTGCAAGCTTTCTTATCATTTCATGGTGAAGCCATATCAACAATTAAAACTGCCTATTATACATTACCTCAATAAATCATCAAAAAGAAGTTAACTAAATTGTAAAGATTTTAAAGTAGAAAATAATTTTATAATACGCGAGTAATGTCAGATCGCGACTTGACCTTAAAAATTTTATTATTAGGAGATGTTTATTCGGGAAAAGATGAATTAGTAAGGAAATATGCATCTCGTTGCTATCCAGAGGATACTAAATTGAGTTTAGGAGTTGATTTCTTTTTAAAGACAATACACTTTAAAGACAAAAAAATAATAATGCAACTTTGGGATGCTGAAAGCGAAGATATCCAAGCATTCCGACTTTCCAGTTATTGTAGAGGGAGTAATGGAGCCATTATCATGTATGACATTACAAACTTTTCTACTATAAAACATGTGCCTGAATGGGTTCAATTAATTAGGAAAAACGCTGGCGACATTCCAATTTTACTAGTTGGTAATATATTTAATTTAGAAAAATCTTTGGAAGTATCTGGGGAGGAAGGAATTAAGCTAGCAAAAAAAAATAACATAACTGGGTTTATAGAAATATCAACAAAAACAGGCGAGAATATAGAAGAAATGTTTGAATCTTTTGCAGAAATTCTAATATATCATTACTGTGAATAAAAATAAAAATTTGTGAACTAAAAATGATGAAAATTTAACATATTTTCTTAAACTTTTTTATGGCTGATAAAAATTTTTTAATCTCATATTTATTAGCTGAAGAAAAAATTTCAAACAGTTTAACCTTAAAACGACAGTGAAAATATTTATAAATGATGTGTTCATCAACTTATTTAGCAATAAGGGGTTATTTATCTAATAACAAAAATTTGTCAATAGATAATCATCGTTCTATAGCTATTTATGTAATTCTGGCAATTTAGATACATGATCCAAAAGATATATAATATATAGTAGTTGATTAAAACATATATCAATTGGATTACTCGATTTTTAGAATATTTTTAAAAATTTATCCCTAAATGTCTGTGTTATTCGTACGAAGATAGGTTTGTTCGTGTTAGTCGTGCGACAAAAAAAAATTTAATTCCAATATATCAAAATCTCTCTGATTTTCCTTTCTACTAGGATTATGGGAATTTTTAAAAATACGATTTGAATTTTCCTCCACAAATTTAAATATCGGTAATTTTCATATATGATCTTAGGATTAGGAAAGGGGTTAATTTTTTGAAAAAAAATGCAACGGGGTTTGTTATATTAGCATTAGTTTTAGGTGTAACCTTAACCTCAGTAAGTGTAAATATATCACAATCTATATCAGAGGATCCAAATCAAAAACCAGAAGTTCCAGATGAAAAAGAAAAGGAAAAAGTTGATAAAACACCACCCATTATTACTATTGATTATCTTCCAACAGGGGATGGAACCGACGAAAACCCAGGGGCATGGGATGTATTTGCGTATGACAAAGAAAGTGGAATAAATCCTGACACGATTGAGGTTTATATTGATGATTTGTTAATAGGAAACAGTTTTGGAACATATGATGTTCCATGTAGCTTAGGGAATCACAGTATAGTAGTAGAAGTTATGAATAACAATCCTAAAAATCCTTTATTAGGATCATCATCGAATACGATTACTATAATTGATGACGATGCAACTCCTCCTGAGTTATCTAATTTAATCATAGAGTTTGATTTTGAATTTGTTATGATTTCTCTGCGTGGTATTGATTATAGTGGAATAAGTGAATTTACTATAATAATAAATGAGGAAGTAATTACTCCTATTAACACAGAGGAAAATAATAATAATTACATTTTTGTATTAAAAAATCAGTGGTTTTCTGGATGTAGCGAGAATATTGTAGAAATTCAAGCTAGTGATGCAGATGATGATAGAGAAAATGATGCTTTAAGTTCTTCTATTTATGGTTCATTTGAAATTAGTTTGAATGATTTATATCAATTTGTTATTTATAAAATAGAGAAATTAAAAGGTTATATAGAATCGAATATAGATTCAAATTTCAAAAAATGTTTGATTTATAAATTATCTTTAGCGCAGGAAAGTTTAGAAGATGCTCGTTATTACTTTGAAAAGGGAGAGATCACTAACGGTTTAGTTCATATTTTAAAAGCAGAATTTTTCATATGGATTACTGAGAAGAAAATAGAAAAAAGAAATAGATTCCCTATTTATGAAGATAAATTTTTAATTGATGAGTTGCGTAGCATTCGAAACTATATTTATTCTCTAATGGGAGCCTCTTTAGAGAGTGACCTGATTAATAATATTGTCCTCATTAAAATAAACTTGGTCAATCTGATAGACTATATAAAAGATAATATGGAGGGTCATTCAATGCAGTGTTTACAGAATTTGATAAGATCTTCTTGTTTAAAACTAGATTGTGTTATCATTTTTACTTTATTGGAAAAAAATCCATATCATATATTGGATTGTTGTCAATTCAAATTACAAAGAGCAATTTGTAAAGTAAATATTTTATTGAAAAAAGGAGTAATCTCTCAAGAGATAGGAAATAATATAAAGGATATACTTCTCCACTCTATTGAAGATATTGAAACTTTAATGGCACTGTTCTGTTAAAATTGATTTAGAGCCTAAATTTTTCTTGGAATTTCATATGTAATAAAAATATTTTGGATAGCTTAATTTAACAAACACATTAAAGCATCGAATCTTAATGTTTGAATAAAAAGCACTAGGTTTCAGAAAATAATAGGTGAAGGTAAATCATTTCTTAATACCACAGTTTCTCCAAGATCAATATCATGTTCATTTAACCAAGAATCAGGTAGAGCGATGTTCATTTGGTCGTTATTTTGTTCGCCGATATCGAGTAGTACTTTTAGTTTTAATTTAATTTTGTTAGTACTCGCTTGATAAAAACAACTTATTAATTTTATTATTTGATTAACATATTCTCTATCGACGTAATGGTATGTATTTTTTACTAGCGATTGAAGTACATCCTGTAAGAGCCAATAATTATTAATAATTTCCTGAAAATATGGTAATAATATAAATTTATCCAAAATTCTTTTTTTAGAAGTAGATTGAATCAGATTACTTATTTTGATATATCTACCAGGTTGTAAATCATATTTCTTGATAGATTCTTGGTTAGTAACAATTATATTCTCAAAATTTATTATACTAGCAGTTACTTTGGCTAGATACCAGCTATATTTCCGAGAGATTATATTTATTTTCAACCCAATTTATATAATCCTGCTTTAGGTATTTAAATTTATTTAATCGATTGTAAATGAAATTAGAAAGGGAGATTGATGAAATTATTTGATTGAAGAGAATGAGAGTGTCTACTAATGAGTTGAGTATATTTGAAATTAAAATTAAAAGTTAAAAAAAAAAAAAATTTGGTATTATATTAAGGTATAGGAGTTACTGTGATATCTAGAAAGGAGACTGAATGAGTAGCACCATAACCATATAATCCATAGAACAGTTGCATATTTTCCATATCTCCATAGAAAATCATTCCTGCTGGACTTAGCTCCATAGTCTGCCAATTACCATCGGTCTCAAAACCTTGATCAAGACCATTAATAGTAAGATATGCGGTGCCTTCCGTTTTACTAGTTGCAACTAGTGTAATAATGATTTCATAAGTTCCGCCAGTATTATAAGTTCCACCATCTATTGCTAGTGGATTTTGAGCTTGCCATTGATCAACACCATCACGATCAAACCATAAGCGATGATTAGCATAAGCGTTAGGAGGAATCGAAGGTAAATTGTAATCTGCTTCTCCATGTCCTCCCACTCTTTGCAATATTAGTTTATCATCCAGGTCTTGGGTTGGAGAGCCTACAGGGTCGGGATCAAACGTATTTGCGGTCCAATCATAATCTGTAGCGAGCCATACTCCAACTCCTTTAGCTATGAAGTATGTAAAATAAGTAGCCCAGTTATTGCCAGGAAACTCATCCCCGCTTGCCCAAGCACTTTCTTCAACTTCAATGGAATCAGAATCGATATATTTCACTACGCCATGAGCAGCAACATATATTTGGTCCCCAATAGACCAACTCAATGGAATTTGATATTGAAATTCACTGACATCGTCATGTTCATTTTTATAATCAAATTGTCCAGGGATTGGATTTCCTTTTTTTGTCTGTGGAATTTCCTCAATAGAAGATGCAATATGGAGATGGGTTTCAGTTAACCACCAACCTTCAATTACAGTATATTTCACATAGATATATTCAGTAGTGTTCCAAATCAATATATCTCCTACATCAATAGCTGATTTTTCATTTCCTCCACCAGCAATGAAATCTACTTGTTTCTTAGAAGGATTGAAATCTGAATAACCAACTGTTCGAATGCCTAATTCCGCCCAAGCATGAGCATCGCCACCAAAATCGTCCACAAGACCATTTGCATCATAAATGAAACTTATTTGGAGATTTGACTCTGTTAAATTCAATACCTGGTCGAGGTGTCCTGATTGAAAACCTCCGCTTAAAGTAATGTCTGTGGAATTAGTATTTAAGGAGAAAAGCGGGTTCATACTAATGGACACAACATATACAACAGGAACAATTGAAAAACTAATTAAAGCTATGAATAGGAATTTTCGATAATCTTTTCTAATATTTTTCACCTGGTTTATTACTTTTCTTAAATGTATTAGTTAGGATTTCATAATAATCATTTGGACATTGACAAAAAAGTTATTATTTTGTTTATATTTAAACTTTCATAAAGATTTGTCAGAAATGTAAAAGATATTCGATTGTTTAGATTGCCAAGGAGACTTTAGCTTTATCTTGATTATTATTAGATATGCTTACTTGATCAATATAGGCATCATGAAGGAGGTCAAAAAATTTCATGAAATTAAGAACTTGATATTTTTTTGGTGAATTTGTACCATATCTCTGTATAATTCTATCTTTTTCGAGAGATTGCAAGGATCTCCAATAAAAATTAATTTTAGAGTAATCTGATGGGTCAATTTTATATAATTTTCTTATCTTTTTTACACTTATAAGCGAATGATATTCAAATTTTGTGAAATATCCTATAGCGCGTACCGTTTCATCTAGATATTTTTTAAGGATATTCATTAATCTCAATCGATGTTAATTATATATTGATTTTTTAACTTTATGATATTTAGCAATAGTATTCGTATCAAGATTATTTGATATATCTTTCTTTAAATATGACTATATAATTAGGATAATTATCTATCAGAGTAAAAGATCATAAATCATGAATTGAACTACAAACAAACCAAAGAAAAATAATCCAATACCTACGATCAACATCAGGAAAAATGATAAGAAGCTTAATCCACGCTCTAGTATTGATTCATTGGGGTTACGAGGATTATAAAAAACATTAATTATCTTTCCTTCTTCATATTTTTCTGTTTTCATCATAGCAAAGATTTTAGGAACAAATGTTCGTGTTCCATGTACGAAATCGAGCTTTATCTGATGATTCGTAAATTTTTGACCTTGAACCTCATATGTGTAGGTTACGTCCACATTATAAGAAACAGTTCGATCTTCTTTTTGTCTATAAACCATTACTTTTTCTATTTCTCCTTCTACAAAGGGCCATTTTTTACTTTTTATTGCTTTCACTAAATATCTAAAATCTTGCCCAATAATTAGTAGAGATGCGATATACAATGCAAATGAGATAAAATTTATTCCCAATGGAATTAAAAAGTTAAATCCACTAAATGAAAATCCCAAGCCTAAGAAAATTAAAGCTGTAGGTACAGTAATAGCTACTGGAGAGAAACGTATCCAAGGATCCAATACAGAATTTTGAGGATTCTTAGGATTGTAGAAAATGTAAACCTTATAACCTTCTGGAAACAGATTTAATACGCGTTGTATTATAGGCTTATCTTTGTATAGATTTCTTCCAACTGGTCTTACTGTATTATTAATATATTTCTGTCCATCAATTTCATAGGTATAAGTTATATCTGGACGATAAATGCTAGCCACCGTGTGGACTGCTTCAGCAAATTCAGCCAATTTTTTATATTTCGGCTTCATTTCTGATGAGATAACTTCACCAATAACGACTGGCCACTTAGAACATCTAGTAGTAATAACTGTGTATCTTAAAATCAAAACAAAAATTAATATACCAATTGCGAAAAACACAATAGAAAATACTATTAACAAGAATTATCACCCTCAAATTTATTTTACTTTTTTATAAAAAATTAATATTTTAACTTAATATAATAGAGTTATTATTTAAGTATTTTTGAATTGAATTAATAATAAACATATAGTTCTAAATTTGTGTAACTAACTTGGGGTATTTGGAGAAATTTTAGATGAATGAAGAATTTGACGTTATCGTGGTTGGTGCTGGATTTGGTGGGCCTGTTGCGGCGTTGATATGTGCAGAAGCGGGAATGAAGACACTGATAATAGAAAGATCTGAGAATGTGGGAGATAAAGTTATTTCTGGATTAACAATTCCGTTTTATGGTTTTTTATTTGGACCAAAATTTATAAGAGATGGAAATCCTCCTATTGAACGTCCCTCAGATGGGATAATTAACTATATCATTAAAGACATAGAGAAAGGAGACATTGAAATTGATGATTCTTTAAGAGTTCCAAAACCATTCTCACCTGTATTTGCTTTTGGGTATAATGCGTATTGTAAGGCTTTTTGTGAATGGGAGGTAAGAAAGGCTGTTGATGCGGGTGCGACATTGAAGAAATCCACTACTGTTATTGATATTATAAAAGAGGAAGGTAGCATTAAGGGTGTAATAACAGATAAAGGGGAGAGAATTCGATGCAAAATTATCATCGATGCTGAGGGTTCAAAAGGATTATTAGCAATAAAAGCAGGTATTAGAGAAAAGTATCTTCCTGAGACAATATCATTGGCTGACACATATGATTACGTTATGTTAAAAGAAGATATTGATAAAATTTTTGGTTATTCTGTGAAAATGTGTTGGGGATGGGATGAGCAAAGGATAGCTCCTCCACTTGGATATGGAAACGGTCTGATGGTGTGGCCTTATCGGAATAGTCTCCATTTTATGCAGGATCAATGTTTAAGAATAAATGGAGGCCCTGTACCTAATTTAAATAAGCTTTTTAGAGAATATCATAGTAACATTACTCAAAAATTACCTTGGTGGAAAAATCTAGTGGCACCTCGTGTGAAGTTGAGGGCTAGGATGTGGGATGGATTTGAAATATATGTAGGTTTAAATAAGAAGCTACGTAATATGGCTAATTATACAGATGGAATGATATTGATTGGTGATGCTGCGGGACTTGAAAGTACAGAATTATGTGATGGAGTTCCAGCGGCATGGTTCTCTGCAGAAATTGCGGCGAATATAGCAATTGAAGCAATTGCGGCTAATGATACTTCCAAAACGTTTTTAGAAAAATATCAACGAAAAATAAAAGAACATCCAATAATTAAGTGGTCAATTTCTGGAAGAAATAGATATAATTTACGGATTGCCCAAAAAGAACACAATATAAGAAAGTTAAGAAAATATATTCATAATGGGTGGGGTTTAGGAGCATTAACCCATTTTATGACACCATTTTTTAAAACCCTTCTTGAATATGTGAAAAATGACCCAACAATTATAACTAAATGGATAAAAATGTTCTTTAGGTATTATCAAAATTGGTTTTATGAGAGATATGATTATTCTATAATTCGGGAAGTTACAGAAATAAAGTCCAAGAAGCTTAAAAGAATGGAAAAGAAATTTGCACGATATTTAAGAATAATGGATTCTCTTTTAAAATCATTGAAAAAAAAGCAAAGATTTCTTTCTGTTATGATTATCCCTCTTTCAAATTCTTTGAATAATTTAATGAAAAAGATTCTTCCTATTTTTGAACCAATCTATTCAATTTTTTTAAGATTGCTAATGCCAATTTCAAATCGCCTTAGTATAAAAATATTGAAATTTGTTGAACATGCCAATCCCATTATTTTTCAAAATTACAGAGGTGAGAGTCAAAAATGGTAAAAACTTTTAAAGAATTCCCAGGTGTGGAATGGATACAAGGAACAGGAGACTTTATAAAAATTGATGAAGCAAAATGTACAGGTTGTAGTAATTGTGTAAATGTATGTTTAGCTGGATGTTTTGAAATTGTGGAAAAAAGAGCAAAGGTTAAAACTTTAGAGAAATGCATGGAGTGCGCTTCTTGTTGGTATGTTTGTCCCGAGGACGCAATTATATTTAATTGGCCTATGGGTGGTACTGGATATAAAAGTGATTGGGGTTAATTTTAAATTCCTAATGATTCTCTCTTTATTTATATTAAAAGAATTGATGATTTCTTTTTAGATTTTCATTTGGAATTTTTTTTTGCTTTTTGGTATATTTCAGATTTACGCAAAATATACCATCTTGCGATAGGTTTAATGATCGGAGTTAAATACCTTTTAAATCCGAACCGTTTTTTTACTTCATAATAAAAATCTTGGAGTGTGTGTTGTTGATATGTTAATAATTGTTGGAGATCTTGTGTTTCTTGAGAATCAAAAATTCCACAAGATAAGCCTTCTTTAGCAAATGCCCTTTCAGGTAAAAAATTTCTTCCAAAGCCCATGATTTCATAATAATCACTGAGATTTTCTCTATAAATTATTTGACAATCTTTCCCTCCGCCTAAATTAAAGATTTTTCCCCAGACTTTATCAGATTCTAAAGCATTAACAATAGCAAGGGCGGTATCTTTGACGTGAATTATTTCTAACCAAGTATTTAAAGGAATATGAAACATGATTGGTCTAAATTTTAACATATCCACTGATGTCACATAAGAAATTCTAAAAATGCAATAATCCACTCCTGAATTTATGATTAATTTTTCTGATTCTATTTTAGTATAAGTATATACATCTTTAGGATTCGAAGCGATTGGATCTGAGATTTTAATGAGTGGATCTTGTAAACCTTTGCCATAAACAGCCACAGAGGAGGTGAAAATAAGTTTAGGATTAGTTTTTTGGGTTTTCATAGCTTCTAAAACATTTGTAGTTCCACCAATA
>JBHLLJ010000115.1:0-10304 GCA_048885705.1 Candidatus Hermodarchaeota archaeon | reverse complement strand
TCTACAGAAGATTTAATGAAAAGTGAAAACACTAATCCTATCACACCTCAGGACATTAATAATTTAGCTAATGCTATTATCACCCATAAAGTCTTGAATCGACTTCAAGAAGTTAATAATGAAACTTTAATAATAGCAGCAGATAAAGATAGAATTGTCTCTAGGGTAGCGAGCGACCAGATTCATGATAAAATTCCAAATAGCATATTAGAAGTACTTCCAGGGGGACATTTTATTAATTTAGAAAAAGCATCAGAAGTAAATCAAATCATTATCAACTTTTTAGAAAGTTAATTAGAAATATTATTTTTTAACCATATATTTTAAGCATTTATGAGTGATTTATTCGCTGAAAATGTTAACGGGATAAGAATTTGTTATGAAATTAAAGGTGAAGGAGAACCAGTTCTTTTGGTGCACGGATTCGGTGATAGAAAAGAACACTGGCGTGCTCAATTTGGTGAGTTATCTGAATACTTCAAGGTAATAAGATTTGATAATAGAGGCGCTGGAAAATCAGATAGACCTGATGTTATTTATACAATGGAACTTTTTGCCGATGATATCAATAGTTTACTAGATTACCTTAAAATAAAGAAGACTCACATTATTGGTCATAGTTTAGGAGGGATGATAGTTCAAAATTTTGCTTTAAAATATCCCAATAGAATTAATAAAATAGTTCTTATCAATACAATTGCTGGAATGACGCCACCAGGAATTCCACCTTATCAAGGGATCGAAATATATAAAAGAAGTGCAATAGCCGGAATTGAAGCAAGGATAAAAGATCCATTAAACAATTTTCTAGTCGGAGCTAAACATAGTTATTCTCGAGAGTTTTGGAAGCAAATGAATGATGATCCTAAAAAGAAATTTCATAATATTTGGTCTGTAGAAGATTTAGTGGCTGAAAAAACTCTTTATGGCCCAACTGAAAAGGATATCATTCATCAATCTGAAGCTTTAGCATCTCATAATACCTATGAGAGACTGCATGAAATTAAACATAAAGTATTGATTATTGCTGCTGATAAAGATAAATCGTGTCCAAAATTGATGAATCAAAAAATTCATGAATTACTTCCTAATAGTGAATTTATTGTAATTGAAAATGCTGCACATCAATCAATACTAGAATATCCTCACATAATAAATCAATATATTATAAAATTTTTAAAATCTTAAAATAAAATGTAAAAAACATTGATTTATATGGTAGAACTTTATGCTAAAGTAAATGGGATAGAAATCTGCTATGAAATATTTGGTGAGGGCTACCCAATTATTTTAATTCAAGGATTTGGTGCAAGAAAAGATGGTTATAAATGTCAAATCCCGGATTTATCTAAAGATTTTAAGGTAATAGTTTTTGATAACCGAGGAGCTGGAAAATCTGAAAGAGTTAATGATCCCTACACTATGGAAGATCTTGCTGATGATATCAAAGAGTTGCTAAATTTTCTTGATATAAAAAGAGCACATATTTTGGGAACGTCTATGGGAGGTATTATTGCTCAGCAGTTTGCTCTACAGCACTCAGAATATGTTGATAAGTTAATACTGGTAAATACTGTGAGTGGGGCACCAGATAACGTAGGTTTAGAGTTATTGAAAAAGAATAGATTAGACCAATTAGAACTTATTAAGAAAGACCCAGAAAAAGCTTTCTGGGATAATGCTCATATTTGGTTTTATCATAAATATCGTAAAGAATTAAAAGCAAATCCAAAAAAAAAATTCTTTGGAATCTGGTCTGCTGAAGATGAAATAAGAGAGAGTACAATACTTATGCCAACTCCCCGTGATATTGAACTCCAAATAGAAGCTTTGAAGGGATTCAATACTTTAGAGAAATTACATCAAATCAAAAATCACACATTAATATTAGCGGCTTCACATGATAAAGTCTGTTCAAAAAGCAATGCAGAGGAAATGCATAGGAAAATTCCTGAGAGTGTACTTAAAATCATTGAAAAAGCAGGGCATGAATCTCCTAAAACACGAAGTTCTGAAGTAAATAAAATTATTATAGATTTTTTAAAATAATAAAGGATTATTTCTTAGCTACTCATGAATAAACATATTTTGACTTAATCCAGGTATATCATATTGTGTTAATTGAATTTTTTTGAAACCCATTAGGAATGGAACTAGAGCAATAGAACTAATAAGAAAGCTAAGAAAAAACGGTGCAAAAAAGTTAAGCATAAAGGTTCCTAGTAAAGGCCCAATAATTTGAGCAAAACTATCTAACCCTGAAGAATAACCATTTATTTTACCTTGCTCCATGGGAGATACTGATTGACTTATCTTACTATTCAGTGGTCCACGAGTTAAAGACGCAGCAAAGCTGATTATCATTATTAAGATGAAAAACATTAATATATTAATAGAAAAACCTATGATGAAAAATGAAATGAGAAACATACCTAACCCAAGTATAATGGCGTTATTTTCTCCGAGTTTCATTATTGTTGGTTTAAATAGAGTAAATCGTACAATAGCCCTAAAAATTCCAGATACCATTAATAGTATTCCAATCTCAAATGCTTCTATTCCAAAAACAATTTGTGCAAAAAATGAAAGCGAAGCCATCGCAATCATGAATGATGCTGTATGAAAACCCCATAGTGTTAAATACCACTTTGCAGCTTTATTTTTTCCTATGTTAATAACAATATCTTTCTTTAATTGATGGTTTAATTCACGTTTTTCTTTAGGCCAAGTTTCATTTAAAATTGAAATAGTTATAATCATAGTGAATAAAGAAAGTCCCGCTGCAAACAATCCGGGTAATAATAATCCACCAATAGTAAAAAGGATCCCTCCTAATCCAGGACCAATAAGAGAAGCTAAAACATGTGCAACTCCTATATTTGCCATTTGAATGCTCCTGTCTTTTGGAGGAACAACATCACCAATTATTGCTTTAGCAATTGGAAAATTTCCACCAAAGATTCCATCAATTACTCTTGAGACTATTAACAACCATATTGAGCCAGAGAATGCAAGCAAAATGAATCCTGCGAAAGTACCTGCTTGAGAAATTAAAAGTAATGGTCTTCTCCCATATTTATCACTAAGTTTTCCTAGGACTGGTCCAAAAATAAATGAAAACATCGCATTTACTGAAAGTATTATACCCATTATAAAAATTGGAATGGAAAAACTTTCTGCTATAAATGGACCCATAGGGAGTATCATAGAAAATCCAATTATATCAATAAAAACAGCAATCCATAAGGGAGATAACCTAGGATATTTAAAGATGGTTATTTTCA
This sequence comes from Candidatus Hermodarchaeota archaeon, assembly GCA_048885705.1. Taxonomy (GTDB): domain Archaea; phylum Asgardarchaeota; class Lokiarchaeia; order Sigyniarchaeales; family SOKP01; genus Loki-b32. The sequence continues at coordinate 7,020 of JBHLLJ010000115.1, read as the reverse complement.
TGTGTATTCTTATCCTTAAAGAAAGTAGAAATATTTTCTAAATTGAAAAATCAAATTAATTATAAACTTAAAAAGTTTGGATTTTATTCTATAAATAATTAAATTGAGTATTATATTACGATTTATAAGTAATTTTTTATACCCTACATTCGGATATATTATTATGGAAGCTAAAAAACAAGAAGAAGAAAAGAATTCAAGTTTTGAGGAAAAACTGGAAAAAACAGTGGAGCTTCCCGCTTTAGATTTTTTCAAAATTAATTTTATTAGCTTTTTAGTACCCCTTTATGTATGTTTGGGTCTATTCTTATTATATGAGTATAGTTTTATTATTCTCTTTTCAATACCACCACTTATTCACTTAATTACATTACCAATTGTCTTTTTGGTCCTTTATTATGTTTATCTTATTGTTTTAATTGAATTTATCGCTTTATGGGCTCGCAAATGGAATAAAATATCTCCTCCTAGACAAGGTATTTTTAAACGTGTGCTTGATGATTTACATAGCGAAGAGGGAAAATTGATGAAATACTATCATAAACGAGGATTTATAATAAAATATCCTATGTGGCTAACTTCAAAATCACCATTTCCTTGGTTAATTAACCGAACTCTTCGTAGGATTAGCCATAATAAAATTGGAAAAAATGTGATTTATAATGATGCTTATGTGGGTTTAGAATTCACAGAAATTGGAGACAATACTTTCTTCTATCCTACAACGGGTCTCTCTAGCCATGCTGTAAATACTATCTTTGGTAAAATTACTATGCTTGAAATTAAAATTGGTGAAAATAACACATTCTATCCAGGAACTATAATGGGGTGTGGAGCCGTCACTACAAATGATAATGTTATTTATCCAAATACTGTTTTACATAAAAATTGGAGAGGAAAGCCTGGAAATCATTATTATCAAGGTAGTCCTGGAAGACCAATTGAAGTGAATATGGGTAGTGAATAACAATCAAAGATTTTGTCTATTTTTCCAAATCGCCTAAATTTGATCATTATAACGTTAATCTAATAAACAGAAAAAATGAATTGAAAAACCAGTTTTTAAAGTTTGAAGAAGTAATAAACTAATTGAATATATATAAGATTAACACTTTTGTAACAATAATGAATTTTTTATAAATTTATTAATTATTTTAACAAATATTTAAAATTGGACGTTATTCTGTTAAAAAGAGGGGTAGAACCTTTGATGAATGTACTCAAATGGCAAGTTAATGATGAAAAACCTTGGTTTAAGCATTACCAAGAGGGTGTACCAAAACATCCTGAATTTCCAATAATTAGTTTGGGAGATTGGTTTGACCAGAAAACTGAAGAAAATGCAAAAAATAAAGCAATATGGTTTTCTAAGACTTTTATGAATTATCGTGTTCTTCGTAAATATACTGATTCTTTAAGTACATCTTTAGCGAGACAAGGGATAAAAAAGGGTGATGTAGTTGCTATTTTACTCCCAAATAGTTTTCAATTTACAATAGCTTATTTCGCTACAGTTAAATTAGGTGGTATAGTTACTCCAATAAATCCTACTTATAAACCTTTAGAGATTTTAAATGTGCTTAAGCAGGTTAAAGCAAAAGCATTAATTTGTATGGATGCTATGTATGGATTAATTAAACCAATACAAGATAAGCATAAATTTGATTTTATTATCTCTACATGTATAGTAGATTTAGCTGCTATACCTCCAGCTATCAAAGAGCAATTGGTAGCAGATGGTACAATTCCTACTGGAGACGTTCCAAGGGCTATAAATTTTCTTGATGTATGCCAAAAGCGAGGTGAAATTGATATCCCCGATGTTGAGATTGATCCTCTTAATGATACTGCAGTTTATCTAATGACAGGGGGAACAACAGGTGTTCCTAAGCCAGCTATTATTACTCATTTTAATTGTATTACAAATGCAAAACAAAATGTAATGTGGATGCCAGATGCAACACACCCTATGGCGTGTATTGGAATTTTACCAATGTTCCATGCGTTTGGAATGACTATTGTTCAGAATGTTGTCATTGAAGGTGGAGATTACAATATTTTGTTCCCTAGACCTCCAGAATCACTAAAAGAGGTTGTAGATACAATACTAGAAGTAGGTCCTGAAAAAGGAGTAATATTACCTGGAGTAGAAAACCTTTTTATAGGGTTAACTCGTTATTTAAAGGAAAATCCGGAGCCTAGACTTAAGGGTTTGTTTCGCTTATGCGTTAATGGAGCTGGACCTCTTCATAAACCTGTGAAGGATGCATTTGAAGCGATTAGTGGAGGTAGATTAGTAGAAGCCTACGGCCTTACAGAGTGTACAACTGCTGTGAGTGCAGGACCATTTGATGGTACTGATACGCCTGGGACAATTGGATTGCCTTATCCTGGTGTTGATTGGGCTATTTTTGATGCCGAAGATTTTAGTAGGGGTCCACTAAAAGGATTTGGAATTGAAAATACTGGAGAAATATGCATTTATGGTCCACAAGTGATGAAAGGGTATTTAAATAACCCTGAAGCTACTGCTGAAACTCTCAGAGAGTGGGATGAACGAGTTTGGTGTTTAACGGGAGATATTGGATATATGGACGAAAAAGGACAAATTATTATTAGAGATAGAAAGAAACAGATGATAAAATATAAAGGATATTCAGTGTTTCCTAAAGAAGTCGAAGAATTAATAGGAAATCACCCTGATGTTTTAGAAGTTGCTGTTGCTGGTCTACCAGATTCAGAGACCGGTGAAATGGTTAAAGCATGGATTCAATTGAAAGAAGAGTCAAAGGGAAAAATAATCACAGAAGATTTAATTAGATGGTGTAAAGATAATCTAACTCATTATAAATGTCCAAAGCAAATTGAAATAATTGAGGAAATTCCTAAAACTATGGTAGGAAAAGTTCAACGAAGAGTTTTACAAATTAGTGATCCTATTTGGAAAGCCAAATATGGAAATAATCAATAGTTTTCTCTAAATTTTACTAATTTTCTTAGAAGATGTTTAAGAATTTCATATTATTAAAGTCTGATTCATCTTTTTGGATATTTTTTGTGTTTTTGTAAGAATTCTCTATATGAATTAATTTTATCCAAAACTGTTCCTGTTAATTCTAAGCTTTCAAATACAGGTACATTACGATTCAAAAGTTTTAGTTTGAATTTATATCGACTTTTATATTCTTCAAAACCTTCATTTATTTTTAGCATAACACAATACATAGGCTTAGTACAAACTCTTTTTGCTTTTGAGATGTATCTTATAAATTCTTTATTTAAATCCATGTCTTTATATCCCATCTCTTCCAATAGTTCTTGAAAACCACCAAATCTTTCAGGATCCTTTATAAAAACTATTGCAGATATATTTGGATCTTTATCTAGTGCTAAAATAGTACGATAATAAATATTAGGTTGGATACCGGCACCACCAAGATCAAGCGGATTAGTTACATTTGTATTGACATCTGGTAGAAATCTCTTCATTTTATTAACGGTTTTTTCTGTTAGACTAGGTATTTTTAAATCATATTTCTCCAGAATGTCTATCGCCTCTATGGTGGAACCTCCGCCGATTCCTATCACACCTACATTTCTTGTTTCTGGTAAATGAGTTAAATTAAATGCTGAGGCGAGGGCAGCAAGTTCATTTGAATTATTTACTATACAACTACCAGTCTGTTTACCTACTGCTTTCCAAATTGTGTTATTCCCAGCAAGACCACCAGTATGAGATAAAATTGCTTTTTTTGTTGCTTCACCATATCCTGCTCTCCAAAGTATTACTGGTTTTCTATTTAAGCTGCATTCTTGCACCTTTTCCATAAATTTTCTTCCCTGAGATATTGATCTTAAATTTTCAATATATAACCCAATAATTTTTGTATATTCATCATTAAGAAAGTATTCTAAAAATTCAGCAGGAGATAAATCTAATGAATTTCCGATTGATATAAATTTAGAAGCAAAAAGACCATAGGATACAACCAATTGAGACAAGTTTTGGGCGATACCCCCTGATTGAAATACTCCACTAAAATTTCCCGCTTTTTTTGATTGTTCATATGCAAAATACAACCCGCCTCTTGGATTATAAACACCTATGCAGTTAGGTCCAATGATCCTGATATTATATTTTTGTGCTACATCTAACAAATTTTTTTCTAGATTTTCATTTCCGACTTCACGAAAGCCTGAAGCGAAAACAGTAACAAATGGGACTCCTTTTTGACCAATTTCTTCCATTAACTTAGGGCATAATGGAGCTGGAACTGCTAAAATTACATAATCAATTTTCTCAGAAATTTCAAGAATAGAATTGTAAATTTTATATCCATATAGAGACTGACCACTCAACCGGGGATTAAATAAATATATTGGCCCCTTAAAACGATTTTTCATGCATCTAAGAAAAAATCCACCACTTCCAGGATCACGACTCACACCGATTATTCCAATTGATCTGGGAAAAAATAATTTGTCAAAATCAATTTTTTGAGATTCTTCAATTGTTGACATAACTAACTCTATTAAAAAGAGATGAATTTGTTAAATAGAGTAATAAAACTCAACTAAAATATTTTATTTAGAAAAAAATAATGATTGATTTACCTCTTATTTAAGAGATTTTTTACTAGTTGAATATTATCAGATATAATCCCATCTACACCCATTTCTAATACTTTTTTTATTTCTGATTCTTCATTCACAGTCCATACATTAACCAGCATATCATATTCATGAATTGATTTCACAAACTCTTTATTGATTGATTCAAAGTATGGATGAACTGCATAAAAGTTGGATTTAATAGCTTTTTGACAGTATTTTAATAAGTTATGGGGAGAGTAAACTTCAGGTGGAATTAATAATGCTAACTTTATATTAGAATTTAATTTTTGGAGTTCTAATAATTCTTTAAATAAAAAGGAACTAATTATTGAAGTCTCTATTAGATTTTCTTGTTCTAAAAGCTCAACAAGGTCTTTACTAAAATTAGATGCTTTTACCTCACATTGCAACCCAATGTTTCCCTTTGCAATTTTAACCAATTCTTTTAATGTTGGTATTTTTTCACCCTCTCCTACATCCATATCTTTTAATTCTCTCAATTCCATATTTTTGATGAATCTTTCTTTTCCATAAATATCAGTAATATAAGCATCATGAATGATTACAATTTCACCATCCTTAGATTGGTGGACGTCGAATTCAATATAATCTGCTTTTAGTTCTATTGCTCTTTGAAAAGCTTTTAATGTATTTGGAGGTGCAATACTACTTGCTCCTCTGTGCGCAATAATTAAAATTTCCTCCTTCTTACCATTAATTTTAACAACTTTCACCTTTTCAACAATAATTTTATATATTTCTATAAAGTTTTAGCATTTTTTTAATTGTTCTTTATATTAAAAATGAAAACAGGTTCTCTATAGATTTAAATTAATTAAATTAAAATATCTTCAATTTATTGGCTATTTATTTAATTAAATGATTTTTTTATTAAATTTGGATTTTAAATTTTCATTAAATAGCAAAATGCTGTGGTACATAGTGTGTTAAATTTTCATTTTTTTTTAATACTCAATTAATAATTAAAACTAGAGATTTATTAATACGTATTACTATAACATTTATTTGAATTATGCGATAAATTTATAAGGTTATATTATTTTTTTTACATCTGAATTCATAAATTAGGTTAGAAATGACCTAATATATTGATAAGTTTAAATATTTGAAAAAACGACCTGAGGAGATATCTCAAAATATGAGATTTTGCGAAGAGTGCGGGAACATGCTCGTCCCAAAAGATGGCAAACTTTACTGTAAAGCATGTGAAAAAGAATTTAAGTTAGATACTTCAAAAAAAGAAGATTATACTATAAATAAAACGATCAAACACGATGAAAAAGAGACTGCACCTATTGTAGTTAAGGAAGGTTTTCGAGGAGAAAGAATCTCTGGAGAGGATCGTAAAGCATACGAAGATCTCTTTGAAATAACTGAAGGAGATGGCTATTAGTTTAAGCTTCTTTTAAGAATAGGATTAGATCACTTATTCTTCCTTGTTTTTGATTAATTGATGATTATGATTAATTATAGTTTTAAATTTTCTTATGAGTAATAAAATTATTATTAATTTAATAATTCCAAAATTTAATTAACAAATACAAAAAGTAGATTGAAATGTCTGAAGAAAAAAAACCCCGATTACGAGGTTTTGCAGGAATTGTAGCAAAACAAGTTGAACCATTGAATGAGAATGAAAAATTTAAACATATTTTTAAAGACACTGACGAGAAAGTTCTTTTAAATGCAAAAGATGGAAAATGGGCTGCTATGTTGATAATAGATAAAGGTAAAATTTACGTAGAAGGTATCGAAAACATACCTAAGGAAAATATAAAAAAGAAAAATGCTGGATGGTATGGATTATTACAAACCACCACTCCGATTTTTATGGAACTCCTTGGCAGTGAAAATATGTCAACTGGAAAAGTTATTAAAAAAATATTATCAGGAAAAATAAAAATTAGAGGAATAAAACACGTCTTAGTATTACTTAAATTGTTTGATTTATAATTTAAGTTCAAATGTGTTTGCCAAGAATATCATTCTTTCTTTTAATTGAACATAATTTTTTTCATCTTTTAATTCATTGAGAATTACATCTTTATCCTTTTCTGATATTTTGTCTTTAAATAATTCAAGAAATTCTTTTAAAAAGATTATCTTCTTATGTGGAGATTCTTGAATTTTATTAAAATACCCTTCAATAATGTAATTCATAGAGATTTTATCTTCTTTTTCTTTAGAAATAATTTTTTCTTCAGTTCCTAGGAGCTCTTGTATCACAGAACTATTATTAATAATATCCCGGTTTATTTCTTTTAACATCTGCTTTCTAGGAAGAATTTTTATACTTGAGAGGTATTCCTTCATTTCTTCATTTTTATTTTCTATTTGTTTAATTATTTCAAGTATTTTTTCTTTATTTCCACTTCCCATATAATA
>JBHLLJ010000114.1:0-10472 GCA_048885705.1 Candidatus Hermodarchaeota archaeon | reverse complement strand
TTTTGAGTATAAAAATATTTATTATATTGTAGTCCATTAATTATTAAGAATTAACAAAAATAACCAACTAAGTTGAATTTTGATATGGCAGACATAAAAAAGCTTCAGTTAAGTAATGGGACAGAGGTTGATTTTGATAAAAAAGCACCAACTACTCTTTTTGAGGTTATTATTAGTGAAATTTTGATTCCAAAATATAAAGAAAATGCTGATTGGAACTTAAGCTTAAATATTATTCTTGAAGAAATGAATCGACTTATAATTAAGCATAACTTAAACCCAAAATTAAAATTAGGATTACTTAATAAAGTTGAAGAACATTTAGATAAAGATATTGAAGAACTAACCGGTGTTGATAAAATTGAAATATTATTTTTAAATTTGGATGATTATGTTGAGGATATACGAAGGTTAATTTTAGCCGGGAAAGATAAAGCTGAAGTTCGTACAAGTATGGCTCAGTTGATAATGCCTTTAACACTTTTTGAAATATCAGAACTTTTTATTTACTTAGGTAAGCGAACGTTTTTAAAATAATTAGAATTTTAATCATCAACTTTTTCTCTTTTTATTAAAAATTTAAGATTTATAATTTAATTTGCTCGATTTTGAGAATTAAAAAATATATATATTTATAGATTTGATCTAATATTAAAAATGAAATATTTTCGCAAAATTAGGGGTAATAAAAATGTGTAAATGGTGTATGAAACATGGTATTGGTCAAAAATGGTATAAAAATGCAGAGAATTACTCTAATCAACTTGCTGATGAGCATAATTTTAAAGAATATCTAACTGAGCAATGGATGAATTTTGAAGCAGTATATATTCGAAAGATTGCGGGACTATCTTCTAAGGGTCTCGGTTACAAATTACAAATGCCAATTATAGGAAAAATTCTTAGATGGGCTGTTGAGCGGATGATACATGGAACAGTAAGACATCCTAATCCAATAAGAGCAGACGGACATATAGGACAAGTTATTCCCATGGAAGATGCTCAAATTATTCTCTCCGAACTGGCAGCAGAACCTATAGTTGAAGTGTATTGTATGTGTCGTAAGATGCAGAGGGGTGTAAATTACCAATGTTGTATTAATTTTGGAGTGCTTTCTGAAGTTTTAGAAAAACTTCCAAGATTTATACCAAAAGAAAGAGCACATCGTATATCTCGAGAAGAAGCTATGGAAAGGATAGAACAACACAACAAAAATGGATTAGTTTCTACAGTATGGTATCAACCTTTTCCTTATATAAATGCAATATGTAATTGCGAAAGCCCTGAATGTGGTGCTTTGCGTTTAAGGAATGACTTTGATTTAATGATTATGTCTAAGGCAGAATATATAATTGACTTGAATCAAGATAATTGTCAAGGGTGTAAATTATGTGTGTCTATGTGCCAATGGAACGCGATACGATTTATTCCTTCAATTAAAAGAGTGATAATAGATTATAATAAATGTTTTGGATGTGGGGTTTGCCGTCATGCCTGTAAACATGATGCTTTGCAGCTCATACCAAGAAAGGATTTTCATGGATTTAATGGACATTTTTAGGTGAAACTATGAGTAAAACAAAAATAAAAATTGATTATTCAAAATGTGGTCCAAAAAGTAAAGTAGATCCAAGAGATTGTGCTAAATGCCTTAATGTATGTGATCCTTGTGTGTTTTTAAGGCATGAAGATTTAAAATATAAAGAAGACAATATATACGATCCTCAACATTGGAAAATAACTGCCATTTGGCCGTCTGTGTGTACGCGTTGTTTTAAATGCATTGAAATATGTCCTGAGAATGCTATAAGTATTAAATGGTAAAATTCTATAGATTTGTCTTTTAAAAAATCTTGAAGAGTTTAAAGAACTACATTCAAAAAAATACAATTAATCAATTTTGACTTCTTTTGCGGATTTATAGAGATAGTCAAAATAATATAAAGAAGCAGGACCAAAGGCTACATGATCGGTTAATACCCCGAAATACGATATTTTATTAGGGAAAAAGCTTTCCGAAAGCATTATAAACGCATCTTCCCCCTCATCTATAATAACTGCACTTCCAAATATTTGGTCTCTCCATCTAACTTCGCATAGTGAATCATATTTTTTAATTAAATTCCGAAATTTCTTATCCTCTAAAGCTTCAGCTTCAATTAGAAGTCTTAAATCAGTGACTCCTCGCGCTCTTGCTTTTTTTATATCCTCATAAAAAACCTCTAAAAATTCATATTTTGTAGAGACAAGATATATTGAATTTTTTGCTAAATTTATCAAAGATAGAGACTTATTAATACAAACATCCCTTCCACGATGAATATAAAGGGCAATTTTAATTGGTGTATCATGAGATTGATAAATTGGTGTTAAAGTATTGATAATTCTACCTGAATGTTCATTAAAACTATCACTATATTGTTTTTTTGCTATAACCAGAGCCTCATCAGGACTTTTAGCAAAATAACGACTAGGTCTTGATTCTTCCTCTTTAATAATCCACATTTTCTCTTTTTCAAGTTGAGTTAATATATTATAAATTCTTGAATAGGGAACACCAGAAGCATCAGAAAGTTCTCTAGCATCCATAGGTCCCTTGCTTATTAATGTGAGATATATTGATATTTCATAATCGGTAAGACCAATAGATCTTAAAGATTCTTTTACATTGTCAGGAATTTCATTTGACATAATTATAACCATCTACTTTTTTAATATAGATCTCAAAGAATTGATGTATAAAATAATAATATTAAGGATAGTATTAATATAATATCAAATTTTATTAATAATGGGGGAATGGGAAAATCTTTAAAATTGGAATTGATCCCGGTCCATTTCAAGCATTAGATTCTCTGAGTGGATGGGAAATAGGTATTCCAACAAAAAGGATTCTTGATAGATATACAATGTACTATTTATGGCGTCAAAGTAATTCATACGTTTTAGCTAATTGGAAAGATATATCATATTGGTTTGATGCATTGAGTAATAATGCTTCATATAATTTCTTACAGGAATACTATAATACTTCAAGAGTAAGAATAGAAACTGACTATTTTTATACACATTTAAATTTTGAGCAACTTGATGTAATTCTAGACTGGATAGTGAACATTAGAGATAATTATGTATTAGATAATATCAAAAATTAGCTAAATCTACCAACAGACAATTATACATTAGGTAATGATCTCTTCTATATATTTACCATAGCGGGAAGAGTTATTAGTACAATAGGAGTTCTAGTTGTTCTACTGTTAATAACAAAAAGAAAATAAAGGGATCTTATTCTTTTTGCTTATTTTTTTCTTTAATTTTAAAAAATTACAATATTTAACTCTAGTTATTGCACCAATCCTTGTAATTTTTACTTTTGCAAATAATTAGTTTAAATAAAAAAAAAAGAAATTATATATTAATGAATTGATAAACTATTATATGGTTTTATTGACAAAGAGTTGTAAAAATATTAGCAAAACTTTGCAAAAAAAGAATAAAATTGAGGTTTTAAGTAAATATAATTTGATAAATGATTCATCAAATTTAATAATTAATAAAAATTATTTATAAAAAAGAATAAAAAGTTGAATTCGTGATTTAATTATAATGGATATTGTTGACCTTAAAATATTGGAACTACTAAAAGATGATAGTAGGATGTCATTTAACGAAATTTCTCAGAATGTAGGAAAAACTGAAGCAACTGTAAGAAGAAGAGTCAAAAAATTAAGCGAAGAGGGAATCATTAAAAAATTTACCATCGAGTATCGCATCGATAATAAACCGCGTACTCGAGCTACAGTAAAGGTAGAACCTGATTTCAAAGAAATTAAAAGAATTTTAAAAGAATTATTAGAAATTGAAGAAATAACGGATATTTGGAGACTTTCTGGTGATTGTGGATTATTTATGAAAGTAGAAATTGAGTCAATTGAAAAATTTAATCCGCTTATTGAAGAAAAAATTTCACAAATAAAAGGAGTAAAAATCGTAGAAACTTGCTTTATAACAGATGTGATAAAATAAAAACCTCAGAATTAATTCAATTATTTAATCATTAAATTCAGAGAAATGTAGTTAATTATAAAGCATTTTAGAAAGATTTTATATTTAAATTATTTCTCTAAAAGTTTATTGATGATATCAATCCTTTTTTTAGTTTTCTTTAAATCACTTTGGAGTTTTTTAGAGCGTTTTTCATATTCATTGTTATTCATTTTACCCGATGAGTGCTTTTTGTCAATAAATTTCATCAAGTCTTGAACAGAAGTTAATTTTGTTTCTAAGCCTTGTTTTTCATCTTTTAATTCTTTTTTAGATTTGCCTTTAGTCTTAAGTTTAGGGGGTGGTTTTAAAGGTTCTTCTGATTCTGTTTCTAATTTTTTCAAACTTTCTGGTCTTGGAGGTAACGCTGTTAATACAGGTTCTTCATCATTCATTATTTCATCTTCAAAGACTTCATCAATTTGTGTAGGTTCACTTTTGATGGGTTTAATAATTTCAAAATCGGTGGAATTCTGGAAACCAGTTGAATTTTCTATTTCATCAATTTCACCTTCAGACTCAATTGTTTTTTTAATTAATCTGTTTATTGTAGATTGCATTAAATTAATTTGATTTTGGAATATTTTAAACAATTCAACTAATTCACTTTTTTTAGTAATTTTCATTGAAAAATCGATATCAAATGTTCTTTTACCAGGAGAACTATAAGGTTGCGAAATTTCTGGCTCTATTGGTATGTTTGAAGGTGTTACAGATGTTTGAGGAATTGGAATAGGCACATCTAAATTAGCTCTTATTTCCATTCGATAATCAGAGATAAGCCATTTAAAAATATTTAATGCTAATTGTGGGTTGTCATTGCATTGAAAACCTCCTCCTATTTTATCTCTAAATAGTTCATAACTTCCAATACAGCAAACTCTACCTTTTTCAGGTTCAGAAACACAAATTAGTGGGCAAGAAAAGGGCTCAGAAGTTTCATTTGAATCTGCTATTGAAAAGGCACCGCTTCCAATAATAGAAAGAGAAGAACCCGATCGATAACATAAAGTACTTATTTCAGTCGTAATTGGATGAGGTATATTGAAGGTAGAAATCAATGGGATATTCTCTAATCCTAAATTTATTTTATTATCTAAAACTTGATCATTTTCAAAAGCAATTCCAAATTGTTCTGAAATTTCTGATAAATTACTTCCACGACCTCTATCTCCTCCTGCATGAGATAATAATAATAAGCCTCCTCCAGAATTCTTCACCCAATTTACAATTGCTGTGATTTCTAGAGAAGAAATTCTGGCAAAATCAGGACATACGAAAACGAGAATGTCATAAGGTATTAATGATTCTTCGGTAATAGGTACCTCTAAAAAATTATAACAGATAAAATCATTTGAATCTAAATATTCTTTAAGTTCAGTAAAATTTTCATCAATTTTACCTCTTGGTTTATGAGATATATCAAAAGCGATATGATATGGCATTATTAATCATATTTTTTTTTTTTCCTTCTCAATTTCTTGTTATTATTAAGTACTATTTTAATATTTCTAAAATTAATATTTAATTGTAATTTATGTAATAATAGGAATATTCTTCAATATACACTTTTATCCCCGATGAATAAATTATCTTTACTGATATTTTCAACTCTTACGTTACTTCCAATGATGGAGTTTTGGGAGATTATATTATTGAGATAAGCTCTTGTTTCTATAACACTATTTTTTAAAATACAATTCTCAATATAAGAATCACCTCCAATAGAAACATATGGACCGATTACAGAATTTAGAATCGTTGTATTTTTCCCAATAAAACAAGGATTTTTTATAAAAGTTTTTTCTACTGTTATGTTTGAATTATGATAATCATTATTCCTACTTGAATACTGCTCCAAAAGATATCGATTTCCCCTTAAAAGTTCAGAAGGTCGACCAAAATCTAAGATTCCTTGTTTTAATTCTACAGTAGCAATTTTAAATCCTTGATCTACAAGATCTTGTAAACTATCTGTCATAAAAATTTCTTTCGATTCATTAGTTCTTAGATCCAAATATTTTTTGAGGTTTTTAAATAGTGCACATGTAACAGTGTTTGAAAATGAATAAATTCCTGCTATAGCTAAATTTGATATATAATCTTTAGGTTTTTCTACTAAATGTTTTATTAAATTATTTTCATCTACAACTACAATACCATAAGAACTTGCGTCCTTCTTTGGAACCTTCATTACTGTAATTATTCCATCTATATCAGATTCCCAATATTTATACATCAAGTAAGAATATTCATCTAGAGGTAGCATGTCTCCCAGAAAAATAAGAGCTCCTTCTCTTTTATCATCCTTTAGTTTTTCTGAATCTACTTTTTTGAATCTTGAATTCGCTAAATAGACAGCTTCTCCTAAGCCCCAGTAATATGGTACTCCTTCTTCATACCCTCTTGGAATTTGCTCAATAAATGTTAACTTAAACGTTTGACTATAATGAGCTTTAATGTACTCCATTATTTGTCTTTTTTTATAGCCAACTATTAAAATTAGTTCAGTATCCGAATCAAAAGTCTTGCTAAATTTAATTAGGATATGATCCAGAACAGTTTTTCCCGCGACATTTAAGAATGCTTTTGGTTTACTTAAAGTAAATGGGCGTAATCTTGAACCGATACCCGCAATTGGACCAATTATTTTCATGATAATTGAGTAATTTTAATAAAGCTTTAATTAATTATATAAATATTGTTAATAAAATTTAGATTTATCCGAATCGAAAATCCTTTGTAGATATCCAAACAAAAAATCGAGTCCACCTTCCTCTTTAATTGAACAAGGAATCAATTCTGCAGTAGATCCCATTTGAACAAATACTTCTGATAGGTTCATTGATAATTCTCTAATTAATCCACTTTCTCTCTCACTCGTAGATTCTTCTAATGCTCTAAAATCTTGACTCCAATTTACAATCATTTCAAGTTGATCATCATCTAACAGATCTGATTTTGATAAAATATTAATTTGCGGAATATTTTTGAAACGGAATTGTACAGAAGCCGCTAAAAGCAAAGTCGATATAAATCCATTTGGTCTTAATACCAAATTTGAATCAAAAAGAAAACTAACAGATCTTTGAATTGAACCAAATCCTAAAGCACTCGCTATAAGGGGTCCCGTTTCACGAAAAGCAAATAATTCTAATTGGCCTGCTGTATCTACCAATATCCAATCTGGATTAAATTCATCTATATCATTTTTAAGTTCATCTAAATAATTAACCATTAAATCCGAGGCTAAAATCATAGCACCATTTGGACCTAATCCGTATTCTTCCATAACATCTTCAAGAATAATATAATCTCTTATGTCTATATCAGGACCATACGCTAAAATTCTTACACCCGGATCTAAGTTTATAGTAATAACGCTTATTTCTTGATCTCGATTTATTATATATTCCTTTAACTCCCCTGTAAGTGTAGATTTTCCACTTCCTGCTGTTCCTATAAAATAATTTAATAAAATTTTTTTTTAACCTCGATTGAATTAACAAATTAATTTAATATTGGATTTAAAAAAAAGATTTATCAGTTATTATTTGACTCATAATAAAACAGAATTATATGTAATATTATTCATTATTAATAAAAGAATGAAAAATACAGTCATTTTGGTTTTTTTAATTTCTTCAATGAGAGTTTTTCGTTTTTTTTATTCTCTAATCGTTTAATTTGATTGTTAATAGATTCTTGTTCTTTTTTACGCAGTTCTTCTTCAGAAAGTATAATAGTTTTAAGTTCCTCTTCACTCATCGGTTTTAAAATGTCCTTGACATTAAATTCTTTATTATTTTCAATTGATTTTTGAAAAATGGATTTCATTTCTCTTATTACTAATATTTTTGCCGAGGGCGTTCCACCTTGGAGTAAGTTAGTATTAGTAGGGGGTCTTTTTATTCTTTCTATACCTGATTCTTGACTTCTTTTAACGGTAATAGGGGGAAGATACTGAGTATTATTAAAACTCATATTTTTCAAGATAACTGCCAAATTTTTTATTTGTTCTTCTATACTTTTTAAAGTTTTATTGCTTTCATTGACTAATGAAATAATAGAGAAATTTTCAGGAATATTTTCAACCTTTTTCTTTTCATATACAACAGTTCTTCTCTGTTCGTTTTTATTGAAGTTTATTTTAATCTCTTCAAAGATTTTCTCTTGTGTAAAAGTATTTCTTAGATTCTTATTTGAGTTTAATTCTTCAATTTCAAATCCAGTATAGCATTCTTCATTAAATTCGATTTCAGATACTTTAAAGGTTTTTCTGAATGAATGTTCAATACGTTGACCTGAGTTCAGAAAAATGTATAATTGTAAAATCTTAATTTGAAGATTCTCAAGACTGTTTATTAAATCTAAGTCAATATTAATTGCTAGTGTTTCATTTGAGTGATACAGCTTTTTAATAGAAATAAGATAGGGAGGATCTTTATAAAATACTTCTTCTTTTGAAATTTCAAACTGTATATTCAATCTCTTTATATTATGAGGAAGATAAACTTGTCTATCGTTCTCATCTTTCTTAAATTCTAAAAAAAGTTTCTTTTGGTCGTCCCAAAAAACCTGGAACAATTCCATTATAGTTTAAAATCCTCAATTTTGTACTTAGATTTTACAATTTATCGAATTTGAGGATATTAGGCAGATAGGTCTTAAAAATATATTGAGATGTTTAGATTATTGATTTTTAATGATTTAAATAGGATTTTCTAAAATTCAAATAATTAAATAAAATGATATCTCTTTCTTTCGAGATAATTTGATATCTATCCTCAGTTTTATTTTGTTTTTAATTTTGATAGATAATATATAGGTCTTTTCAAATTCTTTTTAAAATATTCTAGTTCTTCTTTAGATTGTTGCCCTATATAATTGTTTACGTCAATAACTAGTATTGCGTCTTGATAATGCAACTTTTTTAGGGCTATTTCTTGTAATTTATCCCATTCTTTAACGGAAAATTCTTCTTTATTTAATAACCCATCTACCGAACATATACTTACAAGTTTTTTATATATTATTTGCAATATTGACTCAATTTTTATAAAATAGTCTTTAAATCGGATAGAACCTACTAAAAATATTTTGTTCTCTTTTATTTCAGAAAAATCATATTCTTTAAGTTCAGCCAAGAAATTCTTATTTAATCGTTCTTTTTTCATAATATATTAATCTCGACATTTTATTATTTAATTTTACATGAAAATCAATTCCATCTATTTGGCAGATAACTTAGAATTTCTGAAGCAAATTGAATCTGATTTAATTGATTTGATTTATATCGATCCACCATTTTTTAGTGGAGTAGATTATGAAGAATTTTCAGATTTATGGAATTCTCTCGAAGAATATTTAAATTTTATGAAGAAGAGAATAACAGAAATGTATCGAGTCCTTAAAAAAACCGGTAGCTTCTATTGCCATTGTGACCCAAGTGCTGCTTTTGAAATTAAAACTTTATGCGATAAAATATTCGGTAGAGAACATTTTAGAAGAGAAATTATTTGGAATGTAGGAAGTGTTTCTGGATTTAAAAGCCAAGTAAAAGGATGGGTACGTCAACATGATACAATCTTATATTATACAAAATCTGAAAAATTTACCTTTAACAAACAATATACACCGTATAAAGAAGATTACATAAAAAAGATGTTTCGCTATAGAGATGTAGATGGTCGTCTTTATAGAAAGAGAAGAGGTGGAAAGCAATACTTAGATGAAAAACTTGGTAATGCTATAGGGGATGTCTGGAATGATATTTACTCATTTCAAACAATAACAAGATCAAAAGAATATCTTGCATATCCTACTCAAAAGCCTGAGAAATTATTAGAGAGAATTATCTTGGCTTCGTCAAATGAAGGGAATATTGTCGCAGATTTTTTTTGTGGAACTGGAACAACTTTAGCAGTAGCAAATAGATTAAATAGAAAATGGATCGGTGTAGATAATAATCCAAAAGCTATAGACTTATGTAGAAAAAGATTAAAAATAAACGATTAATTAGAGTTGTATTTAGAAGATTTTATTCGAATCCAATAAGTTAATTTGGTTAAGAGTTAACTAAAGCCAATCGTATTTGATAAGTATCCATCACATTGATTTATATATTTAATACACTATTTTTTTTTTATAACATTGTTGTAAAAAGTCTTTAATATATAAGAATATAATTTAAAATCTTATTCGTGTTTGAGGTTGAGGAAAATTAAGGCTAAATTTCGATTTCTTTCAATTCTTTTCATTTTTGTATTGATTCCAATTAGTTTCTTTATAGAAAAAAATTTTAATAATGGATACAATAATGAAACTAGTGAATTTAATTATGAAGAACATTCATTACCTCACATATCAAGTGGTTCTCTAAATAAAACTTATTTTAACTATAGTAAAGTAATAACAATTGATTC
>JBHLLJ010000113.1:0-10591 GCA_048885705.1 Candidatus Hermodarchaeota archaeon | reverse complement strand
CGACTCAGTGCTAAAGGAATTCCAACCCCAAATATCTTTACTGGAGGGGAATTATTTCATTCTAGAAAAGAATTCATCCCTACTTTAGCTTTACAAAAAGCATCTGAAGTTTTAATATATTTAACCGAATTATGGACTCAGCAATAATTACTTTCACATAAAATTTTATTTTATAGTCTATTAATAGTTGCTAAAGCAATTTCTCCTTCCAGATCTACACATTCTTTGTATTTGTCATCTCTCCAAGAAACGTCCCATCCTACAAGAGGATTGTAATAACTATAAAATATAGCACCAAATTTTACATCTCGTTTATTACAAATGGTTGCTAAAACATTAAGTTCTCCATTTTCCATTGAAATACATCCCCTTTTTTGTAAGTCTAAAATCTCTTTTTTGTGTATCCGATAAAAAGCTTCCTTACTATAATTCTTCCCTATATGGTAATTATCAGCCCTTTTTTTTGTTTCTTCTATGAGTATGTCAATGATATCTTTATTTAACTCTACTTCTTCATTTATATTTCTTTCATAATGTATAGATGTTCCATCTGGCCCAAGACCGTGTGTAGGAATAATGTAATCAAGTAAATTTACTTTTTCACCTATTCCCCATGAACCACAAACGAGAAGGATTGTCTTAGCACCACAAAAGATCAAATCTTCTGCAATCGTAGCTATTATGGATGCTCCCATAGAGGGTAAAATTATTGATAAGGGAGTGTTTTTATATTTACCTCGATTTAGTTTCCCACCGCCATAAGGATGATATGGTAATAACCATTCTGATTCTACCAGATTAGTTTTTTCTTTTAAGTAATTCAGTAATCCCCCAGAAAAAAGAATAATAGCAATTTTATCAACCTCAAAATCCTTCATTTTTTTATTAGATGCTTTAAGAGCTGCTCGAATTACGTCTTTAGAACTTAAACAAAAGGATTCCATATCTATTATCACCGTGATAACCAATAATCTAATTCTTATAAATATTTCAAGAATAACCCTAATATTCTGAGATATCGTAATCTGTTCTTTTATCAAGATTTTTAAAAAAAATAGGAAAAAAAAGATAGTTTTACTTATCTTTAAATGAAATTACTATTTTTACTATTTCCATCCAAAAAGTAGCGATAAAGGAAATTAGTAATATCAGAATCCAATCAGAGAGTTCTATGAATACTATTCGGAAAACTAACTGAAGAGGTGGAACATATAATATTAAATTTGGCTTAATCGTTTAGCAAACTCTGGTTATCTTAAAATAAAGAAAAGAAATATTGAGGGAAAAATTCGTAAGTATTATTCAATAACTGAAGCAAGTTTAAATCACTACAAAACGATAAAAGAATTCCTTGAAGAGTTATACAAAGAAGTTATGAAAGACTAAAAACTATGAAGAATTATATCAAAGATTTATCTAATTTAATTCAATCTGATTTTTGAATAATCTTTGAAAAATCTGTAATCGCAAAGATAATTATACATACAAACAAAAGAATAGAAATATAAATGAAAGCCCAAAAATAGGAGAACAAATCGTAGATTAAGCCAAAAATTAGTGATTCAACTAACGAAATTAGCCCTACTGATAAGTAATAATATCCATATGCTCGACCTCTTTTATTTTTACCTGCTAAATCTGCAATATACGCTCTTGAGATAGGATCAACGGATGCTAAATAGAATCCAAATAGCGAGTATATAATTATGATTATAATAAGTGAAACAATTGAAGATTCTATTGGTATTGCTAAAAATATGCATGAAAACAAGAGAATTGATAATCCTCCCAAAATTATAGGTTTACGTCCTACTTTATCTGATAAAAAACCTGTTATAGGTGAAAAAATCATATAAATAATATTTGTAAGCAAATAAAAGATTGGTAATAGAAAAATTAATCCAGATGGAATATAACCAGCAGATCTAGCTTGGAGAAAGGCGATATCTAAACTTGCAAATTCAATTACACCAAGAATTATAATAAGTTTAATAAAATTTTTACCTATTTTATTCACTTTAGATCCACCATATAGTTTTGATTTAGAGTCGTCAAATTTCGTGGGATCCACATCCTTGATAAATAAAATTATTATAATAGCACATATTCCGGGGA
Source organism: Candidatus Hermodarchaeota archaeon (assembly GCA_048885705.1). Taxonomy (GTDB): domain Archaea; phylum Asgardarchaeota; class Lokiarchaeia; order Sigyniarchaeales; family SOKP01; genus Loki-b32. The sequence continues at coordinate 8,476 of JBHLLJ010000113.1, read as the reverse complement.
AAATTGAAAAAAATATAATTTCAGAAAAATTCCATGTCAAATATAAAAAAAGAAATGCTAAAAGAGAACCAACAACAGCACCTAATGTATCCATTGCTCGATGCATTCCAAATGATTTTCCTTTCTCAATAGCGTAATATGATATAAGTGCATCTCGAGAAGAGGTTCTAAGTCCTTTGCCAAAACGATCAATTGATTTTAATCCAAGAATAAATTCCCATGAAGGACTAAAAGCAATAAATGGTTTAGAAAGATTTGAAATGGTATAACCGGCTACAACAAAAGGTTTTCTTTTATTTATCTTATCACTCATCCAACCAGATATTCCTTTTAATATGTTTGAAATTGCTATTGTAAATCCTGTAATTAATCCTAATATCAATCCAGTTCCTCCTTTTTCTAAAATAAAGAATGGTAGAATACTCTGAATCATTTCACTTGATACATCTGTAAAAAAAGAAACAATTCCCATTATAAAGATGGGAAGAGATACACCTAAAATTAATTTTGTTCTATAATGAGAATTCCCATCTTCAACCATGGTAAAAAATCTCAAAAATCTTATAATTGAATAAATATAATAAAAATAATTGAATAAAATAAATTGTGATTCCAATGTCCGATGAAGAAAAAACGTTAAATGTTCTTGATGAAACAATTAAAGCAGCTGAATCAAGTTTTAAGGAATTTATTGAAGTATTAGAAACATCAAGAACCGCACTATTAAAACTTGAACATGACAAAGAAGAATTAAGTAAAGCGAAAGAGACGCTTGAGAATGAAAAAAAGCTGTTAGAAGAAGAAAAAACCAAATTAGAGGGGGAAAAAAAAAATTTAGAAATTGAGAAAAGAAAGTTAGAAGATGCAACAAAAAAGCTTGAATTAGAGAAACAAGAAAGAGATCAAAAGATAGGATCTTTAACAGAAGAGCAAATGAAATTGTTAGATGAATATCAAAAAGTTAAAGTTGAATTATCTAAATTTATGAAAGTTGCAGAGGAAGCAGAAGAAGCAGAATATAATTTTGAGAGAGTTCGTGCTTTACTTTCAATATATACTGTATTAGTGTCTGAGATATGGGCTGGACAAGCACATTACAGGATACTTCTTACTTTACATGGTAATAAAGAGGTAATGACCAGAGACGAATTAAAAACAACACTAGGGATAGGTGGTGCTTTTGTATTACACTCAGTACAAGAATTAGCTAAAGTTGGATTAGTGGATTATGATATGGACACTGGTAGTGTTAAATTAAGAGAGCGATTATTTCCGAAAAAAGCATTAGAAGAGAAAAAATAAGGCTTCTTGTAGCTATCAAATTTTTATTTAGCTATAACCATCTCATGTAGCGTGGTTCCTTTTTCTGTATAAATTTTACCATCACTGAGTATATTAATTTGAAACTTCGAATTTAATCGAAAATAGCCCGGTTTTAACTTTAAGAGATTTTTAACAAGGAAACGTGTAATAGGTCCCAATTCAAAAAGTAAATTATCAGCATCAATAATATCTTGAACTTCGAGGATAATTTCATGGTGGTTATTAAAATTAAACTTTAAAACTTTAGGATACTTATTTCCAGCCTGATCATTATATTCAAAATTATCTTGTATTAACTCATATTCACCTGTACTAATAATTATCCTATCGTTTTTTGCTAGCATTAGGACTTTGATAGGATACCTTTCCATTTTCTTATTACATTTAATATAAGCAAAAATGGCTGTATAATTATCAGAATATATTCTTCCCCAGTACCAATAGTCTATTATCATAGCAAAATTGAAATTTAACCAGTTATGATCATGATATCCAACACCTTTTACTTGAATGGTTTCATTGTTAACCTTAATAGTTCCTTTAACATCAGCTCGAGGGAGAGCTACAACCCACCCGAATTGATTTGACTTTCCGAACTCAATATAACCTTTTCCGGGTTTCCAACCGTGAACTTGAGCTGTATATTTTAAATTAAGCCCATATTCACCTTCATCCAAGAAAATTTCATAGATTGGCAATTCTTGATTAGCATAATCCACTTTTATATAATTTCCACCAATTTGCACGTTTGGTAAATCTTGAGATGCTCTAAGATCAGAATGATGGTAATCTATTACTTTCTGTATTTTCTCTCCATTTGGTTTATATATCGTAATTTCTACCCCTGTTTTACCCGTTCGTTCGTGCTTTGCTCTAAAAAATCCTACTACTGTATATCCATTATCAAGACGAGCATCAAAATACCACCATTCTCTTGTTCCTTTCTTTTCCATATCAATGTGTAATGCATCATCTTTAGGCTGAATTGGTATAATTACACCATCTTTTCGACCTGGGCCTAACCATTTTTCTATAATTTTTGTAGTCATTATAAATGTTTTAATCGATATTTAATTTGAATTAGATTATAATTTACGAGCTGTTATTCGTTAAAAACCTAAATATTTTCAATAAAATTAGCAATCTCATAATCCCACGCATTCTTATTTTTCGTGTTAACCATTTTTTCGCAACCCCAAATAGTGAAAGTCGATTCATCGCAATAGCAAGAAATGTCTGAGTATCCATTTCTAAAAAAGCATTCCAACCTACTTTTTGCTTTTTCAGATTTTCTTTTGGTTTATTTGGTATGCTCTCAACTCTTACCACTCCCTTTTCAACTATTATAATTGCCGCATAATTTAAATTAGAGGCATTTAAAAGAAATTTAACCTTTAAGTTTCCGAATTTTTCTTGAAACTTCTTATTTTGATTTAGAGGGGTTAGGATACTATTGATTAGAACTGCAAAACCTCTTATTTGTTTATTCACTTCGCTTGTATCTTCCATCTTATTACACTCTTAAATCTATTAATTTTGTTTGTTATGTGTTGAAATGTAAAATCCTGAATCAGATATATTATTTGGGTCAAAACTTTCTTTAATTTTTCTTAGCCATACATGATAATTGGACATATGAGGCCCAAATAACTCATGCAGGCGGTTACCTTCTACAAAAAATGGAGCCCCGAGATGTTTCAATAAATCTATTTGATTGCTCTTCTCCATATATTCAGCCATTCCTTTTACACTCTTCTCTTCAGTTTGATCAAACATCGTAGGAGATTCCATATGAAAGTAATGTCCTGATTCATATGAGGTCATCCATGTACCTTCTCCAAAATCGTTAGCAATTGCTTGTTTCTTAATATACTTCCTTTTTAATGGTATATTTGATTTAGTACTCCGAAGACATACCGCTGCTGTATCTGCTACACCTTTAGAAGATTGAAACCCTCCCGTAGCTATAAAGCCATGGAGCCCTAAATTTGAACGGAGAGCTTCAGCAAAAAATATTGGATTAGGTGTATACACTTTTCCAATAATATTTCTAATCTTAAAACTCTTCAATATAAAATCCATTACTTTTTGTTTATATCCGAATTCTCGTTCTGTACGTGCTGCTATTAGTACCACTAAGGGAGCTTTCAACTGCCCAAGTGATATTTTATCCATTAAACTCTCAATTGAATTTGAAAAAATAGCCATAACAGCAAAACCAGATAAAAAACTACACATAAAAGATATTTCTTCTTCTTCCACACATAGCATTACTTCTTCAAGTTTCTTGAAATTTCCGCAATCCATAACGTACAATTTCATAAAGTTAGGAATATCAAAATCATAATTAGGAGAACTCCCTTTAATATTAAATTCAGTTTTGCATGGATAAGGAAAAAGCTTTATAGCAACTTTTGTAAAAACTCCGAGTCCTGATTTAGTTCCTGCCCAACCACGCATGATTCCCCTTAAACTTGGTCCTGGACCATCACCATGAAACCAATCAGGATTTTTTTTCAAGCCAGAGGATCCCAATTTCATAATCTCTCCATCTGGTAAAACCCATTCTACGGCTAAAACATTCCTTGCGCTATGACCAGTAGAGGGAGAAGTAAAGCCAGGACCGTTCATACTAGTAGCGCTCGCCAAGGGAGACACTTGAGGACCAGCTCCAGGCATATGGCAATTGAGACCCTTTTCCATAATCTCTGATTGTAATTGTGCCCCACTAACGTAAGGTTCAACTACAGCATAAAGGTTTTTCTCATCAATTTTAACAATTCTATTCATTCTACGAAGATCTATAACTATAGAATTAGCTACAGAAGGTTGATTCCAAGGACCAAGTCCTGTGCTTTGAGCTTTGAAAACTATTTTATACTTATTACATAATTTTATTATTTTTTGAATTTCTTCTGTTGTTGTTGGTAAAACTACCGCTTTAGGGACATGAGAAAAGGGTATAGGTTCCTTTCCTTCCATATAATTAACAATCTCCATACACCAATTATATGCATATACATTTGTTGTTACCTCACTATCATCGATGTTTCCTACACCAACTACAGCTTCAAATTCTTGATATATAGCTTTCTCTAATACCATTTATATAACCTCCTTCGACGTTTCTTTGAAAGTTTTAGCAGGAGAACTAATCGCCATTAACACAATTTCACTTATATCGTAAAACTTTAAATTAGAACCTTTTTTGATGATTGCGTCATGTAAATTTATAGAACAAAAAGGACATGCAGAAATTATTACGTTTGCCCCAGTATCTTTTGCTTCCTCAATACGATTCTTAGCTGTTTCAAGAGCAAATTCTGGAAATGCTGATTTTACGCCCCCTCCAGCACCACAACAATATGAATATTCCCTAATTCTTTCCATTTCAGTGAAACTAATTCCTGGTATTTTATTTAATAAAGCTCGTGGAGAATCATAAACTCCATATTTACCACATCTTTTTGGCTTTTCTGGCATATTAAGAGATACAAGAGGCATCATTTGTAGTGTCTCACCATCCCATTCTTCATATGGTTCAGAATTGCGCCCTAGGTGGCAGGGATCATGATATGTGACTTTTAATGGTACTTTATTTGTTAAATTCAATCTTCCAGAATCGATTAATTCATTAAATAATTCTGACGTATGAATTATCTCGAAATTGTAATCTCGTTCCAAAGGATAGTCGACTTTAAACGTGTCATAGCATCCAGCACAACTAAAAACAACTGTATTTATTCCTTCTTTTTCAATTATATCAAGATTTTTATTTAACTGAGATATAAATGAACTTTTATCTCCAGTCCTTATGATCGGACTTCCACAGCAATATTCCTCATCATTAAGAACTTTAAATGAATAATTTGCAGCGTTCAATACTCGAGCAGTAGCATACGCTATCTCTTTTCTTCTATAAGAAGAGGTGCATCCAACAAAATATAATACTTTTGCGTTAGGATCAATCTTAATATCATTTTTTAACCAATTCAACCTCTTTTCATGAGGTTCATTATATGGGTTATTTTTGGTTTTTATTGATTCAATATACTGTTGCTGTTTTGGCATTGGTCCATATCCCAAAGAAACTAATTTTTCTCGAAGTTTCATTATGATTTCAAGTGGTTCTAAAGTATTTAGAAACTTACAAGCAATATCACATCCACCACATTCAGTACATTTATACACAACTTCCATTAACTCTTGTGATGGCTTTAATCGTTTCATTTCTAATGCTAAAGCTATTATTATACGTCCTCCTGCACTGTATGAATGATAATTAAAAAAATCTATTGATGGACAAATAGTAGCATATTTTTGACTCTTTATTTGGAGTTGTGGTATCCATTTACATATAGAGCATCGGAGACAACGTTTTATCATCTTTTGATATTCTTGCTCATTCAAAAATGTAGAAAAATCCCCTTTTAATAAAATAATTTGAAATAAATAAATTTTTAATCAAATAAAATAATAACGATTAAGATACCCAGTATTGTCTATAATATTTTAATAATGTCTTAAGATTATATATTGAGAGATTATTTTTATTTAATATTGGATAATTTTTCCCAAAATTCTTTCATATTCCAAACTTTATGGGTTTTTATATTGAAAGCGATTTTTCTTAGGATGTCTCTAATTCTTTCAGAATTTAGATAATGAAAATTAGGTGTTATAGCACATACCATAAATGTTCCTTTTCCACTTTTAGGAGCTATAACTGAACTTTCTTCAATTTTATCAATCAAGCCATAAGCATCAATTAGATCTTTAACTATTCTCATAATAAATTGATTTTTTTCCAGGACTTGTTCAAATTCATAGATCTTTATTAGAGTAGAATATAATTGGGTTGTAAGACCTTCCAAATTAAGAGAGGGGATTAAGTTTTTAGGAAAATAATCTAATATTATAGGTCCCTTTCCATCTTCCCAAGTCATATGAAATATATAATAGAAATCTGCTTTACTAAGTGTATCTAGAGATGGTTCTTCAAATTTTAGAATATCTTTTAGTTTTTCCTCGAGCAATTTAGAACTTTTTTTTATCTCTCTACTTTCTTTTATTTTTATAGAAATTTTCTCCAATAAAACTTGTGGACTAAATGGTTTTGTAATGTAATCATCCGCACCAAGCATTTTACCAAATCTTACATCATCAGGTTGTGTTTTTCCAGATAAAAAGAAAAAGGGAATTCTCGACCATTCTGTGTTTTCTGATACCTTCATATAAAGATCATAACCGTCCATAATTGGCATTAAAATATCGCTGATGATAATATCAGGTGGATATTCAAGGTTTGAAAGGACTTCAAGTGCTTCTTTTCCATTAATGGCCGTTACTAAATCATAATCATTCATTTCCAAAAATATTTTGAAATTCTTAACAAGAACTTCATCATCTTCAACTAAAAATACAAGCGGTTTCATTATTCAAAACTCATATTACTTGATAAGGAACTTATTAATTCTCACTTATAATAAAATAAGAAGTATTTAACATTTATGAAACCGAAAATGAGATTTTTTTGCATCTCCAAACGGTTAATTCTTCAAAATTTTAGAATAATATTTTTAAAAATCTAGATAAAAGCAATATAGCTTAATCATCAAAACACAAGACTCCAGGATTTAAGACATTGTTAGGATCAAAAATTTTCTTCACTTTTTTTAATGCTTTTTGGGTTGAATCTTCGTGCTTTTTATAAACTTCTTTAGCCCACAAACCATATGGTCGATTAAAAAATGCACCAGAATCCATTAATTGAATACTAGCATGTAAAAACCTTTCTTTAATATCTAAAGCTTCTTCTGTGTTATTTGGGTTATAATAAATATCAAATTGACAGTGATAAGATGTGCCCTGGTTAATTGGTTGAATATAAACTCCTAATTTATTTGAAAAGTAGTTCTTACCTAACGCGATAAATTTTGTAATTTTTTCATAATTTGAAATGAAAATGATGTCTTGATAGGCACCACTTAGTCGTAACCTCCAAGGATTATTGTCAGCATTATTTATAAATTTCAATATCTCATTTTCATTTAATATTTTGCACTGGCTGAAATCCAGAATTTTGTTTTTCATGATATCCATTATATCTCCTTCTAAGTATGAGATCTTTTCATTTGCAAGCTCACCTTTTCCTGAAATAATAAAAATTAAATTCCATTTTGGTAATTCTTCGGCTAATTTTATTATTTCAGTTGGATTTTCTTTAATTAGACACGCTAAATTAAGATTATTTAGAATAAACAGCTCATCGCATAATCTATATTTTAAAAGTTCATATTGAAGCTCTAACAATTCCTCAACTTTTTCTGACTGAAGATGATATAGTTTCTGAATTGAAGGATTTAATTCTAACTTCATTGTAGCCCATGTAACGATCCCAATACTCCCTTGTGCTCCTTGTAGCACTCGAAATAAACTAAATTGGGTTGGTCCCATAGGATTTACTTGAGCTTGTCCCGATTTTTTTTGTTGTTTTATAGTTCCTGGACCTGCAGCTACTCCTGTTCTAAATAAATCACCATTTCCGAAATAAACTTCAGTACACAATAAAGGATCCGAGCTATCCCACATATAACGTGGGATTGTAACAGCTTCACGTTCAAGTGCTGCTGTAAGAACTGATTTAGAAGCTCTGGGGTGCAAAGGCATTAACAACTTCAAGCCTTTTTTATATAAAAGAGGGATTAGGTCACCAAAAGTCACCCCAGGTTCTATCATAACTACTCTATTTTTCCTGTCAATATTAATAATTTTATTCAATTTAGAGAGGTTTAAAATAACACCCATGTTATGACGTGGAATTGTATCTCCATGGTGTCTAGGACCTGAGGGAGAGCTAACAGGAATAATAGAAAAGTTAAGAGAATTAGCTGTTTTTAAGATCTTTTGAACTTGCTTTGTATTTCTAGGCCAAACAACATATTTTGGACTGTTTTTAGGAAAAAAACTTAAATCTTCTGAAAATGTTTCAAGTAAAGCTGAATCATTTGAAACATTTTTTACACCACAAATTTTAACTAATTCATTATATATCTGATCTTCAGTCATCCTTATTAAAAAAAAGATATTTCTTTCTTCTTAAAATATTTCCATCTATTAAGATATTTTCATTCAAAAAAATAAAACTTTATTT
>JBHLLJ010000112.1:0-10606 GCA_048885705.1 Candidatus Hermodarchaeota archaeon | reverse complement strand
GACAGGAAAAAAATTAAAGACTTACAAAAAAAGCTACAACGAAATATTTCTAAAGATAGGTTTGGATATGAATCTATTCAACTTACCTTCAAAGGTTTTAATTCCTTCTTTGAGTTCCTCTATACCCCTACTGTACAAAATTTCGAGAAAACTTATTATAAAGTGGATAGTTTAGAAGAACTTTCTGTATTCGTTGAGGAATTTATCAAGTATGGGAGAATATACAATGTTCGATATTGTGAAGCTTTTATCTCTGCCTATAAGCCTACTCACCAACAAATATTTTTAAATTTCGGTTTACGAGCACGTGGATATGTACCTAGTTGGCACTATAATAAAAAGACTGGGAAATTTGAGGATTGCATACTGTTCAATTGGTATGAAGGGGAAATTAATAATATTTATCTATTAGAAGAAGGACAAGAACTCCTCAATATGTTAGATATGCAGTATTCCTATGAACCAAGAATTGTCCAGAAAAGGGAGCCTCATACTATGACAGCAGATATATCGAAAATGAACACCAAGATTCATAATCTAAATTGGTCTAAAGTGTTTACCTCAAGTACCATCATTGGAATGACCCTTTATATGATATTGCTTTTTATTTCTTTGGGAGTGGCAACTGGAGGAGGGTATAGTATTAGCATTCATACAATAAGTGAGCTCTCATTAAGTAGTATTCCTTCTGTTCCCCTTTTATTTGAAATTTCTTGTATCTTAGGAGGGCTTAATTCGATGCTCTTCTATTATTTGCTGTCAAATAAATGCAAGAAAACAAAAAAATATATACCACTTTCCTATGTCGGGATGATATCTGGTATGATTGGGAGTATAGGAATAGTATTTGTGGGTGTATTTAGTTTGGATCGTTCTGATGGAATTATACACGGAATCTTTTCAGTATTAGCATTTGGTGGGTTTATTCTCTCTATTGCGATCTTTAGCTTGCGTATATGGCACTGCCCGATGAAAATTTCTAAGATGTTTCTGGTGACTGGGGTGCTCCCTATACTCTCCACCATTCTCTATTTTACCTTGCTTACTCCCCTTTATGAATGGCTTATGCTTCTTTCGATTATCTTTTCTATACTCCCTTTATTTTGGTGGACAACATACAAGTAAAAGTACGGTATTTATTTTTTCTTATCAATTTCTGGAGTGGTAAATTCAGCGTCTGATTTCATGGTAATTTTAGTGAAAAATTTAGATGAGGACTATAATCTCTCATAAGAATAATGAGTATTGCATATTGAAAATCCTAATTTCTTATATGTATGGATAGCAGGAGCATTTGCCACCCTTACCATAATAAAACATTGTTTTTTTTCTCGAAATAAATCTTTTAATATCGATGAGATTAGTGAACTAGCATAACCTTGGTTCCAGTAATCTGGATGAGTTCCAACGACTGTTATATATCCTATACTTTCATATTTCCATAAACTAATCATACAAATCAAGTCTTTGTCTTTCAATATACCATACCAAGTATTGTTTTCATCAATCAGGATATCCTCTGGCTTGCGTGAACCCCAATAAACAGGATCAGCAATTCTCATTACTGAAGCCATCACTTCTCTATGAGATTCATTTAGTTTTTGAAATGTGTATTTCTCAAAATCCTTTTGATCTCCTTTTTTTAAACCCATACGATACATCGCAATTTCTTTTTTATAATCTGGAAAGTATTTTGAGATCAATTTTTTATGGTTATCAAATCCAGTAACACCCGATATTGGATTATAATTCTTTCCATTTAATAAAAATTCAAGACTCTCAATCGATCCTCTCAATTGAATTCTGCGATTTTTCCAGATTAAGACCATTCCTTGAATTTTTTTTTCATTATCTAAAGCCATATAGATTTCAGTACTTTCCGGATATTGAGCATAGTCAACATGAAAAAAAAAATATTCAGCAAAATTATTTTTAATATAATCATAGAAAAAGGCTTCATTATCAGGTGTTACTCGAATTGACCTTAATCGATCAGAGTTCATAAAATAACCTAAGTATTTTTAAACAATAAAAGTTTCGATTAAGAACTCGCTCGAATTGAAATTCAATGAAAATTGGAATGGAAAGGTAAATTCAAAGTGTGATTTTATTGAAAATTTAGTGAAAAAATAGATTCTATTTCTTTTTCTTAATATTATTAGTGTTTAAAGTGTTGGAGGGATTCCTACAAGGTCCTTCTCAAAGTATTTATTAACTTCTAAGAATAATTCATCAAGAGAATCATGAGTTCCTTTATCCTCAACCTTCCATGCTGTCACAGTACTTAGATCGCTCTCTCCATCCCAATCAATTATATGCATATCTTCTTTATTATAAATTCCCTTATTATATAATTTTTCAACCAATGTTTTTTCAAATAATGCCTCACATGAAATCCATCTGTTTGATAGGTAACATTCACACCAAGGATGATATGTTATAATATCATGAATATCATCAGATTCTATTCCGGGAATAATGCCTATAAGGATACTTTTTCTTAAATGAGCTAAATGATATCTCGCAGGAATATTTACTGCTCGTAATAATGCAACTTGAAGATTTGACTTCGTAATACAAAATCCATTTCCTATTTCAAGAGTTTCAGATGCTTTGACAACAGGACCCCCCATAAAAGGTATTTGATCTCTGACAAAATAAAAAATACTTAAAGCCGCGTCTCTAGGAGTCTTATCATTTTTCGTTAGCTCTTTCGCTTTTGTAATGATTTTTTGATTATCGCAATCACAAAATTTGGTAGATTTCAAAAATTTTTTCATAGTGTTATTGAGTTTTTTGATATTTTTAAAATTACTGACTTTAAATTGAGTATTAATATTCCTTTGAATTCATAAACAAGTTTTAGAGTAGTTGTAAATGCAAAAAATGATTAAAGATAATTACAAGAAATTAGCTAAAAAAGTCTACTTTAAAATGAAATATTTCTTAGTTAAGCTTTATAAGTTTGAAAAAGTAAAATTTAGACTAAATATACAGACACTTATTTATAAAATTTATAAATATTGGCAAATTAGACATAATAATTTTTTTATTAAGTCTACCTAAATTGAAAGAATTTAGAAAATAGAAAATTATATAGATGAGGTACAGAGCCCTTGAGTAAACCAAAAAGAAAGGGTGGTCCTTTGAGGATACCAGCTCCAGAAGAGGCTCCTAAATTTACTATAATTGATATTATTGAAGTGTCAATTCCACTGATAAATATAACTCTATCTATTATCTTTATCTTTTTAATCGATAATTTTTTCATTGACTTACTTCTTTTTTTCATGCTGATGCTCACTGTTGCTTTTTTTTTAAGTGCGAGTGTTGAATTATGGCAGATATTCCGGACAACCCATACAGAAAATTCCCTCTTAATTTATAATTCTGCTAATGTTTCTCCCTATGTTCTTTACGCTGGACAATTCATCTACAGTTATTTGTTTCTTTCTTTTATATTTTTAGGCTATATTGAATCCGTAAGCATATTAAGCATTTTTATTTGGGTCTATTTCAGCTTTTCCACTCTCTTTCTCCTATTGAGTTTTTGGGCAATCGTAGTATATGTTAAAGAAGCCGGAAAAAGAAAAGAAGAGTTAAAAAAAAATATAATGGAGGATTTAAACAAACACGAAAATACAGAAAATTATGCCGCTCAAAGTTATTACCTTCAATTGCTCATTGAACTAAGAAAGACTCCATTAATCAAGGCTGGATTCTTATCTAAATTAATTACTGTTATTACAATTATCCTTACAATCGTTCCATTCATTATACCCGCTTAATATTTAAAAATTTAAAGGTTCTTGTTCTGTAAAATAAATGGATATAGGATTCTTTATTTTTTTTAATTTATATCCCAAATTTTCATTAAATTTGGATTAAAAGGTAAATTCAGGATCTGATTTCAATGAAAATTCCTTTGAAAAAACTAAATTAATGTAGTAAATCTGCTTATCGTGACTTTTTTCTTTAAATATCTCCAACTATATTATATTCAAATTACAAGTATTATGAGGTGAACATATGACAGAAGCTCAAACCATAAGTAGATTTACTCCAAGACCCAAAAAACGAGAAATTGATTGGGCACAGTTTTTAGATTATACTCTATTTATTGAATCAGGGGAAATCGGAAATGATGATATTACTAAATTTCAAAAGGATCTTCTTCCTTGATTTTTCTTGTTTCGTTTTTATTTTGAATATAGTTAACATCTTTTTTATTATAATTATGTGAAATTAAAAAAATTGAAAAAATAATTATTGAATAGAAGGGAGTGTCTGGTGTACTTTTCTTTTTTTCCGAAACATCTCAATATTGCGTTTTATCGCGTCTTTATTCGGATCTTGTTCTAATTGTCGTCGAATATGGGTAAGAAGCTCCTCCTGACTCACTCCAATTCGCTTAAAGAAGGTATTGACCTCTGCGGGCTTGAATTTATTTTCAAGCATTAACCCTCCAGACATTTTTAAGGTTCTCAACCATTTTTTGCGTATTTCAGGATCTTGACGGACAAGTTCAGCATATTGGCAAGCGTATAAAATTCCACCATATCTGTTTAAATCGTAAAACATCGCAGCATGAATCACATTACAGTTGGTAAGCAGAGGATCTGCATGGCCTTTTTTAATATAATTTTTAGATTCCACTAGTTCGATAATATCCTTTTCCTTATACGGTATTACATGGTAAGGAAGTAATACTCGTGGTAGATTTCCGTTATCAATTTCTTCTTGGGATAAATACCATCTTTGATCATCCTCATCAAACACACAATCGTTGAATATTAATTCTGGCATCCAGTCTTCAATGACCTCTTTACGAGGCATTTCATAGAAATACCGAAAAACTTGGTCCGGTGAATAGCCAAACAATACATAAGGAATATCTCGTCTTATTGCCTCTTTTACCACAATGCTATGAATGAGATCAGAACAATAATCGCAAATATGTCGAGTTAGAAATGTTTCATTGGAAGTATGGTTAAAAAAATGCCATTTATAGAGTTTTGTAAAGGTGGGAATCGAATCTTCAATAAGTACATGGTCCACCTGGATTTGTTTAAGAGTATGTCTCATATTTTCTTTTGCTATATCAGTCATAAAACCGGTATCAGAAGTAACGGCAAGTGGAGTGAGCCCTAATTTATTTATTAGATAGTCCAAAAGAGCTGTCGAGTCTTTACCTCCTGAATACCCTAATATACAATCATATTTTCGCTTTCCATGGTTAATTTGCATTTCCTCTATTACTTGATTCCAATCTTCCAATGCGGTTTTCCTTTCTTCCGTAGTAATTATTGTTCTGGAGTAATTGACATTAGTATAGTTAGGGTCAGCACAGAAGTTGCATAATCCCTCAGAGTTTAATTGAATTCCTAAGAATCCTTCAGGTAAAATGCACTTTCCGCATATTTTTTGTTGTTCTATCATTTTCCTTGCATTTTTTGAAATTATATAACTCTATCTTTTTAACCATATTTAAAGAAAAAAAGCAAAGTAAAATTTTTCCTTTAAATAGAAACAGAACTATTTTGAATCAACAATTTTGAATGATGACACAAAGATGGTACAAATATTAGAAAATGTACGAATTGTAAAATCTTCTGAAATAGCAGAAATTAAGGAAGCGTTAGATCCTATTTTATATGTCCCTGATATTCATGTAAAAGGGAAAATAATTGAGGAACTTACTTCCTACTTAGAAGAGAAGATGCAGAACCCTGACTATAAAATAGGAGTCTTTATTGCATATTCTGGGTCTGAAGTAAAAGGATTTGCTATTGCTCAGATTAACCCGTATTATACAAGCTACAGCAAAAAATGCGGTACTTTCGGGTGGCTTCATGCTTATGATTTTGACATCTGCCAACAATTAGTTAGACAATGTGAGTATTTCATAAAAAACAACGGAATTCGAAAAATTCGGGGATGTGTCAGTTTTCCCAAAAATCTTGGGGGCCTAGGAATCCAGTTTATGGGATTTGAACAACAAATGATGTATAGCGTTGGGTATACCGACCCTAAATCATATGTTATTGAGTACTTAACACAGTTAGGATATAAGAAAGATTCAGAATATACTTGCGTCCACGTGGTCCAGCAATCCTGGGAAAAAGGAAGGCGAGTAGATAAAAATGTAAGACTTGGATTTGCTACAACAGAAGAATTACGAGAATATGCTGATGCTATTCTTGAACTTGCCAGCGGTTCATTTTATCAGATTATGCCAGATAGATCTGGAGGGAATCACTTATATGATTTTTTTGATGCCTATAGCGAACTCCCAGAATCATTTTATACACTCAAAGAAGATGTAAGATTTGAAGATTTCTCAACTCTCCCTGAATATATAAACGCATGGGAATCATGTGATCTGGAACGTATACAACCATATGTCCCGATGGCATTTGACAAATTTACGGGAGAGTTAGTAGGGATTATTTTATGCTTGCCTGATTTGTATCAGGCCTGGCGAGGAGAACCCATAACAAGAGTAAATGTTGATACTGCAATGGTCAAGAAAGGTTATTATGGGAGGGGAATATTTTCTGCACTTAATAATATTGGTCAACTTACGTGTATTATGCGTGGTTTAACCTATTTTGAGGGAACCTCTATTTGGTCTAACAATACGAGAGCAATTGATACAATTTTTCCTCATTGTAGACCGATTAGAAAACATTTAGTTATGCAAAAACGTCTATAATTCCTTTTGGATTAAATTTAAAATACAGAAATAATGCTATATAGAAGATAAAATTAGTTTAATCTATTCCATTTTTCTTTTTTTTCAGTTTTTTTCTTTACTGTAATATTTATTATTGTGATTGATAATTAGACTTCTTATAAAAGCCAATAAATATTATTATGAAGATAATTATATCTATTGATTCAACAATTATGACAAATAACGATGATTCTCCGACAATAAATTGGATTAATGGTCTCAGAATTGATGTGATCAAATATAATCCGAATCCAATCATGAGAATAAAGGTATTCACTTGTGAAAGACGGTGATTTCTCCAGGCAAAATTAAAGAGCCACACAATCGCAATCAGAGAGGGAAGTATCGTAATTGGATATATAATAGGAGCAATTTCTACATTTACAACGAATATACAGACAAAGACTTCAATAGCAACAATAATAAGTAAAATTCGAATTCTAATTTTATTCAAATAATCTTCATTAGTTAATTTACTAAATCGGCCTTTTACTGAAAGTGAAAGTAGTATCATAAAAATGCTAAGATAAATCATAGGAAGAAGGTCAAAAATCGCAATAAAATAACGTCCTTTCATGATTAAAAGAAGTAATCCATAATCTAAACCAAAATAACTAAAATCAATGAATAAATCTAACATTTTTCCAAAAATGAGCAGTAAGAAAAAGATACCAAAAAGGAATGGTATATCTGAAAAATATTGTTGTTCTTGTTTAAACCATCTATAGAATGTATATATAGCCATTAAAGAAACAATAGTTATTCGAGCACTAATAGCCAAAACGATTCCTAAAGTCCCTTCATGTGTTAAGTATGTAGTGGTTATGATATTCCAATTAAACGCATATAATAAGAGAATAGATACAGTTCCGAATATTATTCCAAATAGAAGTAAGAATAGATAAATTCCTTTATTTCTTTGAAATGTCATAAACTTGTTTTTTCTTCAACATATAAAAAATAAACTAAATATTTTTTTGTCTAATAATAAGGTATTACAAGAAAGGAAAGTTATATTTCAAGCCAAGTTCTTTTTGCATCACCATAATATCGTCTTGTAAACTTTTATTTATAGGAATTCCCTCTTCCTTTCTCTTAATCATCGCTATATGTTCTTTTTCCCCAGCAGTATAAATTCTTTCAGAACCTGGAATTTTTCTTGAATCTCTTAAATCCCTCATAATATTGCCTGCCGTTTTTTTGAAAGAGTCTGAGCCTATAAAACTCTCAGGATTGATAACTAAGAAAAAATGTCCAACTTTTAATCTCTTTTGATTATCTTCTACTATCCCGAGTGTATCCCTTAGATATATACCCTCTTGTAAAGCTGCTGAAAGAAGTTCTACAACTGTAGCATATCCATAACCTTTATAACCAGCAGTATCTTCACCTTTTCCTCCTAAAGGCAATAAAGATGCCTTTCTTTCTAGCATTTTATCCAAAACTTTGTTTGCATTAGTCATAGTTTCACCATTTTCATCAATAACTGTGTTTTCAGGAAGTGGTTTGTTAATGCGTGCATTCACTTCAACTTTACCTCTTTGAATTATTGATGTGGCACAATCGAGGAGAAATGGGAATTTCTCATCAGTTGGGGCTCCAATAGTTAATGGATTTGTTCCCAACATAGGTTCACATCCAAAAGTAGGAGGAATAGATGGCCGAGCATTAGTGACTGCAATCCCAATCATCCCTTCTTTAATTGCCATTAATGAATAATATCCAGCAATTCCAAAATGGGTAGAATTTCTTACAGCTACCGCCCCTAAACCATACTTTTTGGCTTTTTCTATTGCCATTTTCATTGCTGTATGGGCGATAACATGTCCCATACCACAATTTCCATCCAATAATGCAGTAGTAGGTCCATCTTTTATTACTTCAATTTTCGTTTTTGCTTCATATATCCCTTCCTTTATGCGATCATAATACATCTTGCATCTCTGAATACCATGTGATTCTATACCTCTTAAATCTGATGTAATCAATACATCTGCAATAATCTCAGCATCTTTTTTTGGTACTCCTAATCCTATAAAAACATCTCGCATAAAATTTTCGAGAGTTTTGGCATCTATAAAAACAATATTATCTGACATTTTCAAGATTCACAATTTATTTTTCTATTAAATTTTAGAATTTAGTTTGATAAATACAATTTAGTTTTTTCTTTTAATTTTCTTATTTATTTGATAAAATATGAATGTACGATTTATTTTGTATCTTTAGAATTGGATCATTATGATAGAATATGGTCTACATATTATTCTTGTATATATATTACAAATTACACTTACATATGTGATATTATATATTCAATTATAGGATAATTAAAAATACATCATAGAATGCCATGAATAAAAAAGAAAAGCTTAATTGCCCATTATGCGATATGAAATTCATTCCAAGAACATTTTATCCTGAGGAAGCTACTTTTTCTTCTGATGGAAAATTATTATCAGGTTTCAATGGTTATATAAGTTCTAGTGGTGTTAAACCATCTGAAGTAATTCTTAGTTCTTGGATTACTTATTGTCCAAATTGTAATTACATTATGAAATTTGTAAAAGAAATTGTTAAAAAAGAAAAGATTCTATCACCAACCGTTAATACCAAAGAAGTTAAAGATAAATACAATAATTACTATTTTGGATTTCCATTTGAGGATTATACTCAATATCTCTCTGGAGTTTCTGAAGAAGTTAAAAATACTATTAAAAATTCTCTCAACGGTGTAGATCTAAATGTATGGGAAAATATGTATGAAATTGAAGATTCTTTTAAACTCTTAGTCAGATTCTACGCTAATTTAGAAAAATACTGTGATGCTCAACTTCCAAATGATAGCAATAAAGAATTAACAAAGAAAATTAAGCTGTTAAAATTATCTTCAGATTTGGAAAATTTATTATTACAATTGAATGAGATAAGAAAACAAACTATACAAGGAAATATGGAGTTATCCTCTGGTGATAAAGAAAAAGTCAATAATGCAGTAGTAAATTTCACATTGAATTTAATTGAAAAACATATACGACCTGTTCTTGATGAAAAGAAATTGAAATCAAAATATAGTTATATTGATATAAAAGATCTGAATAATGAAATCAAAGTTTTTCTAAATGGATATCTAAATGGCTTATTCAACCATGGAAGACCAGCTAATAAGCAAGTAAGAACGTTTTTAGATAATTTACTCATAAATTAATAATACTAATCTTATATTCATTTATTTTATAGGCATCTCCATAATATCACCGTGCTATACGTTTTTTTGAATTCAAGTCATATACTTTAATTTATGATAGTAAATGATTTAAATGCTAAAGTTAAAGAAAAGTTTTATAAAGAGATTACTATAGAGGATGATGGCGAAGACCTTATCTATGTCTTTCCTGACACTAAAGAATTTCTCTCCATTATTAGAAGAAAGGAGCTTAAGAAAAATTTAATTCTGAAGTAAAGATTTAATTTTTAGTGTGTTAATTGAAGTTTTTCTAAACTTCAAAATTTTTTTGAAAATGTAAATTTTAAATTTTAATAATAATTAAAATTCAATGAGCACCCTGGGCAATGCTTGAAACCCCACGCTGGGTGGACCACAAAATGCTCATAGTGGAAATTGCCTGAATTAAGAGTTCATGAGTGCTATTATCCAATCTTATGTTCCGTCGAAGCGTTCCCCATAACGGTAGGTATCAGAGCAGTGCTTTTTGTAGGAAAAGTATAAGCTCGTGATTAGAAAACCGGACAGGGCCGGGAGGCAGCATCCGTAACTATAGATGTTTACGCTTTATGGTAAGGGCGTGGAGGGGCATGAGATCATATGGTCATAATAGTAGGATTGATATCGAGGTTCAGGTTTTTTAA
>JBHLLJ010000111.1:0-10691 GCA_048885705.1 Candidatus Hermodarchaeota archaeon | reverse complement strand
GGAGTAGCTGCCTCCGTAAATCATGCGGTTTTAGTTGATGATCTAGTAGAACTAGTATCAAAACATAAGTGTCATGATTGTGATTATGAAGGGGATACATTTATAGTTCAAGGTAGAATTGAAGACAAAGAAGGACTCGGATGCTCATCTCTCGTTGAATGGATATAAATCTGAGAATTCTCTTCGAAACAAGAGACTCTAAACCTTTTCCAATCTATATTTCACATGAATATTTTTTCTAAAAATTGGTTTTTTAATACATTTCTATTCAATGGAGTTACAATAAACGACTTTTAGAGCAATAAGCAAAAATTAAGATTAAAATTAGTCACATAAATTTTAAGGTTCAGATAGATTTGGATAATAAGGTCGTAGAACGTTCTATATATATAAGTTTTTAGGAGAAGTGAAAAATAAATTGAAAATTGTCTGAAAATCAGTAATATTAAATGATTATATTATTAATATTCGTCATTTCTATTGGTTATGATAAGTTATTTCTAGCTTTATGTCTGATTTGGGTAATATTTTTATAAGCGCTGATCAATAATTGATAATTAAACAAGATGAATTGTTAGATTAAAAAAAACCAAGCTAAGACGGTCAATATATGCTTAAAGTTAAAATTCAACCTCGTGAAATTTACCAGAGAATTGAGGAATTGGGTTTAGAAAATTCAGCAAATATGTTAACCGAAATTATAGAGAAAGATAATGATAATAATAAGCGAAGAGAGGCAATAAAATATTTAGGTCTAATCAGTAATAACTCAATAAAATTAAAAAATGAATGTTATGGCTTATTTGAAAACCTTCTTATCTCCGAAGAAATAATTGATATAAAATGTGAAGCCGCCAAAGCATTAGGAAGGATAAAGGATCAAAAAGCATTGAAACCATTAAAATGGGTATTGGAACAAGAACCTGTTAATAAAGACGTTAAATTATCAGCTCTAAAAGCCATAAGAAAAACAAAGTTTGAGGACTCTGAAATAAAGCTTTTTATTAAGGAACTAGATAATAGCTTTAACTCAATCAGAGAATATGTGTCAATTGAATTATTAAGTTTAGATCCTGGAAAGCTAATAGGTTTATTAGTCGAATCATTAAAGAATAAAAAATTTTCTAAAAAACATAAGGTTGAATTAATCAAGTTAATAGGCTATGAAATCTCGAGTATAAATGTTTCTTTTGAGGATATAAGTTATATTAAAACAAAATATCCTGAAATTTTGTCTGATTTAATTCAGAATAAAAAGTTGTTATTAGAAATTATTACCCAAATCTTAAGAGAAGAAGATTCTAACTTAATGGACTCTGCGGTCTCTATCTTAACATTATTAAGTACAGAAATCGAAAAGGAAATCATCAAATTACTCTTAATTGATGATTTTATTGTTAAGAAAAATGCTATTTTATTATGTGGGAAATTAAAATATAAAGATGCTGTGGATTTGTTAATCTCTAATTTAGATAATATTTACAATGAAGTAAGCATCGCAGCAATAGAGGCATTAGGAAAGATTGGAGACTTATCAGCAGTCCCAGAACTTATAAATGTTTTAGATATAGAAGATGTTAGTTTCGAGTATACTGATTTAGACATGAAGCTTTATATTATAGATGCTATAAAAAATATTTATCAATATAATCAACATGCTTCATATGACTATTTATTTAATTCGTTAGAGAAAGAAAACAATACTATCCGAGAAAGTGTCGCATTCATTTTAGGTGAGATTGGTGAAGTAGAATTTGTTAAACCATTATGTAATTTACTGAAGATTAGGAACTTAGATGTAAGAAAGAATACTATTATTGCTTTAGGTAAAATTGGCAATGTTGAGCCTTTACCAGATTTGCTAAATATCATAGAGGATGAAACTGCTTATTGGCTTATAAAAAAAGTAGCGATTGATGCCGTTTATAACATATTTCAAAATAATTGGTATAAAATAAATAATATTAAACAAGAAATCTCAAGAACTTTGATTAAAAATATGGCACTTCTTACAGATCTCTTAAGAACCAAAGAAAATGAAAATTATAAAGTAAAACTTAGCTTAATTAAATTATTAGAAAATTTTGGTCGAGAACCTGCTCTTGAGGCACTAATTAAAAGAGTTAATGATTTCCATAGAGTTGTGCGAATTTACGCTTCAAATGCTATTAAAAAAATTGAAGAAAGACTTGAATTAGAAAATTCTTAGAGCATTGGTTAAAATTAATTATTTACATTTTTTGACTTATTTTTCAAAAAGAGCTTAATTATTTTTCTTCAATTTAATAATATTTTTTTTTAAAGCCTATTTTACTTAATTGAACTTTCATATTTAATATTCAATTTAGTATTTCAATAAAATATCATGACCGAAGAAAAACCGAGTCAATCCGAAACTCCATATGACTATTCGTTTGAGTATATTCAGAAGAAGCTCGAAGGAGCTAAGGATAGTTTTGGATTACTAATGAAAGAGATTGTGCGTACTGGTATTTGTACTGAGTGTGCTACTTGTGCTGCAGTGTGTCCTGTGTTAGAATGGGATGATCTAGCAGGACAACCGAAATTAATAGGAAAATGCACTGGTTGTGGAATATGTTATAATCAATGTCCAAGAACGATTACAGATCCTTATCAACTCATGGGAGATTTTAAAACAGGTTATGTAGCAAATACAAACATCCCAGAAGTAATTGGTGGGCAAGATGGTGGAACTGTAACTAGTTTACTCTGTTATCTATTTGATGAACATTTAATAGATGCAGCAGTTGTAACAATGAGAGATCCTAATAAACCATGGTATCCTGTCGCCCAGATTATTACAAGTAAAGATGATACAATTAAAGCATCAGGATCCATCTACAGCCATTCTCAAACGGTAGAAGCATTAATGGATGCGGTAAGGCAAGATTTTAGATCAATAGCATTCGTAGGAACACCATGTAACATAGACGCGGTTGCTAAAATGTTTGATAGTCCAACTGGTATGTTAAAGTATTTCATGAGATGTCATGTATTAAAGATCGGACTTTTTTGTATGGATAGTTTTGCTCCAGAGGCGCTCTATCCATTTTTTGAGAAAGAAGGTGTAGATTTATCAAAAGTAGAAAAGATGGATATTAATAAAGGTAAATTTCATCTGTATTACGATCCAAAAGGAGAACCCGTAAAATCATATACTATTAAGCAGTTAGATAAATTTAAGTCATCTAGTTGTAATTTTTGTGTGGATTTAACTGCTGAACATGCAGATATCTCTGTGGGTTCAGTTGGGAGTGGAGCAAATAAAAATACTGTTTTTGCTAGGACTGGTTTAGGGGCTGAAATTGTGGAAGATGCAGCTAAAAAAGGTTATATCAAAATAGAACCATTTAATTCTATTAATTTGAATGCAGTCTTATTTTTGGCGAAATTGAAAAAAGTTTCTCAATACACAGTTCAAAAAAGGAAGGTCTTTATTGTAAGAGATATGGAGGAAAGAGAAGAACCAAGAATAGAGACTAAACCGGAAGTAGAACAAGCAGTTGTTAAACCTCCTCTCGGAACAAGAAAGTTTTTAAGCGTTTCGAATGATTTAAATGAAGAGGATAAAGTCCTGAACATATCATTAACAAATACAATTGGTTACGTCTTAGAAGATATGAAAATTAGAATAGTATCAGTAGAGGAATTATTTGAAAAAAGACCCTGGATAACAACGATAAGAGAATTATTCCCATTTGAAACTGTTGAAATTGGATATCCATTAGAGATACCAAATGGAGAACCTATTAAGGCTAACATTCTAGTCGAGGCTTCAACAGAAGCATTTGGAAAGATCTTTTCAAGAACACTTAAAGTAGCACCAAAAGAATAAAAATCTAAATTAAATTTTATTAAAAAAGTTAAATGAAATAAATTATTATAAAAAACATTATAAAATAAAGGAGTAGAAGAGAATTGAAAATAAGTTTAGTCGGACTTAGCGGCTGTGGGAAGACTTCTGTTTATTCTGTAGCTTTTGCCGCTAAACGCCCAGAAGAGACAAAAGGATTAGCACCAACAATTTTATATGAAACTCGAAGGCATCCTTTCCTTGGTCTCCAAGTAGGTATCTTTGATTTCGGGGGACAGGAAGAATTCAGGAAGGAATATATGGAGAAACCTGAAATTTTTCGAGGAACTGATATTCTTATTCCTATTGTCGATTTGCATGATCCAAAAACATTTCAAGAGGCAAAGGATTATTTCATTAGTTTATTAGATCTATATCGTAAGAATAATGAGAAACCTAAAATCTTTTTGTTCTTACATAAATATGACACAGAACAGTACCAAAAAGAGTTGCTTGATACAAACGTAAAAAAAGCTAAAGAACTCTTCCTAGACATATTTAAGGATTATGATTTTGACTACATGCTAACAAGTATTTATGAAGAGGACAAGTTAGCAAAAGTTTTCAGAGATGTTTTGATTTCTGAATATGCAGAATTAAAAGCTCATGTAGAAAAAGCAGAAAAACAATTAGATGAAATTAAAGCAAAAGTTATAATCGCTGATATTTCTGGAAATGTTATTGTCCATAATGTCCAAGGAGTCAGCAGTGGTTTAACGTTACGAGGGGATTTAAGAGATTTCATTAATGCTTGTAATACAGTTCGAGAGAACATCTTTATGGCGGATTCTTCAAAATTCTGGGGCCGGGATGGAGATGGTAAGGAGATTGAACTCCATATCTTTAAATATATTATTTCTGTACTTGTAATGAAATCTGGAGAACTAGATCGAGCTTCTCAAGATAAGTTGAATATGCTATTAAATGATATGAAATTATTTGCTGATTTAATAATATCCGCGCATACGGATTAAAATATGAAATAATAAACATTATTTTATTTACCTCTTTTTTTCATTTAAAATTATAAAAATTTGAATTTATAAAAGGAATAAGATTATGCCAAAAGCTAAAACAAATAATATTGAAATTGAGTATGATACATTTGGTGATCCTTCTTCAAAACCATTGCTTTTAATCATGGGCCTTGGTGCTCAAATGATCCGATGGGATGTCGAGATGTGTGAAAAACTCGTAGAACAAGGGTTTTATGTAATCAGATTTGATAATCGAGACGTTGGGTTGTCCACCAAATTTGATGAAGCCGGTGAACCAGATTTGATGAAATTGTTTATGGCAGTCCAAAGGGGAGAAAAAGTAGAAGCGCCATACACATTAAATGATATGGCTGATGACGCGGTGGGACTTTTAGATGCCTTAAATATTGAAAAAGCTCATATTTGTGGTGCTTCGATGGGAGGAATGATTGCTCAGGTTATTGCATATAGACACCCATCTCGTGTTCTTTCCCTTACATCAATTATGAGTAGTACTGGGAATCCCGATTTACCTCAACCAAAGCCACAAGCATTACAAGTTCTTCTAAAACCTGCACCTGAAGGACGTGATGCAATTATTGAAGATGGTGTGAATCGCTTGAGAATTATTCATGGTTCTGGATTTCCATTTGATGAAAAAAAAGCACGTAAATTAGTTGAAGCATCATATGATCGCTCAAATTATCGACCAGGTTATACTCGTCAAATGGTAGCGGTTCTGGCTACAGGAAATCGTAAGTCAGCTTTAGGTTCTATAAAAGTACCAACACTAGTAATTCATGGAAGTGATGACCCACTTATGCCAGCTGAAGGAGGTAAGGATACTGCTGAAGCCATACCTGGAGCAAAATTACTCATAATTGAAGGAATGGGGCATAGTTTACCAATTGAAGTGTGGCCAAGAGTATTAAAAGCATTTGTAGAGAATGCCTCTAAATCTTATAAATAACAAACTTTTTTTATATTTTATATATTTAATTTCTAAATGATTTTATTAAAAATGTTAATTCCTTAAGAATCTGGTTTTTAAGAATGGTTAATAGATGCAAATGGGCTGGATCTGATTCTGAAATAATCAATTATCATGATAACGAGTGGGGTACCCCTGTCTATGATGATCGACTACTTTTTGAGTTTTTAATACTTGAAGGTGCTCAAGCAGGTCTAAGCTGGAGTACTATTTTACGTAAACGTGAGAATTACAGACTAGCATTTGATAATTTCGATGCTAATAAAATAGCGAAATATAGTGAAAAAAAAGTTGAAGAACTTCTAAATAATGAAAGTATAATTCGAAATAAACTTAAAATCGAAGCAGTAATAGTAAATGCTAAAGCTTTTTTGAAAATAAAAAATGAATTTGGATCATTTGAGGAATATATTTGGAAATTTGTTAACTATAAGCCAATTGATCATAAATTTAAAGAGTTATCTGAAGTTCCATCTCAAACAGAACAATCAGAACAAATGAGTAAAGATTTGAAGAAAAGAGGGTTTAAATTTGTAGGTCCAACCATATGTTATGCATTCATGCAAGCTGTAGGAATGGTTAACGATCATGTAATAGATTGTTTTAGATATAAAGAAATTAAGAAAGATTTTAGCAAATAATTAACTGTTCGTAGATTTTAGTCTAATAAAAGAAATTTTTCAATCATTTTAAATAATGTGTTAAAATCTATTGGTTTTTCTAAAAAACCGATTGCGCCAATCTTTAAAGCCTGATCTCTAACACTATAATCCGCACTTACAAAAATTATTTTACAATTAGGATTTAATGATAAAATCTCTTTTGTTGTCTCTAATCCATTTTTTTTTGGCATTCTATGATCCATTATGATAATATCTGGAGTATTTTGAGAGCTTTTATAATATTGTAATGCTTCTTCTCCATTGAAGGCTCTTTCAACTATTTCATGACCTTTAAACTTTAAGAATTGCTCAAAAAGATTAACAATATCTTTGTCATCATCGACAATTAAAATTTTAGCGATTTTAATCCCCAGAAATAAATAATTTAAAAAATTTTTATAGATTTCTTATTTCATTTATTAACTTTGACGCCTCTTTACACTTTTTTTCAATTAACTCCAATTTATCCTTTTCAATGTTCTCAATCTTGGCAATTTCTTTAAAAAGATCGGCGGAACTATAAATTACCTGCATAATATTTCCTAAGTCGTGAGAATACATATCTTTCATTCGGTTTTGGTGTTTGGAAGTTATTGTGTATTCTAAATGAATGATAAAGGCTATAAGTAAAATCGTTGTTATAATAATAGAGGTATAAGCTGCAGTAATTATGAAAATATCTTGACTTTGAAATGAACCCGAATATAGAGAAGTCATCATACTTAAAATTACTAATGGTATATAGATAAGTATTGAAAAGCAGGTCAAATAATACCATTTAATACTTTTTCCTATTCTTTCCTTAAAACTGTCATATCTAAAAAAGGGTAATAAAAACATTTCTATGATTCCAAAAAATTGAAAAAACCGAGCATACAACCCAACAAGAACTATTCCTAAAGTGAAATTTAATATTAGTGGAAATGCTGTTAAAATGACAAAGATTATTTTTATTTTATTTATAGAAAGTTCTATATAGTAAGAACTAAGTCCAATTCCTAGAAAAAAGATTGCTAATGGGCCAAGACTATAATTGATTAAAAGAAAAAAGTCTTCTAGTGCTTGATCACCAGGAATTGCTGAAAGCAAAGCAAAAATACCAGCTATAACCCAAAAACTCCAACCAATAGTGAAAAAACGGTACGTATTTGTTTTTGATTCAGAATAAAAATTTATAGAACTAATAACTCCAATTATTCTTATTAAAACTAGTAAAAACATGCTGAAAAATATGAGTTCATGCAAAAAATTTCAACTCTATAAAAATTATTTACATAAATGGTAAATTTGAGAAAATAAAATAATCTTTTTTTTAAAGAAAATTATATAAGATTTTCTATTTAATCTTAACTTTTATGAATTAATTTCAAAAGTTGAATTTTACAAAAAGTAGATGGTTAGAAACATTCTTAGAGTAAGGACTTTAAATCGGATAAAGAACCCTTATATGTAGGTTCTGGTATCTCAGGTCCGAACTTTTTATTTTTATGTTCAATTAGAAAAGTTTTCATTCCACATCGTTTTGCAACTAAATCCTTATCTTCATCGCCTACCATCAAACAAGCATCAGCAGGATATCCAATTTTATCTAAAATTTGATCATAATAAATGAGATGAGTTATTGATTTGGTAGCATGGCTATTTTCAATTGTTGTTATAAGGCGATATGGAAAATCGGCCACATCCGCCCACTCTAATCTTTGTTCAATGGCAGTAGCTGGAAGTAGAGGAGTTGTTGCAATAATAACATCATATCCTTTATCAAAAGCCTTTTGAACTACAGCTCTAGCTTCAGGCTTTTTTCGAGCATATTGTTTCAGTTTTGAGAAATCATTCTCATAAAATTTATCGAAAAAAGGCTTAAGATCCTTCATTTTATAACCCTCTAATGGGAAAAATGTATCAGTATATACATCTGAATTTTTTTTTCCGCCATTATTTTCTTCGATAGCTTTAGAAACTTTCAATATTTTAGAAATAAATTTATTTGGTGGAATTAAATGAGCTACACTTTGAGCTAATAATTTTAAATATTCTGGAATAAATATATCTAAATCAATATCTAGTAATGTATTATCTAAATCAAAAAGTATAGCTTTAATTTTGCCATCAAGCTTTTCTTTCATTCCTCTAAATTATTACATTTTTTCTTTTTATCTTTATTATTGAAAGTGATTAATTATATATACCTTTTAGCTTCCTAATTTCAACAAAAAAGTCGATAATCTTGAACAAGTAAACAAATACTAAAAAAAGAGGTTAACTATTTACACATTTCTTATTTAATTATAAAAAGTTTTTATAAAATTCTATCCTTTTATACAATTAATATAACAATCATCATTTTATCTGTTTGGATTGGTAAAATTAGAGTTAGCTGATTTAAATAAAGGCTTTGTCTTTATAGGGGACAAATTAAATGTCATCGTTAAGTACAAATTTGAAGAAGAGGCTGATATTTTATGGAGTGGTGTAAGATTAATTACTAATCCACCTTGTTTGAAAGAGTTACAAGTTTCAAAAGAGGAGATTTTTTCAAAAGGACATTTTGAAGCGGGAGAATATATCAGAGAACGCTCTCTTTTAATTAAAAGCAATGTAGTTCCCACAATACGCAACAGAAATCTTAAATATTCTTTAAAACTCATTTTAAGGCAACCAAATCCAATCAATCCAGAAGATGATTTAGTTATTAACAAAATTCATGATATTGAGATAAAATCAAGAAATTCTGGTATCGCTAAAACCCCAAAACCAATATCATTTTCAATTTCAGGTTTAAATATTCTTTTAACTAAAGATGTTTTTAAGCCTGGAGAGACAATAAAGATTGGTTATGATTCAGATGAACTTAAATTACTTGAAATAAGGTTACTCCAAAATTCAAATTTGGTTTGTTATTGTGAAGCTTATGGCCAAAGTTGTCGCAAAGTGGAAGAACTTCCACCAGCAATTGCTGGAGATGTAAAAACTCAAAATTTTGAAAAGGATTTTGTTCTTTTAAAAGTCCCTGAAGTTGCAGAACCAAGTCATAATTATCTTTGGTCTCCTTCTGAGAAGGAAATGTTTGGTTTTCGCTATGGTGCATATACGAAGTGGTCTCTTTTAATTCTAGGAAAAAAGAAACCTGAATTTGGGCAAGAGCCTATCAAATTAGAAATTCCTATAACCATTACAACAGGAGTGATATCAAAAGAAAAAGTAGGTGTTGACTTATTTTCAGAAGGAACTGCAGCGGCATCATCATTATTCGATGGTATCTCGAAATTTCAAAAAATCTATAAAGTAGTTTCAATAGATTCGGATATTGATAAATACATATTAAAAATAAAAAACATTTCAAACAAAGATTTAGATGGTGTAACTGTTGTAATTACGGGCTTGCAAGAGGGTTTATTCGAAACTGCGTCTTATTTAACTGGTTTTAATCATTGGAAAAAAGGGGAAGAGAAAGAAATTATTTATGAAACAAAGCAAAATATTACGGCATTGATCTCAGTTTTAGAAGATAATAGCTCACAGAAAATCAGAATTCAATCACCTGTTGCAGAAGCTAGTTTCTTTTAGAAATTAGTCAAGTTAATACTTCTTTGGTTTATTGTAGAATTTAATTTATGATGATAATATTTCCTTAAGATTAGTCTCAAAATATCCTCAAAGCAATTAAGGATTCCTTCTCCTTTTATTGCACTAGTATTTCTTGTATCTATATTTTTATATTTAGGATATCTGATTGTATTTAAGAATTCTATAGGATTGAATTTATCTTCTAGATCTTGTTTATTAAAGGCAATAATTATCGGAAGATCATCAATAGATTCATTGAAATAAGAAACCAATTCCTGCCATGAGACCAAATTTCTATCGAAAACCTCTTCTTGTGAGTCAATAACAAATATTACTCCGTCTACGGCCCTTAATGTGATTGGTCGGGTTACAAAATAAAAATCTTGTCCTGTTGTGGTGTAAATGTGAATCTTCAGGGCCCATTCCTGATTCTGAAAAGTTACTGTTCCATAATCAAAAAATAAAGTTCTATCTACAGTACTCTCAATACTGTGAATTTCTTCTTCCTTTCCAAATAGAGAGAATAAAGCTTTAATTGAGGTTGTTTTTCCCGAAAGAGCGGGTCCAAAATATACTATTTTTATACTTATTGTTTTTTCACAATGATCAACAATCACTAA
>JBHLLJ010000110.1:0-10720 GCA_048885705.1 Candidatus Hermodarchaeota archaeon | reverse complement strand
ATTTAGTTGGTATGTAGATTGCTTAATCTCTAAAATATGAATATCTGTTCCACAAATACCACTCAATTTTACCTTAATTTTAACCCAATCATCATTAATTAATTGTGGTTCTGGAATATCACCAAATTCAACTAATTCATAAATAATTGGTTGAAAATTTGGAATTGTTCTCTTTTTTTGTAATAATTCTAGGAATTTTTCTACTGTTAAATATAATGCTTTCATTATTCACACCTAATCCAATTAATTTCTATTGATTATTTTTAGAAACATTTAATTACAAGACTCCCATAGAACCGAGTAATTTTGTTGCATCAGCTGTAGCAAAATCGATTTTAATATCAATTACCGCTGGTTTATTTGCATTTTTAGCTCTTTCAAGCGCGGGTTTAATCTCTTTTGGATCGGTTACTACTTCGCCATAACATCCAAATGCTTCAGCACATTTAGCAAAATCAAAGTCTGGGAGGTCTACATCCAAATAGTGTTTTTGACTATATAATTTTTGCCCAGATTTAAGCATTCCCCACGCAGAATTATTTCCAATTACAAAAATCACGTTTTTTAAACCCAATCTTACCGCAGTTTCTAAATCTTGTATATTCATCATAAAACTACCATCACCTGATATTGTAATAACCTGTTTATCCGGTTTTGCTAATTTTGCTCCGATAGCATAAGGTATGCTTGTACCTAAATGACCCATACAAGCCGACCAAAGCGTTGAAAGTGGTTTTCTTGGTTTATGAAAATTAAGTTGATCCATTGCAAATCCAGCGATATCTCCACCATCAATAATCAAGATAGCATCTTCATCCATAAATTCAAAAACATCTTTTATCATCCTTGGTGGTGGAATGGGTATTTTATCTTTAGAAGCTTTTTTAAGATATTTATCAATAAAAATTTGGCGTTGTTCAACAAGAGTATTTAGCCAATCTCTTTGGTTAACTTTTTCTATCTTTTTGACTTCTTCCAGAATTTGTGTTAGGAACAATTTACAGTCCCCTACAATACCTAATGTAAGAGGTTTATTTCGCCCTATTATGGATGGATCTATATCAACCTGTATCAATTTTTGTGAATTTTTAAAGAAGGGTTCTTCTCCATGGCCCATAACATATGAAAATTTGCATCCAAGAGCTAAAACTATATCGGCTTTATAAGAAACTTCCTTTCCGAATCCATTGATCGTAGTATCTAACAAACATTTTGATTTATTTGAAATTGTACCAGCACCCATAAATGTTGTAATGACTGGAATTTGTAAATATTCCGCAAATTCTTCTAACTCTTGCCATCCTTCTGAACGGGAAACACCTCCACCAGAAATTATTAAAGGCTTTTCTGCTTCTAATAGTAGATCTAAAGATTTTTTAATTAATTGTTTATTTATGGAAGGCTTTCCAATTGCTCTATAACTTTCGGCTGAGTTAATAGAAAGCTTATTTTCATCGATTTCCTCAATAAAAGCATCTTCATAAATTTCTAATAATGCTGGCCTTGAACGACCAGTTATTGCTTCTCTAAATACTTTATGAACAGCATCTGGTATCTCATTGATTTTACGTATACTTTTTTGATATTTTGTAATTGGCTTAAATAACGTAACTTGATCAAGATTTCCTTGTAAGGTGAATATGTCATCATATTTACTAATCACTTGAGGAACAATCACAATAACGGGTATATTATCACTCCATGCTGCTCCGACTCCTGGAACAAGGTTAGTTGCTCCAGGTCCAACCGTTCCAAAACAAACAGTAGGTTTATTTGTTACCCTTGCCCATGCATCAGCTGCATGAGCAGCAGCTTGTTCATGTCTGAACATAACGGTTTCAATTCCTTGTTCTCTACCCCAACGATAAATAGCATCATACATAGCTAAGAATTGTCCTCCTATAATCCCAAACATATATTTAACTTCTTCTTCAAGTAAACATTTGATTAGAACATCCCCACCATTAATCATTTTCTTTTCTTCTTCCACATTTTTCACCAAAATTCAATAATTCATTGATATTTGATCAAAGCATTATCTTTTTTTCTATAAATAACTATCTAATTGCTATTATATTATAAATTGAATAACATAGGATTCTATACTATTTTGTTGTAAAATCTAACTATGGTATATTAGATACTAAAAGTTCCCAGAGAATTAATATAATCGATCAATTCAGCAGGAATTTTTTGAATTTTATTATGTTTCATATTGAGTTTTTCAAGTGACTTAAAGAATATAAGTATATAAGGCAATTCTTCAAATTTATTATAACTTAAATCTAATTCTTTAAGAAAAGTTAACTTTTTCATGGAAAAGGGCAATGATTTTAACCCATTTCTTCGGAGTATTAACTTTTTTAAACAAGTTAAAGAACTTATTGATTTAGGAATCGTTGAAAGCTCGATACCTGTATGACTATATTTCCTTAATGAACATAAGTAAAAGTCGAGATCTTGTAGTTTGGAAAGAGAATTGATGATATCTATGTTTCTTTTAATAAATTTCCAATTAAAATAATTAAAATTTAAGGTCTCAACATGTTGATCTTTGATAATTAACCAAGGTTCCCCATTTTTAATGTCGCTTAAAGTTTCAAAATTTTTATAACTTAAGGGATTTATCTCATAATTTTTTAAACCTTTAGCAAATAACACTTCTAAATCTAAAAAAAATCTTGATTCTTCAGGAACAATTCCAATTTTAGAAGCGAATTCTTCATTCCATTTAACTAAATCCTGTTTTATTAAAGTTTGAGGTGAAACGAATTTATCAGTGTAATTAAAAAGTAAAATTATAACAAAAGGGGATTTTTCATGCTTTATAACCCATCTTAGGGCAGAAAGACTATTTTCTAGATAATTTTGAATTAGATGTTTTGCTACAGAAGCTCTTACAATCGCATTTTCATCAGATATTAATAAATTTTCCAGAATTTTAAATATCTTTGCATTTTGAATCTTTAATTTTTGTAATGTTTCAATACTCTTTACTCGAATCTCTACATTGTCGCTACCTTCTATTAATGAAATTAAGAGTTCTGCTGCGTTTTCTTTTGTTAAAGATCCAGTTGATAAATCCTCTTGGATTTTTTCTGGATTCAGAGATTCTTTCATTAAGTTATTTATGAGTGAAAGTTCTTAACAACTGAATATATTTCAATTCTTATTAAGATTGATATTTTTTATCTCTAATAAAAATGGAGAAGTATTATAATTATGTAAATTGTTCTATTTCTGAAAGGATAAGATCAGCAATTACTATCCATTTTCTTTTCATATCAGAATCACTTACACTCTTATCTATAAATTCTTTCCCCTTGTTAAGGTATTCAATCGCAGATATAAAATTTCCTAATACATTTTGACAAATTCCCATCTTGATAAACGTTTGATAAATAAACCAAGAGTCTTTTCCTATCTCAATTACTTCTTGAAATTCTCTTAAAGCTTGTTTATAATCCTTAAAAAACATCAAAATTTCTCCATATGTATCATGATAAAGTGCATTATTAGGTTCCAGTTCGATAAGTTGTTGGATTAACTTTAATGACTCTTCTTTTTTATTCAGATATTGTAGCCAACAAGCCTTATAATTAATAAGATCTTTATCTTCCGGATATTTTTTAATTAATTCATTAATTATCTCTAAACCTACTTGAACATTCTTCATCTCTTTAAACACATAAGCTTTTATCAACTGAATATTCTTTTCTTCTTGAGGAAAGTTCTCATACATTGTGTTTAGAAATGCTAAAACCTCTCTATTTTGATTTAAATTAATTAAAATCTTGGCTTTTGAATAATATAATTCGATATTATTAGGATTTGACTTGATAGCCTCATTTATCTCATTAATGTTGTCGTATGTTCTATCTTTTTCCTTTATTTGACTTATTTTTTCATTTAAGCTAAAAGTTTGAATTTTTTGCCAGATTAATCCTTCTAATTTATCGAAAACATCCTTTAGTTCTTCTTTTTTTTCAATTTTATATGCTAAATAATGAATATAATCTGGTAGAAATTTCTTTAAGGCATCTTTTAATCCTTTTTGAAATAGAGTTTCACAAATCTCATCTAAAATTTCTTCAATTACTAACTCTAAATTTAATTCATAAGTCTCGTTTGGAGTAGTTTCCGATAAACTTAATAAATATGTTGATTTAGCAACATGTTCTTCTACAATAGCATTAAGCATCTTCTCTAATTTTTCATTTGCTTGAAAATAATAGTTCTTTTCTTTCTCTACGTCTAGTTTAAAAAATTTTGTTGAATATATTGTATCATCAACAATCCTGATGATTCCAAATTTAAGTTTAGTAAGATTAATCCCATACTCTTCAGAAAAGTCTTTAGGAGAAATATAATCAGGAAACTCATTTGGATGATTTAATGAGAGAAAAAGTAAAACCTTGTTAAAATTTTCCTCACTGTCGAAGGTATATTTAATCTTTTCATTTTCATATGGTAATTTTAAAACATTATTTATGTATCGGAATTTAATGTTCTTGTCTTTTATATGATACTTTTTGAAGAATTCATTAGTTCTTTTAGTAATTTCTCGAATTCGTTTACTTTCTGCTTCTAAAATTGACTGTCTATCTAGGTCATATTGCTTTAACATATTTGCGTATTCTAATTTCCCTAATTTAGTGATCTTATATTCTTTATTTTCTTTTTTAACAAATCCTTTTTTCTCTATTAAGAAATTCAAACTCTTGGATAAAGAAGATTGATTAATAGATAGAGGATCCTCAAGGAAATCTGCCCATTTGCAAGAATTATTATTATATACCATCCAATGTATCCAATGATCATAGTTTCTCCTTCTAAGCAAAGCATTAGGAGGATAACTTAAACTTCTTTTTTTCTTACCTTGAGATAATAAATAAAATCTTTCTTTACCCTTAGGTTTAATACAATATACCTTATTTTTACTCCCATTTATTTCTACTGAGAGTTTTTCGACAAAATCATTGTCTAAAAATTTGTTTAAATAATTTGATAATGTTGATTTATTGATTATTTTAGTTAGATTTGACCATGTACTAGATTCGTTATTATTTAGCATCCAGAGGAGTAGAAATTCATTATTTTTTTGATATAAACTTATAAGCTCTTTTGGAGGATAATTAAACGATTTAACCATAATTAATTTCAATCTTCCCTTTAAACACTTTAATATATTATTAATATAGTATTGTCTAATAAATACTTTTTGTCCAAGATTATTCTCGAACTCTGATTAGAGTTTGTGGAGATAAACTATTAATTAAACTTTGAATAAATAATTCTTAGTAATAATAATTGAGGTGATAAATAAATGGTAAGTGAAGAAGTTCTAGAAGAGAATTCTAAGGAAATAGCACCAATTTTGTACTCAATGACGCCTAAAGTTAAAAAGAAAGGGAGAATAAAAAGATTCTTTTCAAATGAAGATGTCATCTTAGTATTATTTAGTTTGGGGGCAGGGGTAATCATTATAACATTAATGTTGATTGCGGGTACCTTAGGAGTTACATTTCCTGCT
Organism: Candidatus Hermodarchaeota archaeon; assembly: GCA_048885705.1. Lineage (GTDB taxonomy): Archaea > Asgardarchaeota > Lokiarchaeia > Sigyniarchaeales > SOKP01 > Loki-b32. The sequence goes on along the minus strand of JBHLLJ010000110.1, from coordinate 5,187 downwards.
TCTGCTTGGTGGTTCTAGAAAAATTTTGCGTGTTCATCTTTGAATGAGGTGATAAATGAATGGGAAAGAAGGAGAAATTAGAAAAAAATCGTTTTTTTTATATTATCGATACATATGTTGGAATAATTACAGTTATACTTATGGTAATTCTTGGAATTTACTTTCCAGTTGGGTGGACACTCCAAAAAAATAGAAAGGGAAGAAAAAAGAGGGTAGTTTAAAGGAGAGCCCTTTCGTTTATGTTATATAAAAACTTGGGCTCTCCACATATATTTTTATTAAAAACAAAAAGAGAGGTGGTAAAATTTGACTGAAAGTAAAGAAATTATAGTTCCTGAATATAAAGAATTCTTATATGTATTTCATAAAGAAGAAATTAAGGATAAGCCAAAAGTAATTTTGTCCTATATTCCTTTCACGAATAGGAAGATTACAAGTGCTAAAATTTCAACCAGTAAGAAAGAAGTGGACATAATAGAGAAAAACAGGGAATTAAAAAGATGGAAACAGTCGTTTAGTTATCATAGTTTACATCCTGAGAAATTTAAATTTGGTTTTAAAGATTTGAAATAAATAATAAAAAAAAAATAATCTAAAAAAATATGAAAGGAGGTAATTGTTTTTGACAGTAAGTAAGAAAATAGTTGTTCCCGAATTTAAGGATAATGAAGAATTAGTAATGGATGATTTATCAAACTTTAAAATGAACAAAATTCCTAAAAAAAAACCAAAAAAAACAATAATTACAATTTCTACTTATTCTTATGGATCGAGTGGTTTGCAGTGGCATTATTTCTCAAAATTACTAAAAAAAAAATAGGCGATTTTTTTTTAATTTTTTTTATAATTTAATCTATATTTTATAGAATTTTTGTTAAAGACTTTAATATAACTTTAAATATAGGTTTTTAATATAATAACTTACTTACTCATAATAGTTAGAAATAATTCTTTATTCGACAACACAATCCAATGAGTGAAAAAGAACCTAAAATTCGTTTCAAAATTACTGTTATTGGAGATGGTCAAGTAGGGAAAACTTCCTTAATTCAAAAATTTACTAAAGGCTCATTTAGACAGGATTATGTTAAAACAATTGGCGCTCAATTTTCTATATACGATGAAGAGATTAATGGAGAAATGATAAGATTATTGTTTTGGGATATTGCAGGTCAAGATGATTTCAATTTTCTACGTCCATATTTTTACAGAGATAGTTTAGGTGCGATTATCGTATTTAGTTTAGAAGAAAATCAAATGGGTGAGGACAGCTTTAATCATATCTCAAATTGGTATGAAGATGTTGTTCAATTTTGTGGAAACATTCCGATGGTATTATTTGCCAATAAGGTTGATTTACTCGATGTAAATAATATTGATCATTCAAAAATTCAAAAAATTGCAGATAAACATACCTTTCTTGGATATTATTTAACATCTGCTAAATCCGGATATGGAGTTATGGAAGCCTTTAATATAATTATTGAAAAATTATATCAGAAGACTGAATCTTCAGTTTTATAAAGATGACTTTGAAAAGGCTTATATACAAAAAATTCTTCTTTTTTTCGTGATTATTGTATTCTAATTTAGATTAACGGAAAATCCATGTCTACACTAACTTTAGAAAAACTAAACAAAGCAGAGCAACTTAGAGACAAAGGGGAGTTCGAAAAAGCACTAGATATTGTTATTAATCTAGAAAAGGAGACAAGTTCCTCTAAAGAAGAATTACTTTCATTACTTATACTTAAAAGTTCAATATTATTAGAGTTAAGGCATTTAAAAGAAGCACGAGAAATTGCGGAAAATATTTTCCAGCAGAGCAAAGATCTTAATTGGCATGATAAATCAATTGATGCGTTAAATATTATTGCTTGGGTGTATAGACGGCTTGGCAAATTAGAAGAAGCACTCGATACAATAAAAAAGGCAGAGATATTAATAAAGACTCACTTCCCTGAACTTAATAGAAATATTCAAAAAAAGAAAGCATCTTTATATTTAATAAAAGGTAGTATATTCTTCGCAAGAGGAAATTTAAAAGCCATTAAAGATTGCTTGGAAGAAGGAATAAATCTTGCTAGATTAGTTAATGATAAGAAATTATTAATGCATTTTACACTTAATTTTGGTGCATATTATGGAATTAAAGGTAACATGGAACTATCTTTGAATTATCAAAAGCAAGGATTAGCATTAGCAGAGCAGATTAATGATAAACAAAACATTATTATTGCGCTTAACAACTTAGGATGTGTATATAGAGAACAAGGGAATTTAGAAGAAGCCATCGAATATATAAACCGTAGTTATAAACTTTCTAAAGAAACAAAAAGTCCTACAATATCAATTGTTCTTGATTCTCTTTTTCATGTGGTTCTCGATAATGGGGATCTCAAAACGGCTGAGAAGTATTTAGACGAGATGAATGAACTTAAAGATCAAGAGGAATACGAGATTATTAGGTTAAATTACCTAATAAATAAAGCATTACTTCTGAAAGCAACTCCTCGCGCTCGAAATTTATCAGAAGCTGAAAAAATATTGAAAGAAGCATTAGAGGAAGATATTGTTTTATATGAAGCTCAAATCGATGCACTTCTTAATTTATGCGATATTTATTTATTAGATCTTCATAATACTAATGATCTTGAAATTCTAAATGAATTATATCCCTACATTTCACAGCTATTAAAAATTGCTGAAGAAAACAATTCTTACTCATTAATTGCTGAGACAAAAATCCTGCAAGCCAGATTATCGCTATTAACTTTTGATATAAAAAGTGCTCGAAAATTATTATCGAAAGCTCAAGAAATAGCAGAGAAATTTGGATTAAATCGATTATCAATCAAAATATCAAATGAGCACGATGAATTAATAAAACAAATAGATATGTGGGAAAGTTTGAAGGAATCAAATTCACCTATAAGTGAACGCTTGAAAATAACTGGTTTAAAAGAAGAAATGAAAAGAATGATACAGAAACGAGGAGTTGAAATTCCGGTTCTGTTTGAGGAAGAACCTTTATTACTTTTAGTTTTAACTGAAGGAGGTGTTCCTGCATTTTCTCACACATTTTCTAAGGATTGGAAATTCTCTGATGAACTCTTCAGTGGATTTTTAAGCTCATTTGATTCTATTAGTAAGGAAGTTTTTTCAGAAGGATTAGATCGCGCTAAATTTGGTGATTATACTATTCTTATTTCCTCATTTGGAAATTTTTTGATTTGTTATTTATTTAAAGGACAATCTTATTATGCAAAACAAAAATTGGGATACTTTGCCGACCATATAAAAACAACTTCTTCTGTAGAACAGATTTTCATTAATTTCTTAAAAAATTATCACACGATCCAACTGAAAGAATATCCTATTCTTGAAGAATTAGTTATAGAAAGCTTTTTATCTGGAGAGAATTGGTTAATAAAAGAATAAAAAACCTTTATCATTAATTTGGTATTTACAAACATAAATTTATTATTATCTTTATCTAAAATTTGTTTTAAGGAATTAATCAAATTAGATGGGAAAATCATGGAGGATCTAAAAAAACTAAAATGGAAAAAATGTAATGAATGCGGTTTTTTGCAGTATATATCCCATTTAAGATGTTTAAAATGTAAAGCCGATAATTTTGAATCCATAGTGGCTTCAGGAACCTGTAAATTATTAACTTATACAATATTAAAAGCGCCACCAATGGAATTTAGAGAGCAAGGATCATATGCTCTGGGAGTTGTGGAGTTTGAGAATGGTGTAAAAGCATTAGGACAACTTACTAAAAAAGAGAATCTAAAAACTGGCATAAAACTTCAACCTATGTATAAAAAAATTTGTAATGCTCTAAATGGTAAAGAAAATTATTCTTTTGTATTTAAACCATTAGAATAACTTATAAAATATAGAAATCTTCTCTTTATTATAATATTTTAAAAATGACATTGACTAAATTAAAATAATAGCTATCAAATATTTTTATATTGTCCATGAATAAAAAATTAAAAATCAGATTTTCTGGTAGAGGCGGGCAAGGGATCAAATTTGTAGGAAGTGTATTAGTCCGAGTTGCAATGACTGCTAATTATTACGCAACACTTACAGTTGATTATACACCTTCTGTTAGAGGGGGTCCTATTTTTTGTGATGTTATTCTAGATTCTGCTCCTATTTCATATCCCTTCTGCGATAAGGATGCTGATATTTTTATTGCTATAGATCAAAAAGGATTCGAACGTGCTTCTGAATGTATATGTGAAAAAACAATTTCCTTTATTGATGAGCACACAATTGCTGACGCTGAAGAAATAATCCAGAAAGGTAAAATACATCGTGTTCCAATTACTAGAAGAGCTGATGAAAATAAAATACCCACAGGTGCAAATATTCTTTGTTTAGGATTCCTTTCTCAATATCTTAAAGAGAGTAGAAAAATTGATTTAAAAGAAGAGAACTATAACCAAGTTTTAAATAAAATGCCAGAACGGTTTAGAGCTATAAATATTCAATGTTATCAACTTGGTCAAGCTCTCTATCGGGAATTTATAAATAAATATCACTAAACTGTATTTCTTTAATAGAATCCTGTAAAATTTAACATTTAAATTCCAACTAATGGAGTTTTATATGAAGAAATCATTATAAATTGAGTTGCTTATACTAATAAAAAGCAAGTTTAAAAGATACTCTATTATTTTAAAGCATAAGAGAAAAAAAATAGTCAGTGTATATATAATAGAAGATGATTAAATAATGTTAAAATCTAAACGGACACCCATTTTACCACCTCCTAAACCTGAAAAAAAATATGAAATATTTATAGATTCTGAACAATGCGATGGTTGTGAATTATGTTTATCATTCTGTCCAAAAGCTATAATAGAAATAAGTGAAGATAAGTTCAATAGTCGGATGCTCCATTATGCTATCGTAGTTAAAGCTGAAGAATGTGCAGGATGTAGACAATGTGAACGGTTATGTCCTACGGTTTCATTATATATTTTGGAAACAGATGTTAAGGAGGTTAAAAATAGTGAGTAAGATAAAATTCCAAGAAAAAAAAATATTAACTACTGGAAATTATGCATGTGCAGAAGGCGCGATTACAGCAGGATGTTTATATTTTGCGGGTTATCCTATTACACCTTCCTCAGAAATTGCTGCTTATATGTCAAGACGTCTTCC
>JBHLLJ010000109.1:0-10747 GCA_048885705.1 Candidatus Hermodarchaeota archaeon | reverse complement strand
CGCTCGCTGTTACTCACGGAATCACTATTGTTTTCTTTTCCTCCTGGTACTAAAATGTTTTACTTCCCAGGGTTCCCTTTCCCTGCCGGGAATCTTGCGGATTATTGGGCCGCAAGCGGATGTCCTATTCGAGAATCTCGGGGTCAGCGTCTTCTTGCGACTAACCCGAGCTTATCGCAGCTTGTCACGCTCTTCATCGGTGCCCAAGCCAAGATATCCACCAAATAGCGGAGGCGTATTGGCATCTACTTGAGGAAAGATTCAGATTGCTTGCATAAGGGTATGCGTATTCGGAGACGATAAGTCAATTAAGCAAAATTTAGAGATTGCTTAATATCATTAACGATTATTTGAGACGATATTAAGAAGACTTAACTTATAAAGGGAGTATGTTCCTATGAGCATGATTTTCATGCTTAGCTTAGCGTATCGTTTCCTGTAATACCTCAATCATGGGGTATTCCATGCGCCGTGCTGAGAAATTCTTACATGTTTGTGTCTGTGCCATCAAATTCTCGCATGGTTCGCCTTATGAGATATACTTCCACGAGGCCTTGCCAATTAAAGGTGTATGTCATCCATGAAGGATGAGATATTTTCTCACCAATAATTATCAATGGTAAAACTACCATCGACGAAATATTAGAATAAATCCTTGATTAAAAATTTTATGGTCTAGTTTCATAAAAGTTATAAGGTAGAGGAAGGTCTTTGGTTATGGATAATTAAATGGTTAATATGTGGCGATATAATGAAAAGAGGCGATTGAGGTGAGAGAACAAATTAGAAAATATAGTAACTTTTATAGTTTAATTATGAATACCATAAATTATAATTAATAGACGGAAAAGATTTCGAAGGAATTACAGAAATTAGAAAAGATTAGAAGTGAATGACTAGTAGAAGAGTGTTAATAGGAACATCGGGATGGGGATATGATGAGTGGGTTGGTCCTTTTTATCCACGAGGTTTAAGAAAAGAAGATTATTTATTATATTATTCTGAGATTTTTTATACTAATGAGATAAATACAACTTTTTATAATATTCCACCAAGGCAGGTTGTGGACAATTGGGTAAGCAAGACACCTAAAGATTTTTTATTCTCGGCAAAAATTCCCCAATCTATTACTCACGAGAGTAAATTGGATATTGATTTATGCTTGGATAATTTAAAGTATTTTTTATCAGTGATGGAGCCCTTAATTGAATCAAGAAAGATTTTGTCATTTCTAATTCAATTACCTCCCTATTTTAAAAGAAGTGAACATTTCAGAAATTTAAAGCAATTTATTGATAATTGGCCGGGAAATCCTAGACGAGATAATTACTATTTAGTAATTGAGTTTAGAGATAAATCATGGATGGAAGATGAGGTTTTTAATTATTTAGAAGACAATTCTTTAACCTACTGCGCTGTGATTGAGCCATTATTACCTCCAAGAATGGATGTTACAAATCCTGCATTCTCTTATATTAGGTTTCATGGTTATGGGAAAGAAATTTGGTTTGATTATTGTTTTACAGAGGAAGAAATAAAGAAATGGGCATATCCACTTCGAGATGTTATTCAAAAGTCTAATCAGGTTGGGATTTATTTTAATAACCATTTTTCAGGATATGCGGCGAAGAATTCTTTGATGTTGATGAAGGAATTAGACGTTGAGCCAAGGAATTCACCGGAAGAAATAAAAATTTTGGAACTAAAGAAGAAATCAGGAGAATACTCAAAAGGACAAACAGGTTTAGACAAATTTTTGAAATAAATAATACTGGCACTGAATAAGTTTGGAAAAGAAAAATTTAAGAATTGGATTCATTGGAGCTGGATCGATAGGGAGTTTATTTGGGGGATATTTAGCAAACGTCAAATCTGAGATCTATTCAATTGAGGTAATATTTTTTTGTCTTAAAGCTCATGCTGATGAAGTGAACACGAATGGGCTAAAGCTTTATAGAAATCAACAGATAAGTATTATTAAAAATATCAAAGCTTATGAAGATGAGAAGATTTTTGATGCCAAGCTAGAGAGAGAGCCTTCTTTTAGTTTTGATTTTATTTTTCTTACGACTAAGGCGTACGATAGTGAAGCTGTGGTACGTCAATATAAGAAGCTAATTGATAAAAGTAAATGGTTTGTGATTTTGCAGAATGGGATTGGAAACGAGGATATTGTGATTCCATACTGTGACAAATCAAAGATTATAAGGGTTGTAACTTCAGCTGGGGCATTTTTAGATAAACCAGGACACTTGATCCATACAGGAGAAGGAATCACTAAGATTGGTTTTCCCTTTCTCTATGACATTGATTTGGAAGAGGAGATAATGCAACAAGCAAAAATAGATATTGGTGTATTGAGAGATATCTTAGATTTAGCAGGTTTAGAGACCGTTATAGTTGATGATATAATTGGTGAGTGTTGGGAGAAGGTTCTAGTTAATATTGGAATTAATGCCCTTGGAGCATTGACACGATTGCCTAATGGAAAATTATTGGAATTTGAGGAATTAAGGTATATTATGGGACAAGCTGTTAAAGAGGCGATTAATGTTGCTGAAAAGAAAGAAATTAAGCTCTCTAATAGGGATTATATAGCAATCACATATGATGTTGCTGAAAAGACTGCGGAAAATAAGAATTCAATGCTTCAGGACATTTTAAATAGAAAGCCAACTGAAATTGAGTTTATGAACGGAAGGATCTTAAAATATGCTAAAGATTTAGGGATAAAAGTACCCTTTAATGAATCATTGACTTTCTTGATTAGAGGGTTAGAACATTCAATGATTTAGGATTTTTTTAGGTCCAGAGTCATATAATAGGCGTTTTCACCGTCTCGGTAATAATTTTGTTTGATGTTTTCAACCTTAAAATTGAATTTTTCATATAATCTAATTGCGGTGTAATTAGAGACTCTAACTTCAAGGACATATTGTTTGATTTTATATTTTTTTATGGCAGCCATACTATTAGATAATAATGCGTGGGCAACTCCTTTTTTTCTATCATTTTCAGAAACCGCGATTGATACAAGATGTCCCATATTAATATATTTTAAGCTATTACCAGAAGGAGCTTTTTCAACCCTCCACATTATATAGGCTATTACTTCACCATTTCTATTTTGAGCAACTAAAAAGCATTCTGGAAAATTATCAAGTATACTTTTATAGAAGAAATATGGGTAATCTTCTGGCAGCTCACGTTCGTTTATTTCAATTACACTATCTAAATCTTCTAAAGTACATCGTCTTATAATGAAATCTAAATCGATTTGTGGATTATTGAAGATGTTTGTCTCAGTATCTTTATTTGTGGTCATTTTAATAAATGTTCAAGAATTTGTATATAACAAATAGCCTTAACAATATATGGAATATAAAATTAATAACTTTTAAGCTTTTATGAATGAGAAGACCCAATTAAGATCAAATTTTTGCTGTGTTTAATACTTCTTCCTTTGTTTTTTTAATATATTCAATTATTAGATTCAGAGTATTTTGAATGTTTTTCTTATTATTGAAGTTCTTAACAATATTTTCTAGCTGTAATTTACTTAATTTTTTAAATTCTGTAGCGATTTTAATCATTTCTGGTATTACTCTGACGATATTATCAACAATGGTAATATCAGCCCATAAAGATGTTCTACTTATAGGATTTAAATCGACTGCGATGATTTTCTTATTCAGCTTTTTCAACGCTTCAGTTCGATCTCCATCTTCTAATGGAACCATGACTAAATCTGCTTGTGCTATCAATTCTACTTTTCTCCTATTACTTTCAAGACCGTTAAGTTCAATCAATTTTTTAGGGTCAGTTCCATATATTTTTGCTGCACCTGCTTTTTGCAGAATATTTTTAATAGCTTCAATTCTACCTTCTTTTTGATAAAATAAGTTAACTTCAAGAGGGGTATTTATAACTTTTGATAACATTACAAGTTCATCGGGAACTAAAGCCGCAACATTCCCATTTACGCTAATAACAGGTCTCTTAGCAATTAGTAGAGCCGCTACAGCAGCTTCAATAGCTTTTTTAGCGACTAAAGTAGTTTTTTCACCTAAAATATAATCGAAACATTCCCCTCTACCATGAGCAATTAATCCCGCCTCAGCAACTATTAGCTTTTTCATGCCTTCAATAATTTTATGACGAAATTTCAAACTTTCATAGCGGGGGTGGGATTTAGGGAGTGTATGATCTTGATTCTCATTCGATTTCATAGTATTTCAAAATAAATTATATTGTTCTTTATATAGGAGGATATAAAGAAAAACTATTAATCTTTTGTATAATTTTATAATTTCGTAGATAAGTATGTCTGGTGAAGGGAAAAAGAAGCCAAAAGATTTGAAAATCTTTAAGACAAAGAAGAAAATAGAGGAACTTAAAAGTAAAAAAGGCTTCCATACAGAATTAATTTCAGTGTACATTCCTCATGATAGGAAGATATCAGATGTAACTAATCATTTAAAGAACGAAATTAGTGAAAGTCAAAATATCAAATCAAAATTAACTAGGAAGAATGTACTGGATAGCATTAATAGTCTTTTAGGGCAATTAAAAAACATAAAAGAAGTTCCTGAAAATGGTCTAGTAATGTTTTCTGGTGCAATACCTCAAAATAATACTCCTGGTACAGAGAAAAATGAATTAACCATTGTTGAGCCCCCTGATCGAGTTACAACATTTAGATATCATTGTGCTAGTGAATTTCTTTTATGGCCTCTTGAGGAAATGCTAATTCCCAGTGAAACTTATGGTCTGTTAGTTATAGGGCGAGCCGAATCGGCAGTAGGTTTTATTAAAGGAAATAGAGTAGAGGTTATTAAAGAATTCACTTCAGGGATTCATGGAAAATTTAGTGCAGGAGGTCAATCTCAAAAGAGATTTGAAAGACTAATTGAAGAAGGAGAAATGCGATTTTATCGTAGAATATCAGAAACTGTCAACGAGCTTTTCTTACCCATGGAAGATTTGCGAGGTATTTTTATTGGTGGTCCAGGACAGTCAAAAGAAAAATTCGTAAATGATGAGAGTTTAGATTATAGATTAAGGGATAAAATATTAGATGTCGTTGATCTTGGTTATGGTGGTTCTGAAGGTATTCGAGCATTAATAGAAAAAGTTAAGGACAAAATAGAAGATGTTAAGTACATCCGAGAAAAACAAGTAATGCAGAGTTTTATGAAAGAAATATCAATTGATTCTGGATTAGCGTCTTATGGATTGCAAGATATTCAAAAAGCGTTAAATTACGGTGCTATTGATACACTTTTACTTTCAGAAAAATTAGATTTGTTAAAGGTGAAGATAGATTGTTCTAATTGCGATCATACTGAATATAAGATTGTTAGAGAAAGAGAATTAGAAGATTTAAAGTCAAGGATACAAGAGGAATCTTGTCCTGAATGCTCTTCAAACAGTTTTAATGTGACTGAATTCAAACCGATTATAGAAGAGCTAGGAGAGATTGCTGAGACCATAGGATCTGAAGTAGATATATTATCTACAGAAACAGAAGAAGGAGAAATGTTATATAGTACTTTTGGGGGTATTGCAGCAATCCTTCGTTATAAAATTGATTATTAAATAAAGAATCCAATTGTTTTGATTAAAAATAAAGGTAGGTTTTATAATTCAAAATGGAATTAAAAGATCAGTTATTAAGATTAAAATTTATAATGTTTGGGGGGAAGGGAGGGGTTGGAAAAACAAGTTGTGCTGCAAGTTCAGCAATATGGGCTGCAGAACATGGAAGAAATACCCTTATTATAAGTACTGATCCAGCCCACTCTTTGGGAGATAGTTTAGGAGTTGAGCTATCTCCAGGGATTCCTACTCCTATTAAAGGTGTAAAAAATTTAACCGCATTAGAGATTAATCCAAAAGCCAATATGGCGGAATTTAGGGGTTTATCTGGAATAAATCCCTTAGAAGAGATGGGAATGGGAGATATGGCAGAGGGAATGCAATTATTCGGTGACTTGGAAGATTTAACTTCAATGAATCCCCCAGGGATTGATGAAGCCTTAGCATTTGCAAAAATTTTAGAATTTATTGAAACGGAACATGATTTTGATTTAGTTATTTTTGATACAGCACCAACAGGGCATACACTAAGATTTTTAGGGCTTCCTGAAACTTTATCTGGTTGGATAGGTAAGTTGATAAAAATGAGAATGAGAATAGGAAATATGTTTAGTGCTTTAAAAAGGATGTTCACTAAGGAAGAAAAGAAAACTGATAATTCTTTAGAAGTGTTAGAAAGATTACATCAATCAATATTAAATGCAAGAGAAGATCTTACCAATCCTATAAAAAATTCTTTTATCATTGTGATGATCCCAGAAGAAATGGCAATTTTGGAAACTGGTAGATTACTAAACGAATTAATTAAATACGATATTCCCGTTTCTAATATTGTAGTGAATCAATTGTATCAAGATACTCTTGAATTATGTGATTTTTGTAAAAGTAGAAGACAGATGCAGCAAAAAAATCTTATTAAAATAAGGAATGTATTTCGAGATAAGTTGAATAAAAATTTAATTGAGATTCCTTTATTTAAGGAAGAAGTAAGAGAATATAATAAACTAAAGGAAATGGCAGAATTTTTAATTAAAGAGAATTATTGAGAAAACTCTTGTAAATACTTACAAAAAGTACATTGGTTCCCATTCCCACATGGGTAGCCGCAAGTTTGACAGAAATTGTAATTTCTTTTTTTTCTATTATGATAAAGTGTTTTAGATAATTCTAAAAATCCTTGAAGGAGATTAAATTCTATTTCGGGACTATATTCTTTGCATCCAAGAATAAATTCTAATACTCTTTTTCTAATGATTGGATCCTGTTCTCTATAGGGACAGTGTGAAGGGTAGTAATCAAATTTTTTAAGATTTGCATATAGGAAGATCTCTTCTTCAGGAATTCTAATTAAAGGTGATATTTTTTTTATATAAAATTGGTTTATTTTATTGTTCTGTTCTTTAAAGAAGTATTGATTTGCGATAATATCAAGTCGTTTATATAAAATATTCATAACATAAGTTTCTGCGAAATCGGTGAGATTATGGCCCATTGCCAAAACAGTACCTCCTAATTCTCTAGCACCATCATTTAATAATCTTCTTCTTATTGCAGCGCAATAATTGCACGCATATTTATAATCTGGAGTTCCTTTTTTAATTTTAATAATCTCATCTAATGTAATTCCTATTTTTTCTTTGAATGTGATAATTTTATGCTCTAAATTATATTTATCACAGAATAATTTTGCTTTTTTGATACTATTTTCTCTATAATCTTTTATTCCTTCATCTATAATTAGGGCAGTAATTGGGTTAGAATGATATGTTCGATTTTGAATTGTATATAAATTATAAAGAAGACTAATTGAATCTTTACCCCCTGACAATGCTACAACAATTTTATCTTTTGGTTTTAGCATTTTGTATTTTGAAATTGTTTTGTATACATTTTTCTCAATACTTTTATAGAAACACTCTGGGCATAGATTTTCTCCAGAATATCTTCTTTGGATTATGAGATTGTTGTCGCATTGTGAACAATTCCCATTTTTCATAAAAATTTTATAATTACTCATTAAAGTCATGTAATAAAATAATAGTTAAGGATTAAATCCAAAAAATTAATCCACCAAATTTTATAAAAGATAATATAAAATTTCCAATTAGAATAAATAAAGTGATAAATCGTATAGTATTTAAAAGCGGCTTTTTAATTTTTTGTTTTTCATCATACCAATATTCATAAGAAACTTCTATTATGGGATTTTCTCCTAATTTCGTATATTCGGGGAGATTTAACAAAATGGTGTCCTTAAAACCATCACCGAATTTATCAATTAACCTATACATATCTTCAGCTAAAATTACTTCACTCTGACCTCTCAAATTAGTTTTATCTTCAATTATAATTTTGACTGAATCAACTTTTTCGACCCGAAATTCTGCTAAATTTATTTTAGGATCATTTTTGTCAAATTTGATTTTATCTTTCTTTTTCCTTGTTGTTTTATATTCTTCTCCAAAACCCCAATTAATTAATTCTTTCATCATTCTATCACCATCGAAAACAGGGAGTGGGAGCATATTAAAAAGTGTAATACTGAACGCAATAATAAAAAGCCATACTATTTCTCTTAACCAAAATTCTGGCCAAAAGCTTGTAAAGAATTTAGCAAAATCATTCAAATGCATAAAATATGAATGTGTATAAATTCCTATTTGTACTCCTCTTATGTCAACATCAAGAATATAAGTAATAGAAGATTCTGAAGTCAGGTTAACAGTATTAATATTGAATTCAGTAAGTACCTTTCCTAAAGTGTCTCCTTTTGTTTGATTTATGGGCACTCCATTTATTTCTTTAATTATTAATCCAACAGTTAAATTCTTGTCAAAATTATTACCCTCTTCTGCTGCAGAATATATTTTAGTTATTTGTAATTCTGTGTCTGATATATAATCATAATCAATCCCTAGAAAATATCGAGGTCCCAATGTTACATTTTTCTCTGAATAGAGATCAGTAGACTGTTGGTAAACTCTGAATGTTAAGTTATCCCCTATAGAACACTGTAAGTTAGTTCCATTATTTAAGATGTTATTAAGAGTTCTTCCTGCATAATTATCAAGAAATACATATTCTTCATCTCCCGCATCTTTTTTTTTAATTCCAAGTATAACATCAGCAGCATCTAGTTTTCCTTCATTAAATCCTCCATCTACTTCTGGTATTACACTATAAACTTGAGAAACTTGACGATAAAAAGGAGCAATCATGAGTGGGAAACTTAATAATAATATAAACGCTACTCCTGCTGTCATTCCATTTACGTAAGTTCCTGCAGCCGCGATTCTGAATCGTGTATTTCTATTAAATTTTCTCGAATTTAATTCCCTTTCGTCAACTTCAACAAAAGCGCCAAAACCTATTATAAAAAAGATCCCTGCACCGAGAATACCGGTAGATTTAATCTCTACACCCTCAGCACTTGCTGAAATTCCATGGGCAAACTCATGGGTAGTTAAAATAAATAATAAAGGGAGGATCAAATAGAATAAAGTTGGTAAGTTAACTGTGACTCCAGGAATAAGTGGGACTATTGCTTGTTCAGGTCTAGGGTTTATGATTAAATTAACAAAGTTCGAGAAAAAAAAGTAAAATGCATATATGGTAAAACTAAATGATATGAATATACCTATAGTCCAAAAAGCTTTCCAAAATTTAGGGGCCTTTCTTCCGGCTCTAGTGATTAATTTATTTAATTTTCTTGTTTTGAACATTGCCAGTAATGGAAACCAGAGATAATATGCCTCCTTTTTATTTCTCAGAAGCCATACTAGGAGTAAGATAAATATCCAAAATATTAAAGACCAAATAAACCATGGATTCAAAATAAAATCCAATATAACATCTAATACTGACATAAATTTATGTTATAGCAATTTCTTTTTTAATATTTAATTTATATAATAAGTTAAAGTTATTGGTTATATTGAAAGTTTTTAGCCTTAGGAGTATAAATGCTATATAAAATAGAAAAAGATTAAATTATTAGTTTATAATCTTATATATATAATTAGTATATACCTCATAGGAATTAACCCATTTAATGCTTTAATAGCGGGGTGGGCTAGCCTGGTTTATGCCGCAGGGCTCATAACCCTGAGATCGTTCGTTCAAAGGTTGAAGAATTGTTGGTATCCAACAAACTGAAAATCGAACCCCCGCTACCATTTTCTTAATTTATTGATTCATATCTGAAAGAAGAATGATATTTATAAAAGATTTTAACAAAAAAGACCATTTATTATTTTTAGTTTAATAATTAGGTCTATATTCAAAAATAGTGAATTTAAAAATATTAAAATAAGAGAAAGGTTTGAGATGAAAAATTAAATGAGCTTTAAAAGACATCCCGCAATCCAATGTTGGATCAAACATATTTTAGAAGGTCAATATAATGAGGGTGAAAAATTTTTCTATACTATATTTGGGCATGTTAAACGGGTTCGAATTATCGCAACTATCATTGATAAAAAAGAAAAATTAATTGAGACAGATGAACAAGACACGGGATTAGAAAATGATATTGATTCAAACATAAGAATTGATTTCGATTTAGATGATAGTACTGGAATGATAAGAGCAATTGTAAGAAATATGGATCCAGATAAATATAAGAACTTTAATAAGGGTAATATAGTAGAAGTTATGGGGCGTGTGACTAAATATGGGGATTTTATATCTTTATGGGTAGAATTTATGAATAGAGTTTATGAACCAAATCTTATCTTACTTAGAAATGCTGAAATAATAAAAAGAATAAAGGATGGAGAGATCCAAGAAATTCCAGAAATTTTAGAGGATCTTGAAGATTTTTCAAATGAAATTGATGTTGCTACATTATTTGAAAATGAATCTGATTTTTCTGAACGGAATGAGATTAAAGAAAAAATATATTCACTTATTGAACAGACCTCTGCTGAAGGAAAAGGAATAAATTTTGAAAGATTGAAGCATGATATTAAAATCTCTGATAATCAATTAAAAACTTTTTTAAACGACTTAATCTTAGAATCTCGCATTTATAAGTCTGATAATGATAATTTTGAAGCATTTTAATATACGCGATTATTGAGAATTTTTTCTTTTATAAAGGTAAATTATTTTTCTTATGGTTGATTTCTTTTTTATAAATTAATAAAAT
>JBHLLJ010000108.1:0-11053 GCA_048885705.1 Candidatus Hermodarchaeota archaeon | reverse complement strand
ATATTCTTGAGCCATTTCAAGTAAATAATCATATCTACTATTAAAAGGATTTTCCATTTCGTTTTCTAGGATCCAAGCTGCTAAAAAAGTTCCACCTCTAGAGACTACTCCCATTGTGCGTGGGTGATCAACTAAATAGTCTACAATTTCTTTTGTTACTCCAACATGGATGGTAAAGAAATCCACTCCCTCTTTTGCTTGTTCTTCTACAACATTGAACATATCGTCTTCATCCATGTGGATAATAGCTCCTTTAGTTTCTATTGCCCTTAAAGCTGATTGATATATTGGTACAGTTCCTATAGGAACTTTAAGTTCATCAAGTATCTGCTTTCTGATGGTTTGAACATTTGATTCTGTGATACCAGTACTTAAATCCATGACAGTATCAGCACCAAATTTTACTGCAATTTTCGCCTTTTCTAATTCATTATCGATATTGCATACAGTTTTAGATGATCCAACATTCGCATTAATCTTTACTAATAATCCTTTTCCAATACCAATTGGTGGATCCAACTCTCTTCTATTCGATTTAGGTATAATAATTCTTCCTTTTTCTATTCCTCGTCTTATGAAATCAACTTGAACTTGCTCATTTTTAGCCACAATCTCCATTTCTTTTGTAGTATTTCCGCTTTTTGCAATCTCCATTAATGTAGTCAAGATTTAGAACCTTCTACTATTTCCTATAAATAGTTTTAACTGAATAGATATCTATTTTAATTAATAATATCTGAATTAAATTCTTTTGTGTAATAATTAATAAAATTAATATGATTTTGTCGAGTTAAGTAAAGATTTCAATTGAAAATAATCCACTTTTTTTAATGGCTCTAATTTCAAGAAAGATTTTTATTTTATAATAATTTTAAGGTATTAATTTAATTATAAAGTAGAAATTGTAAAGGGTGGAATTAATGGTAAGTAAACAAATGAAGTTTATAATAAAAGGTTTGCTCCACAGCAGAGATCTTGCCAATAAAAAGAGAGTAGAAGACCAGCGCAGAGCGACAGAATTATTGGCGGTTGGAGTTAAGCTTCCTGAAGATGTAACATCAAATAGTATAGATATTGATGGTGTTTCTTCTATGTGGTTTAAAACACCAAATGCACATGAAGATAAAGTAGTTCTTTTTCTCCATGGAGGTTCTTATATAGCTGGTTCTATTGATATATCAAAATATCATGCCGTATATATTTCTCGAGTTTCTAATACTCAACTATTAGGTATTAATTATCGTTTGGCACCTGAACATCCTTTCCCTGCAGCCTTGGATGATGCTGTAAAGGTTTATAAATGGCTTATTAAGGAGAGAGGATTTTCCTCAGAAAAAATAGCAATTGTAGGAGTATCGGCCGGTGGAGGATTAGCCATTGCGACTCTTTTAAAGTTAAGAGATTTAGGATTAGAGCTTCCTTTAGCAGCGGTATGTATATCTCCTTGGGTAGATCTAGCTTTTACTGGTGAAACTTTTAAAACTAGAGCAAAACTAGACCCTCTTACAACTCCAGATGGTTTAGAATTTGCAGCAAGCCTTTATATAGGGGATAATAATCCAAAAAATCCTTACATTTCACCAGTGTATGCAAATCTTAACAATTTGCCTCCTTTATATATAATGGCAGGTACAGATGAAGTTTTATATGATGATTCTGTTAGATTAGCAGAAAATGCTATTGCTGTGGGATTAGATGCAACATTGGATATCTGGGAAGATATGATACATGGTTTTCCAGTTTTCGCAAGCGTTGTGCCAGAAAGCCGAGAAGCAATTGAAAAAGTAGGAAAATTCTTAAGAAAACACTTTAATCAACTATAATAAATAAACAAGCTCTTTAAAAAAAAAAGATAGAAATTATAAATTAAATTTGGCAACTTTTTAGACTTCTGGTGCGGTCATATTTAAAATCTTATATCCTTCCTGAAAGTCTAGAATTATTTCTATTTTGTATTTTAAATTTTCAACACCTGCAGCCAAGAATACATTCTGTTTAGTAGCATTAAACAAAGCTTCTTTTTCTTTTCCTTTTACTACATCGGCCATACTTACCGCTAGAACATTTCCATCTTCATTTGTTAAAAAACCTATGCGAACATTCGTCTCAATTGTATTATCAGGCGGATTATCTTTTAACCAATCAATATATCTTTTCGCAATTTTATTTGATTGATCAGCTGGAAACCAAAGCCTCGAAAATAATATTGTTATAATAATCACCTTCAATTTGATTTATTAAAATTAGATTTCGTTGTAAGTTTAGAAATGATGGATTAGCATTTAAACGTTTATATCCTTGTCAGAAATCAGAAAGAATATCCAACATGAAAATTATAAGTAAGAAAAATTATTCAATTGAATTTTAACTATATCCAATTTTTAACTGTTTAAGTAGTTCAATTAAGGACTCTGTTAACCTATAGTCTTTTAACCGCTCAAAAGGAACAAATTTTGCATCCGAAGCATCATCTGCTGCCTTGGGTGGCTGATTTCGTTCTCCTTCTATTTGTTCCACGAAATAATTGATTAAAACATAATGAAATTCAATTTTCCCTTTATCATCGTACATAATTTTGTCTATGATACCGGCTAATCTTGAAACCTTAACTTTAAATCCAGTTTCCTCAAAAGCTTCCCTTACAGCTGCCATTTTTACTTTTTCTCCAAGATCTAAATGCCCTCCAGGAATACTCCAATATCCTGCATCTGGATCGTATTTTCTTTTCACTAGAAGTAATTGATTTTCTCGTACGAGTAAAACACCCACACCAACATGAGGACGTATGGGATACTTCCTCGTATCAAATGCAGTTAGCTCTTCTTTATCAACCATAATTCAAAATACAATTTTTTTGTTAATTATACCCACTTTTCTTTAAATAGTTTGATTGAGTAATTAACAATTTCTTGTGCATCTTTTGCGGTTAACCATTCCTTAAATTTAACCCATTTATGCGGTTCTAGTCTTTTATATGTCTCATAGAATTCTTGGATTTCTTTAAGCCTATGTTGATGTACATCCTGAATATCATTATAACCACTAAATCTAGCATCATTAATTAAAACTGAAAGAATTTTTGGATCATCTCCATGCTCATCTTCAATAATAAGGGCACCTATTACTCGAACTTTCACAATACACCCTACTTCGAGGGGCTCATAACTCAATATCATTATATCAAGAGGATCACCATCATCTGACCATGTTTGGGGAATAAAACCATACTCTACTGGAAAGATTACCGATGAGGGAATAATACGATCCAACAAAAAGGCTTCCCATTCGGGTTTATACTCATATTTATCACGCGAACCGCTAATAACTTCAATTACTGCATTTAAAATAACTGGAGGATCATCTCCCGAAGGAACATCTTTCCATACATTCATGATTATTATAAATTTAATTACATTTTTTAAATATTGTTTCTTGTCCCAAATATTTTAATAATTTTCATTAAATGTGTTAATAGAATAGATTACCATCGATATTTTAAAATTTCTTTACATGCTTAAAGGTTAAAAAGTATTTTAAATAATATCTTGAACTTTCTCTATCGACCTAATTCCCTTTTTAGACAACTTATTTCTTAATTTATTCCTTAATTTTTCTAATCTTAATTCATGAAAAATTAAACCCGGTAATGCAACAATAGATAGCATAAAAGGTGTAAAGAGAATTCCTGGAATATCAGCCAACTCTCCCAATTCAGGATGTAAAGTCTGAATAGCACCATACATCAATAGAATTATTGCGATTATTGCCCCAATTCCTACATATCCCGAAAAATTACTTTGGAAATAATGATAGATCCCTTCTATATCTGGTAAAAGTCTTTTTTCTTTCTTCCTTTTTTCTTCCTTTAGTGAACAGATAATGCTCGAATCTCTAAGTAACCATATAGGTTCTATAATTAAAATCAAAAAGGGGAGAATGAAATTGCTAGTAACTGAGGCTTTAAGAAAAGGAGTTGGTTCTTCATATATTGATGGTGAAGGTGCAATTATGATATCTGTAGGTATGATTTGAGATAAAAATATTCCAATACTAAAAGCAAAAAAACCTAACAGAAGAACTCTTTTTGCTATGCTCAAATAACTCAACTTAACATAATCTTCTATTAAAATATAATAGTCGTATCGATTCAACTTTATTACTCTGTGTAATTTTAAGAAAAATACAGAGAATAAAACAGAAAAGCATTGTATTAAAATTATCATAATCAATGGTGAAAAGAACACTCCATACGCAGCATCGATAATTAAACTCTGGAAAGGTATAAGGTATGTAAGATCTTGTGTGCCCTCAGCTCCAAGTGCAATAACTTGAAAAAGGAAACTAGGAATAACGACTGCTAGGTATAAAATAATTGGGTAAATATGTCTATTCAATTTTATTCCACCTCTTTTTTAGTTTTAAAATATTTATTATTCTAACATCAAGTAAAAGTTGTTATAATAATTTTTTCTTTTGTACTTATAAATTTAAGATTAATTTAAGCGGTTTACAAAAATTAGGTTTTATAAAAGGTTTAATAATTAGACCTAAACTTTACATTAAATAGGGTTTTTTAATTAATAAATTGAAAAAAAATGTTTAGATTTAATATTACATGCTGATTTTATGGTTCGCCCGTGGTATTGGCCTAAGAATGGAATGCCCGAAAGAACTGTCCCATTCACTTGGATTGCAAAGAACAAATTAGCAGCTTCTTGGTGGCCAGATAATTCCTTATTTGAAAGATATAAAAAAGAAGGTATAAAAGCAATTATAAATTGTTCTGAATTCGATTATAAGAATGAAGTACCAGAGGATTTTCAGTATTTCCATTTAAATATACCTGATTATGGTACGCCTACAGAGTCTCAACTAAAAGAGTTTTTAGATATTACGGGCCAACTTGGAATAAATAGAAATCCAATTGTAGTACATT
Source organism: Candidatus Hermodarchaeota archaeon (assembly GCA_048885705.1). Lineage (GTDB taxonomy): Archaea > Asgardarchaeota > Lokiarchaeia > Sigyniarchaeales > SOKP01 > Loki-b32. The sequence continues at coordinate 6,117 of JBHLLJ010000108.1, read as the reverse complement.
GTGTAGCTGGTTGTGGAAGAACTGGTATAATGGTTGTAGCATGGGCCGCTTTTAATGATTACATTCCAAATGGAATGGATCCCGTAAAATGGATTCGAAAATTACGACCTTGTAGTTTAGAAACAAAAGAACAAATGGAATTAGCAAGAAAAATAGCTAATAAATATCGTAAGTAACTATAATGTAAAGTATTTAAGACTTGAATATATTTTATTATTAGGAATATAAATTTTTGACTGTTAAATTACGTATATTTTTTGATGCCTATGCAAAAATCAGACTATATGTACATGATTATGGATAATATCATGGTATATCAGATTGATTTACCTTCAGATCTGCAAGGAAATCAATTGCAAAGGCATCTTAATAAATATGATGAAAAATATTTAGGGATAATTGCCGGCTTTGACAAAAATTTCTTAGAACATTTTCTAATTATTTCAAAAGGAAAAACTCAACAAGATCTTGAAGATATACTTAAGAAAATGGAAAAAGTATCATTCATGATCGGTCCTACCGGCAATTTAAATTATTTAATGGATAATCAGATCCAGTATATTCTTACTAAACTAGGATCCTTAAACTTGAATCAGATTAAAGAAGGAAGAATTAGCAAGATAGCGGATGAGCAAATAGAAAAAGAATTTGGAGGACCACAAAGTACCTCATCTGCATTAGATAACCAACTAGCTAGTGCAGCATTTTACTTACAATCTATTGGATATTCAAATCAAGATATACAAGAGAAATTGAATGAAGTAAAAGAGGATCCTTCAAAATTAGATGCTCTTTTTACATTAAAACCTAAAGAAATTTATAGTGTACCAGCAGAAATTCAACCAAGAACTACAACTCCATCAAGAGCTCAACAGTCTTCAAGTACTCAATCACCATCTATTGATAGGAGCCAACAAACCCAAAATGCGATTGAACAACATGTGCAAGCCATTCAACATGAAATTTCTGGAGAAAGGGCTAAGAAAGTCGAAGAAATAATGAAACTTATAAAGGATCATGTTAGAGAGAGTATGAATGACAGTTATGAGAGAGTCTTTAGGCAAATCCATCCTGATCGATTAAATCGTGTTTTCAAGATGTTGAAAGACACAAAAAGGAAATCGAAAAGAATGAACCTTTATCTAGAATGGTTTTTTTGTTCCCATCTTTTATCCAATATCGAAGTAAAAGTTGAGCATTGGCAGACTAGTAGTGCTGCTAGCCATGGAAGTGCAGGCGTATATACAGCGGGAATTAACTTTGGCCGCTACGATCAAATTATAAGAGAGTTCCCCGACCCAAAATTAGCTAAAGTTATTAATATCGCTAGACTTATTTTACAGAATCCTACTAAAAAAGCAATTCAAAAACTTGGCCAGGATTTAATTGCTGAAACAGGTTTCGATGAACATCTCTATTTTACCGATTAATTAAGATTGAAATTATATATAATCATCAGTAAACGGGATTTCCACTTTTTTTATAATAATTAAAAGATTTCTTTCTAGCTATAAGAAGAACTATTCCGGCAAAAAAGAAAATTATTCCAGCCTGCAAAGCTGTTCCAGATTCTAAAGAACCCGTATCATAAAAAGTTATGAAGATTATTCCTGTAATTATGCTAGCAATACCTCTTATTGCTAAAAGCATTCCGTGATAATAGAACAAAAGAGTTATGTTAAAGTCAAGTTTTTCTATGTATTTTGTTTCTCCTTGTTATTAATTGATCATATTTTTAAAATCATTTTGCTGTTAGATTATAGCTAAATGATTGGAATATATCTAATATTGTTGCTCGAAATGTCAGTAAAAAGCTGCATTAGGAAATAAAAAATCAAAGATTTATATAGGCTTTTTCTTATCTACCTAATAGTACTCTGAAATCTATAAGGAGAGAAAAATGAGGCGGAAAAAAAAGGTTTTTAAATACATTCTAATTTGGACTTTTATTTTTGAAATTTCCCTTATCAATGGAGCCAACCCTTTTATCATAGATGGTTTAGCTAATAATAGTAATTCAGTTATGATATATGAAGTAGGAGATTCTGTTTATTCTGTTGATATATCATTTGATGGGAAATATATTGTAGTGGGAAGTAAAGATGATTATGTGTATCTTTTTAATAATACGAGCAACACCCCCCTATGGGACCATGATACATTGGGAGAAGTACGGAAAGTTTCGATGTCATTTAATGGAGAGTATATTACAGTAGGAAGCGATTGTGGAAGGGTATATCTATTCGAAAAAACCAATTCAACGCCTTTATGGTATTATTTTCCAGCACAGGGACCAGTTATTTCAGATGATGGACAATATATTATTACAGGAGGATATTGGGATCATCAAATCTATTTTTTGAATAAAACAACCAATGAACCTCTTTGGAACTATACAACAGAAAGTACCTGGCCATTTGGGACTCTCTCGTCGAATGGACAGTATATTGTTATCGGAGACTATAAATATGTCCGTCTATTTGATAAAACAAACTCTACACCTTTATGGTCTTATGAAACAGCAGATGATGTGAATGCAATTGCTATTTCTTCTGATGGACTATATATTGTTACAGCTAGTTGGGGTGATGATGTTTATTTCTTCAATAGATCAAATCCTAATCCTTTATGGACATATTCTATTGAAGGAAACACAAGAAGGGTAGCAATTTCATCTGATGGAAAATACATTGTTGCTGCCAGTTACTATAATTTATACCTATTCAATAGTTCAAATCCTAATCCATTATGGTCCTGTTCTATTGATGAATATGTGAGATATGTATCAATCTCATCCGATGGTCAGTATATCGCTGTTGGAACTACCGGTGGAAAAGTTTATCTTTTTAACAATACAAACAACATTCCTATTTGGAGTTTTTCTGTAGGGGGTTATGTTGGGGCATTAGAAATTTCATCTAATGGTCAATATATTACTGCGGGAAGTGCGAATAAAGTATATTTAATACATAGATCTTATAAACCTCCACCCGATTATTCCTGGATATGGATAATAATAATTTCAGTTATTGGTATTGGTGTTCTAGCTGCCATGCTCTACTTGTTAGTCTATTTCGTATATCGCGGTGGAGTAAATGATTGAAATTTAAGATCTTTTTTACTTTTTCATTTTTTTATTAAAAATCAGAATTGACTAATGTTTTTCGAATATAATTTCTCCTCTTATTATTGTCTCAATGACTTGAATATCTTTAATTTTATCTTTTGGAACTTCAAGAGGATTTCTGTCTAATATTACTAAATCTGCTAATTTTCCAACTTCAATACTTCCTTTAACATTTTCTTCAAATGCCCCATAAGCAGCATTAATAGTATAAGTTTTTAGAGCTTCTTCCATTGTTATACATTGCTCAGGAACAAATCCATTACGATTAACTAAAGCATGGAGTCCCATAATCACATTAGGGTCTTCAACTGGACAATCCGAACCAGATATTAAAATTATTCCAGCATCAATTATAGATTTCATAGGATAAGTGTATTTACATCTTTTCTTTCCTAATCTTTTTTCTAACCAGTTATATTCAGAATTGATAAAAGGTGGCTGACATGAGGCAATTATTCCCAATTCTTTCATATCTTCTATTACATCATCTGTCAGCATTGATGCATGTTCAATTCGATGTCGATGATCGTCTCTTGGAAACTCTGTTAACAATCTTTTATATAAATCCACACATATTCTATTGCCTTTATCTCCAATAACATGAATTGCAATTTGGAATCCATTGGTATGGGCAAATTTCATTTTTTCATAAATCTCATTTTCATTAACAACACAAAATCCACATGAATCCGGTGCATCTGAAAAAGGTTCCCACATAAAAGCTGTTTTTGCTCCAAAAGTTCCATCGAGAAAAAGCTTTAAAGTGCCAATTTTAAATTTACTTTCTTTCTTCCCACCATCCAAAGGTGGCTTTTTAAATTTCAATAATTTCTTTGGTTTATCTGTTGATATCATCGCATACCAATTTTGAAATATTTTATCCTGAATTGATTTATATATTTCTATTCGCCCACCTTCAGCCTCAAGATTACCATGAATAGAAGTTATTCCATTTTCTGCAAATTCTTTAAAAGCTTTTCCAGAAGATTCTTTCAAAGTATTAATTTTAGGAAGGAGATATTTGAGTAATTTAGAAATAACCATCTCTAATGACTTTTCTGATATAATACCCGTTATGTCACCCTCATCATTCTTCTGAATTTCACCACCTTCTGGAGCAATTGTATCTGAGTTAACATTAACTAATTCTAAGGTTTTTGTGTTAACAATGCCAATATGCCCATCATACCTTATAATAAACACGGGATGTTCTGGACAAACTTCATCTAAATCCCATCTAGTGGGTAACCTTGGAATTTCAAATTCCTCTTCTTTCAATCTTAAACCAAAAATCATTTCTCCTCTTGGTTTATTGTCTGCTGCTTGTCTTAATATGCTCTTTAGCTCTTTTAAACTTTTAACAGCTGATAGATCATAATTCAATAATAAAATAATGTATGAAATGGGATGCATATGACAGTCTATAAATCCAGGAATGAGAGTTTTACCTTTTAAATCTATTAATATCGCATCCTTCCCTAAGCTTTTTTTAACTTGTATTAATGATCCAGTTTCAATGATTTTCTCTCCTTTTATCCCTACCGCTTCTACTATAGGCTGCTCCTCATTCATTGTTATAATTGGTCCGCCATAAAAGATACTCATTAAATAGGAACTCCTAATTATTAATTAAGTTTATAATCTCTAAAAGCTAGATGTAAATAAAATCTTTTTATTTTCTTTTAAGTCTTAATTCTATAGATTTATATTTAGCGATTTTATTAAGATTGTATCTAAGGTTTTTCGATTTGGTTTTTATGTCTTTTAGATCGATTTCTTCATCCGCTATTCTTTTATTACATTTCTCCAAAACTGTTTCTACTCTTTCAACTGAAAATAAATACTTAGGTGGTCATAGAAACATAAATATAAAAAAAGTATTTTTATTAATAAATTAAAAATCCCCCAAAAATCATGAATAATGCTAGTGAGATAATACTAATACTAGTTGTAATAACCATTCCTCTTCTAATATTATCTGGAAGCGTTCTATCAGACATAGCACCCCAAAATGATGAAAAACAAAACAATGCTAATCCTAATTGTATAAGTAGCATCATAAGAGCCGAAAGTGTATAAGTAAAATTCATATAGAATTCCACCTCTTCTGGAGACCCAGGATCTGCATAGATCATAAATAAAGTTCTCACACACACTAAACTAATTCCAGTACCTAGCATTATTATAGCAACAAGAAAAAATTTCATATAAAATTTCTTTAATATTGATTCACGATCCGATTCCATTGATTTCACCTTTATTTAAAAAAATTCACTTTTTTGTAAAAATACCTTATCGCTTTATTTATAAACTTATCTTTTTCTTATTTTTAATTCTATATTCTTTTTTTCGGCATACTGATTACAATATTTTTTTAAAATACTTGCTCTGGTTTTTAGGTCAGTTTTTTTTATTCCATTAAGCATTATTTGCTCGGTACTTTTATTCCATGCGCATTCTAAATCATCTAAAGGTATGAGGGCTGTAGCAAGGCAGAAGAAGCTTTTTGATCTACCATCATTAAAGTTTTCTAACATATTCTCTAAAAATCCGATTCTTTTCTTTTGTTGTGTGAGGAACTTGTTTAAACCTTCCTTTTTAATTAATCTTAAATTTGAAAGAGAAACACGATGAGAGATAAAAGAGTCAAATTTATCCCATTTATCTATTTTTGAACATGGAAATTCATTACATTCTGCACATGTTTCAAACTTATGATTTTTAACGCAACAAGTGATTATTGAACATGATGGATGTTTATTATAAAAATCAGGACCACAGCAACCCGGACATCTTGAAGGTCCTTCAGTATAATAAACTGGACATAACCCACAGTCTAATCCACAGCAGGCGATAGTGGGGTACTTTTTTACTATAGATTCCTTTGTCATTTTATACCATTGCATTTGTCTTAATTAATATCTATTACAAGCATTTTAAAAAATAAAAAGATTATAAGAAAAATATTAAAAATATGAAATAATTCTTAG
>JBHLLJ010000107.1:0-11135 GCA_048885705.1 Candidatus Hermodarchaeota archaeon | reverse complement strand
GCCTGAAATATATCAAAAACTAGTTCAAAAGTATAAGTTAATACCAAAGGAGTGTGTGTTCATTGACGACATTCCAATATGTTTGCTATATGCAAGAAAAATAAAAATGAAAACTATACTTTATTCGCCAAAAGTGGATCTACGCAGAGAGTTGAGAAAACTTGAAGTAAAAATTTAGGATATTACTTTTTATCGATTTTTCTCAAACCATTCAACTCCAAAATCTACCATTTCCCTCTGTGATAATAATCTTGCCTCTGCTAATCCAACTTTACTAGGTGTATAATTGATTTTTGATTCAAAATCTGAGCCTAATAGTTCAAAATCATCAATATATAGATCTAATTCTTCCCATTTAACCCATTTCCGTTCATTATTTACATATATTGCAGAACCTGTTAACTTTTTCCGTTTATTTGCAAAATTACTACGATATTCAGCAAGATGTAGAGAAGAATTATTTTCATGGGTAACACCTATTAACAGTATAAATCCATTAAGCTCATAAATACGAGCTAATGGAGAATTTTCCCCTAAATCAGCTAATAATTCATGGTTTCTAGTAATAAATTCTGCATGTTTCCCCCAGGCGGCAAAAGAAGAGATTGGATGATTACTGCGTAAAACCTTAGGCCATTTTCTAAATGTCTCTATCACTACTCCCATCCCTCTTGTAGGTGTGATGTCGGTTTGATAAGCGGGCATTTCATTACGAATTACATCCCACCAAGCTTTTGGTACGGGAGGATTTTCCCAAAAAGAAGGGTCTGTATTATCACCTGAAAAAGTAGGCATCACCAAGGTTCCTTCATCAGTAAGGGTTTCCATTAATGCTTTTATTAGAGCAACTGCACCACCTACTGTCCAACCTATCTTACTTAATGAGCTATGCATTATTAATATTAATCCAGGTTTGATACCAAGTGCTTCAAAATCACGTTTTAATGTGGTAATTGTATTAGGCTGTTGAGTAGATTTTATGACATCTCTTTCAGATTTTTTATTAATGTCTATTTCCATAAAGAGATGGAATATTAATTGTAAAAAAAAATTTATGATATTGGATTTCTAAGTTTATTCGACAATAATACTAAACTTTTACTCTGTTTTTCTTTAAAAAGATATGATTATTAATAGATCTATGGTTGACAATCATAATTATAGTTTTTTTGGGCAAAAAGTAGGCTTAATTATTCAAAGCGCTCTAAAAAGTGAACCATATATGTTTTTTAGATTAATAAAAAGCAAGAATGATGGATCTTGGGAAAAGCCAAGTAGCGGAGAAGGAAAAATAATTAAATTCTCACTAGAAGAGATGGTTTACATACTTCAAGTATTAAAGAAAGAGATTAATTCATGGTCAAGTTATCATACTTTTAAAGATAATAAGACTCAGATTTCTTTTAAATGGGAAAGTGAGGAAAAGAACAAATTATGGATTCATATTGGATCTTATTCAAAAGTACTTGAATATGCCCAATTTACAATAATGCATATGCTTATGAACCATATCCTTAAAGAAAAAATCCAATGTGCTACTGTTACTTCTACTTCCAAAAATAAGGATGAAAAATTAAGTAATATCATCATACAAGAGGAAATTATTACTGAAAGTAATATGAATGAAAGTAATGATATTATTGAAGAAGATATTGGAAAAAATAGAGAAAAAAAAACAGTTGCTGGATCTATACAACGAGAGACTAATAAAGCTTTGTTAATTCAATTTAAAGGAGGCGCAGAAATCTGGATACCAAAATCAAGAATTTATTCTGATTTTAAAAATACCAAGAATTTGACACAAAAATTTAGCATAGACAGTTGGATTCTGAGTAAAAACAAAATCCTTTCCTAATTAGAGCATGACTGAATCTGATCAATTAATTAAAGATAGATATAGAATTCTTATTTACCATGGACATATCCATGTTTTTTCAATACAGGAAGAGATTGAAAATAGAAATGATATCAACGAAACTCAGAATCCTGATTTATAATTAATTTATTCTCTATCATGAACTTTACTTGAGAAATTAAATTAAAATTACCTCAAGATAATTATGTTTCAAATATCTGTTTATTTAAGTACGTTTACAGAGTTTTACTATAACAATATTTCTGATGGCTGTTTATACAGCAATTACAAAAAGTCTCGCCACATAAAACACAGACAATTTCTTCATTGTTGACTATATTCAGTTCTTTTTTACATCGATTGCAATGCCGATATCTCTTTGCAAATGAAGATCTATAATTTTGATATTTCCTCTTTTTTAATTTAAGCATTAATTCTAACATCTTTAAAAACTAAATGATTTCTATGCTTATTTTAATAGAGAACTTTTTAAACTTGTAAAAAAATTTCAGGTTATTCCCATGAAGTCGAGATATATAAGGATAAAATTAGAGTTCAATTTTACTACCAAACCAATATATTTTTCCATTTTTTAACCAGTTATCAATTCTCATTTCTTTCGTAGCTTGAAAGTTCTTTAGACATGAATCACCGTGAGCTTTTTCTTGAGCTTTTAAATTTTCACATCTATTATAATTGTTACATTCATAGCATGCGAAGAATCCCCTATCTTTGCAACATTTCTTAATTTTGCATTCTGTATCAACATCAGTTTTCTTTCTGCAGATCTTTTCACACTTTTAAGTGAAAAACTGAAGCATTTTAGAAAATTTTTTACACTCCTTGAGATCCTTGGAAAAATAATGTTTTGCTGTTATATCAAAATGATATTTACTCAAAATAGTCTGCAAATGATTGGTTTATTTAGCAATCTCACCTGAGTAGCCAGCACAACCACCAGAATGAAGTCCACAATAGGCTAATAATTCTCTTCCATCTTCCATAACTTATCCGCTTAACAGATTATTTTTAGAAATTAATATTTGTTACCCAATGAAACTTTTATATCATTTCAAGTCCTCAACCAAATTAAGAAAATTTGTATAAGGAATGGCCGTCCAGCTTTCAGCAAAAACAGCTCCAGCAGAACGAGAAAGTAACGAAACTTTAACAGCATCTTGTTCATTTTTTACTTCAAAAATGTCGAGAAAATCGTATGGACCCAATATAGCATAATGTGCGATCCATTTAATATCTGGAACTTTTTCTCTGACTAGGTTCAACCATTTTGCTCCTTGTTCTTTTCTTTTTTGGAATAAGTCAGGATTTTGAAGCTTAGTTGCAAGTATATATATTGGCATAAAGAAAAATATAACAGATGAAAATATAAATCTTATTGAAGCGTATAAATAGCATTGAAATAGAAGAATTAGAATTGAACTATTGAATATTAAAGATTGGTAGAACTTTTTAATTTGTGGCAATAGTTCCTAACTTGAACTTATTATGATTTTTAAGATCTTCGCAAACTTCTATTATATGGTCGTATAGGACCTTTCTTGTCCATTTGGGCAACTCAATATCAACCTTTTTAAGTTTTTCTGCTAACTTTTTCATCTTATCGTCCTGAGAGTATAAATTTTAGACTTAATAATTTAAAGAATCTAATTTAATCCTCTAATTAATTTATACAAAAAAGATTTAATCAAAAAATGAAATGTGAGTATTGATGCGATGAAAAATCTCATTAAATACTAAAAGTTATATTGAGAGAGAAAAATTATTGTTAAATAATATATTGACTCTATTAAAGCAAAAAAGCTTTAAATACTGCTATTATTCCGATATCAAGTGCGATTAATGCTGTTATTTCAAATAAAACGGATATAATTGTAATTCCTATTAACCCTCCGATTAAATTGAAAAGAAGCATAGCAACTGCAAAAATAATTCCGATAAAAAACCATTTTACTTTCTTTTTTGTATTTTCTTCTATTCTTCTAGTCATGAGAGCATATTTGTAAATAACAAAAATTGATAATCCTATTCTGAGAAGATTTACGAAAATAAACCATGGAGGGGGGGTAATAGTATTAACAAAGTCATTATTCCAATCATTTTCATTTAAATATGGTGTCCAAATAGGAATAAAATATCCAAAACTCATGACAATAAATAATGCCATCATTGTGCCAAAATATTTAGGACTCATCGCAACTTTTTTAAATTTTTCCAAGATAAAAACAGTCATTACTAAGGACACAACTGCAAAATTGAAAAAAATATGGGATGCAATCATAAAGGGAATAATAAGATCCTTGGGAATTCCGGAGTCAGGGGTTATTAAATGGTAAACTGTATAAAGTAAAAATCCTAATGATGATAAAGCAAAAAATAAAGCAAACCATTTATTCAAGGTCTCTCCAGGATTTAATCGCAATACACGAAATCCTAGTGTAAAAGCAACAATAATAGTTATTACTGCAGCAATTATTTTTACTATGTTAAAAGGATCCATGATATAAATCTATTACATGACATATTATTTAAAATAATTTTTTAAGATATGTTGAAGAAAAACTAAAATTCTTAACTTGAAGTGTTATTTGTGATTAAATAATTAAGTTAATAAATATCTTTATGGATTTTGAACTAAGTTTTTCTCTTTATATTTATTCTGTAATTCTCCAATTATCGCTCTAAAGGCTTTTTCCACATTTTGGCCTGTCTTAGCAGAAGTGTGGTAATAACCAATAAAACTATGCTTATTTACTAATTTTTGAATCTTCTCATTATCTAATTTACTCTCATCAACTAAATCCACTTTGTTTCCAAAAAGAACAATTGGTATTTCTCCGCAAAATTTTTTAATTTCTTTATACCAGTCAGTAACATGCTTAAAACTATTTCTACCTAAATCATTTTCCTCAAGAGAAAAAACTATTATAGAAGCTCGGCTTGATCTATAAAAAGCTGGTCGCAGGAAATGAAATTCATCTTGACCTGCTATATCCCAAAAAAATAATTCCCACCGATTTCCATCTCTCTCTTCAATATATTCAGAAAATAGTGCTCCTATAGTTTTAATATATTCTTCTTGAAAACCTCCTTGAGTGAATTTTGCTATCAAGGAAGTTTTCCCTACAAATCCGTCACCAATTACAGTTATCTTATGTTTGAATTTACTCATTAAATCACTTTTTATATAGTAATGTGACTTTCTTATAAATATCAGTTGTATTATAATATATAATTTTTTATTTTAAGAAGAAAAAATTATGGTTGCAATAAAAGAAAGTAGAATGGAAGTTTTATTTGGCTTTTTTGGGGCTTTATTTATATTAATTATGATGCCAATAACAATACTTTCCACTCCCGGATTTAGCCCACTAAATAGTACAATAAGTATGTTGGGGGAACGGGAAGCGAAGACATTATTTAGCATAGGATTTGTTGTATTTGGTACATTATCAATCCCTTTTTATATTTATCTGGAAAGAGAATTAGTAAATATTTCAAAACATATTAGAAGATTGGCGACAGGGGTTTCTATTTTTACCAGTGTTTGTATTGCTCTGGTTGGAATAATTCCAGATGAAACATACAGATTCGCTTTCGGTGCCTTTCATACATTTGTAGCTTTATTTAGTTTTATTGGATCTTCTATCTATATTGTATTGTTTAGTATATTAATGTACCAAAGCCCCAGGTCTGAATTGTATAAGGGTCCACCATTTAAAAGATATTTAGCAGATCATGGGTTCCTTGTAGGAGTTATATTGATATTATTTTTTATTACCCGTCAGCCAATAATAGAATGGATATTGGCGCTTCTAATAACATCTTGGATCTTAATTACGGCAATACAATGTCTTTCATATACATATTCGAAAATTCCAGGAATTTATTATAAGCCATCTCAATATCCAGAAGCTTTAAAACTATTTCAAGACGCTATTCAAATTTTAAATAACCTTGAAATGGGAGATGACCCTATAATGGAGACACTTCAAGAAAACATTGACTATATTAAAAGTGAAATAAAAAAGAAAGCCAATTAGATTGAGTCAGAATAATATTTAAAAAGATGATCTAAGGCACGGGGAATCTGCCAATCCTCTGCGGGTTCATGATTATATTCTGGTACTTCTATCTGGTCTTTTCCCTTTTCTTCAGTAATTGCCTTCAATACATTTTTTCTTAATTTTTTCATAAACTCTAACTGTTCTTTAATATAATTTTTCTCTACTACTGGTCCATGTCCGGGAATAATTTTTTCAATATCCAGCGTTAACATATATTCAAATGATCTTATCCACCCCTCGAAATCTTCCGTTGGATCACTAATAAATGGCCAAAATCCTGCAGCAATCAGGTCTCCTGAAAATAATACTTTCTCTTCTTGAAAATAAGCATAGGAAGAACATCCAGTATGTCCTCCTGAATGATAAAATTCTACCTTCAAACCTTCATCGTGTATAATATACTGCTTTTCAAATCCCTTAGAAGGAATTATTATTTCTATTTCATCAATTATTTCTGCTAATTTTGGTTCTTCTTCTTTCCATTCATTAAAACCCTCAATTGTCCAATTTTGCTTTTTTCTTTTCTTCATATTCTCAATTAAAATAGAAGAACCAAAAATTTCAACATCTTTAAATGAAGCAACACCAAAATGATGATCAGCATGAAAGTGAGTGATGAAGAGATATTTTATCGGTAAATTATATTTCTCTTCCAATTTTTCTCTAAACATTTTTGCTTGTCTTGGATACATAAGGGTATCAATAACGATAATAAAATTATTTAATATAATTGCTCCTGCATTTAGGTCGAAATAATCCTTGAAATTAACGAGCAGTGTACGTGGTGTCACTTCTTCTAGCTCTATGGGTACTATTTTTGGTAATGATTCCATCTTTTACACCTTGTTACCACTTAAGAAAATTAGATATTATTTATAAATACTAAAATAAATATGATATTTTTAAGGATATTATGACTAGTTTTGTCTTAAGAAATCATTTAGATAGATTAAATAAAATAAAAAAAAGAATATTTATATAAATGAGAAAAATGGATGATTCATTAGAAAATTGGTTAACTGAAAATCAAATTCGCTATATTTTGCATAGTCATCCACCAGTTTATACTGTACCTGAGGCAAGAATACACTGTGGACATATCCCAGGAACTCATTGTAAGAATCTATTTTTAAAAAACAAAAAATCTGGACAATTATATTTAGTTACTATTCCTTATGGAAAACGTCTTGATTTAAACCAATTTCGGAAAATGATAAATGCTCCGAAAGTTCGTTTTGCTGAACATGAAGATCTTTCTAAGGTGTTAGGTATTACTGCTGGCGCTGTTTCTCCACTTGGGTTAATAAATGATACCAATAATAAGGTAATTTTCATTATTGATGAAATTATATGGAATGCGGAAGAAATTTGTTGTCATCCAAACATTAACACTGAAACATTGCAAATTCCAGGACAAGATTTCCAAAAATTAATAAAAGCTACTGGAACATCTATGGAAATAAAAAGACTTCCATATTTAGAGAATAATAAAGCTAATAATGAATGAGTTCTGGAATTTTTATTTTATTTAATTTTTTTCATTAATCAACTCATTAAGATGTACTAAACTATCGTATACCGATTTTCCTTTACTTGTAAGTCCAATATATTCTTGCCCATTATTTGTTTCAAGCCTAATCAATTTTGATTCCAACAATTTATCCTTAATCCGTAAAAAAGAATTATAATTACTAAAATCAATCAATATTCTATAAAATTCCCCTTTTTCAGCTTTATACTCTTTAAATTGTGAAAGTACCTGAAAAGTATTAAAAAACCCTCTTTTATTTAAAACTGAATATAACTCCTCAAAACTCATAATATAACCCCACTTAATAAATATATTCTTATGAAGTCACATGGAAATATAATACTTATTTATGTTTGCATATTTTTGTCGGGATATTTGTTTTAAATCATTATCAAAGACTTGAGTTAAAATAAAAGATAAATAAAAAAAGATAAAGTTAAATCTGAATATGCTTTTTCATGTGCTTATCTTATAATTATTTCAAAGCATTGCGAGCCTTTTCTATATTATCCACACCGAGAACTATTCTGTTATTCTCAGCAAAATAGATTAAATCTATATTTACACCTGCATTTCCAATTTTACGGGCCATCTTTCCTCCTGTGCCGGGTTTTCCCACAATATGACCGATATCCATAACAATTACTTCGCGTACAGCGCGTACTTCAAACCCTGCGTCTTCGAGAGCCCAACGAGCTGTTTCTTCATCCTCAACCAAAATATGGACAACAGCTTCATTCTTCAATGGAAATCCACACAACCCTTCCATATTAATTCCCATTTTGCCTAAACTTTCTCCCATATCAGCTAGAGTACCGGGTTTATTTTTTAAAATAACAGTTAAATCCTTCATTTTTCTACTCCTTTCATTTCTATTTATTTTTATTCCTAACTTAATACTTTTTTTGTTATCATTGGGATTTTTTCCAATGTTTAAATATGTCTTTTCCTTATTTAAAATTTCTTTCAAAATTTTATTTTTGCTTAATCCAAAATTCAATTTATAAATGCTATTAATATGATAAATAAAAATATAATAGAATTTGGGATAAATTCAAAGTCTTAGCACTATAAAACATATATATCTACTTTACTTTTTTGTATATGAAATTCAATTTTTAATAAAACTACTTTAAAAAAAATGGTGATTGAAATGGTAGGTGAAGATGCTATTTATAATGAGCTCCGTAGAAAAATAGATGAGAGTATGCCAGTTGGATTTCCTGCATCTGAAGATGCAAAAGAAATTAGATTATTAGAAATGTTATTTACTCCTGAAGAGGCTAAAATCGCTATGAATCTGGGGTCAATTGCTGAACCTTTAAAAAGAATTCATAGACGGGTGAATAGAAGTGGCATTTCTATATCTTTAGAGGAATTAGAGGAAATCTTAGATGGATTAGCAGAAAAGGGAGCAATTTCGGGTGGTCCATTATTCTTTGATAGAGAAAAAAATCTAAAAATGTATAGTTTAGCTCAATGGGCAGTAGGAATATTTGAATATCAAGTGAACAGATTGACCAAAGAGTTTGCCCAGTTAGCGTATGATTATACGCTGGAAACTTTTTATAAAGAATTTCATCGTAAGGACACTCCATCACAAATGCACACGATTCCAGTAGAGAAAAGTCTTATACCTGAGTATCATGTAGGCACTTATGATAATGTAAGAGATATAGTCAATACTAAAGTGAGAAAAATTTCTTTGATAGAATGTGTTTGTCGGCAAACTAATGATCTGCTTGAAAATCCATGTAAATTATCCGATGAACGTCGTTGTTGTGTTTTATTTAATGATTTTGCTGAGGCTACAATAGAAAATGGTGTTGGGAAAGAAGTTACTAAAGATGAATTCTTTGATCTTTTAGATAAATACCAAAAGGAAGGTTTTGTGCTCCAACCACAAAATAATCAAAATCCTGTGTTTATGTGTGCATGTTGCGGTTGTTGTTGTGGAGTTTTAACCATGGCAAAAAAATTCCCACGACCTACTGAATACTATTCTTCAAATTTTTATGCCCAATCAGATCCTGATTTATGTACTGGATGTGAAACTTGTGTAGAGCGATGTCAAATGGATGCAATTACAATATTCGATGAAAAGGCTAAAGTAAATTTAGATAGATGCATTGGATGTGGAAATTGTGTTGTAACTTGTGGATCAGATGCTATGACTCTCTATAAAAAAGAAGAGGAGATTGTTCCTGCAGAAGATATGGATGATATGTATAGGAAAATTATTGAAAAGAAATTTTTATATGCAGAACATTAGAGGATAAAATTAATCATATAATAGATTAAACTAATTAAAATTAACTTTTTTCTTCTTTTATTTAATCTCCGTGAATATAAATTTCAAAAAAGAAAATTAAACCAAATCCATATGTAAATCCTATGCACCTGACAATAAGGGTTATTATTTTTTTTGAAATCTTAATGATATAACTTTATTAAGTATGATCTTAAAATTTCTTTATTTTCAAAATAAAATAAGCTTTCTTCTTCCTTAAAGAAAGGTGTTAATAGACCTCCTCTCTTAAGTACATCTGTTATTTCAACGTCTTTTAATACCAATACTTTTGTCTTTTCAAAATATTCTTTAAAGGAAAGAATAATTCCCATCTCAATCATGTGGCCTCCTTTATCATGTTCAATAATCATGATGATTTCATTCGAAAATTTAGCAATAAGATCAAATTTTAAAATCAGATTCTCGAGATGGGTACGTCTAAATTCTTTTTCAAAAAATCCAAGGTTATTTTCAACTTTATTTACTATATTTTGAACTTCTTGAAGTGTAGGAAAAGTTTCATCACTATAGGAACCACATATAAAGATCTTGTTTTTATTTAGATCATAAACAGAAAAGATATTAGTAAATTCCTCTAAAAAATCGTCCCATGCATTATCATGTGAAACTTGCATTTTCGTTTCCCAATTTATGTAAAATGATATAGAAATTCATTTATACTATAAATTATTATATATCAATAACAATTGCCTCAATTAATTTTGAGTTAAATTTAAATATTTGTTTATCCATATTTAACATGGAATTAGATGAAAAACTAAATTTAAATTATAGGAGGTAAAAGATTTGGAAACTCCAAAAAAAATTGAGAATCGAAGGAAAGAATTAGAAATTATATCAGAGAAAACCCGATATAAGATACTACTTACGTTATTAGCTAGTGAAAAGTCTCTCTCATTTAGCCGATTAAGGGAATTATTACCATCTATTCCAGAAAATAGCTTGAATTATCATCTTAAAATCCTAAAAGATAATAATTTTATTAGGAATGAGAAAAGAACGGAATATAAACGCTCTGAACCTCGTTCTTTTTATTCTCTTAGCAAAAAATCGATGGGATTGCTTGAAAGTTTAGGATTGACTTCTGTAAAGGAAGAATTTCAAGCATTGTTTAAGCAAATGACGTAATCGAGTAACTTGATAGTCTCCACGTACATAATTTAATATTCCTGAAAATATATCATATATTTTGTTTTTTTCTAATCATTGAATTGAATGTTTATTATTGCTATATTTCATGAATTTGTTTACCAAATTTAATAGCATCTTTCTCTCCAATCCAGAATAGTTTTCTGAATCTTCTTTGATCTATTATTTGAGCTCCTGTTTTCTCAACTTTAGTTTTCATATACT
>JBHLLJ010000106.1:0-11379 GCA_048885705.1 Candidatus Hermodarchaeota archaeon | reverse complement strand
AACAATAAACCTATTTAAATTATATTCATCAATCAATTCCTTAATCCTTATCTGAGAATCTGAGGAACAAGAGTATAAATTGTCTTCACATACAACTACATTTGGCAATTTTTTAACATATTCTACAACTCTCGGTATATCTACATAGTTCCCAATATTAATTCCACAATGACAAACCATTACACCTATTCTTGGTTCATCTGTAATCTTAACTACCCTTTCTGGCACATCAAAAATTTTCTCTTTCACTTGAGTAAATTTAACAGAATTTAATAAATCCGCAATTTGCGCTGCTACTCCACTGGCATCTGCAACTGTCTCTGGAATGTCCATTGGTCCTTGACAAAACCCACATAAAAAAATTCCGTCCTTCGTAGATTTCAATTTATCAAAATAAGATTTTTCCTGGAAAAAGTTATACTTATCCAAACCAATTCCTAATGACTTTCCTAATTCTTGGACTCCTTTTGGTGGTACTAAGGGCGATGCTAAAACAACCATATTAGCACGAAAATCCTTAAATTCACCTGTCTTTAAATCTTCATAATGGATAATTAAATCATTAGTCTCTGGATCTTCTTCAATTGTACTTATTTTTGATTGAAAATACTTCACACCATATTCTTGTTGGGCTCTTTGTGTGAATTCATAAAAGTTTTTGCCATATGCCCTAATGTCATGTCTGAATACGTAACATTCTGATTTATCCGAATGTTCTTGGGTAATTATTGCTTGCTTTGCGGTGTAAGTACAACAAACACTTGAACAGAAAGGTACATTTTCGTGAAGATCTCTAGAACCAGCGCATTGAACGAAAGCAATTACCTCAGGTTCTTCTTCATCACTCAATCGTTTAACGTGCCCACCAAATGGACCAGATGCGCATAAGATTCTTTCATATTCAAGAGCACTTACCACATTCTCAAATCTATAACCCCATCTCGACGATAATTGCGCAACAGGCATTTCAAAGCCGGTTGCAACTACAACAGCTCCAATTTTTATTTCAAATTCTTCTGGTTGTTGTTCAAAATCTACTGCCTCAGCGGGGCAAGCTTTTTTACATATTTGGCACACGCCTTTTTTTAAATACAAACACATTTCTGAGTCAATTAAATATATAGGAGGTACAGCCTGAGGAAAGGGAATATAGACTGATTTTCTTTTACCGATATTCATTTCAAAAGGATTTGGAGCCATAATTTTGGGGCATTTAGTAGCACATTCTCCACATCCCTTACACTTAGTTTCATCAATATATCGAGGTTTTTTCAATATTTTTGCAGTAAAATTCCCCGGTTTACCATCAACTTGAAGAACTTCATGATAAGTCATCAGTTCAATATTGGGATTGCGAAATACTTCAACCATTTTTGGCGCCAATATACATAATGAGCAGTCTAACGTTGGAAAAGTTTTATCCAATTGAGCCATTCTCCCTCCAATCGAAGGTGACTTTTCCACTAGATAAACCTTAAATCCTAATTCTGTAAGATCTAAAGAAATTTGAATTCCTGCTATACCTCCTCCAATAACTAGAACTGAACCTTCCATTATT
Organism: Candidatus Hermodarchaeota archaeon; assembly: GCA_048885705.1. Classification (GTDB taxonomy): domain Archaea; phylum Asgardarchaeota; class Lokiarchaeia; order Sigyniarchaeales; family SOKP01; genus Loki-b32. The sequence continues at coordinate 9,821 of JBHLLJ010000106.1, read as the reverse complement.
TTTCATCCTCCATCTTCTCTTTAGAATCAACAATATTTATAAAATCTACTAAGAATTCTGAAAAATCTAATATTTCTATTGAAGCAATATCTTCATAATCATTTTGCAGGCAAGTTAGATGCATTTTACATTTAGGACATGAAGTAACTAATATTTCTCCGACATCCTTTGCTTCCTGAAGTCTTTTATATCTTAAAGCTTTTGAACGGTCGTTACAATTCATCCAAGAACTCACACCACAACATAGAGCATCAGTCTTGTTATGAGCCATTTCTGTAAATTTATATCCGATTTCTTTTAGATGCGAAAAAATCTCTCGTACATTTTCTATTATATTACTATCGCGGGGTAAAAACCTACTTAAACGACATGGATCATGATATGTAAATGGAATCTTTTGTTCTGTTTGTTTTGGATTCTTAAATTCGATTTGTCCTTGTTTCCATTTTTCATAAATGTATTCAATTAAATGCTTCACAACAAACTTTTGATTAAAATCTTCAAATAGATCTTGATAATCTACTTTAAGTGTTCTATAACATTCTGCACAAGCAGTAACAATAGTTTTTACTCCTGTTTCTTCAATCCTTTTGGTATTTTTCTTTGCCAAATTAATAAAAGCTTCAAGTTTTCCTTGGCCCCAATATAGGTCATGTCCACAACAAATTTCATCTTTAAGTAGTACTATTGGTTCTTTTTCGATCTTACATAATAATTTTAAAGTGCTTTCGGCAATAGAATCTGAATTTTCAAATTCAAAATTAAAATATGGGATACATCCTACATAATACATAAGATTACCTTTCTCTGAAATCTTGCACTCTTTAGGAACCCAATCGAGAGATCTATCAGGTTTTATATATGGTTCACTCATGATCTCTGAAATAGTTGTATATACTCCTTTATGAGCAATATAATCATCTGGATTTTGATTCATAGAATTGCGCATTTTATATTTTGCCATCCTTACAATATCTGCAAAATTAATTCCTTCAGGACAATTTTGAAGGCACGCATTACACGTAAGGCAATCCCATAAAACCCCACTTTCAATTATTTTATCTTCAAAACCCTCTAAAATCATTTGTATTATTCTACTGGGTTCAAAAGTTTGAACCTTGCTAAGTTGACAGACACCACTACAGCGAACACATTGATAACATCTATACAATAATTTTCTTATGTTAGGTTCATACACTTTTTCAAGGTAAGAGTTGATATTATCATCGAATTCTTCTGAATCGTTTTGCTTTTTAGTCTCAGTAATATTATTCACTTCATTCGATTAATACAAATTTCAATAATTTGAACTGATAATGATTAGAAAAAAAATAGAAAGAATTTATTTTTTCTGATTAGTTTTCATAACTCTACTGTCAAATAAGAAATAATATGGACCGAAATTTCGAATTTTCTTTTATGTTCCCCTTTTCAAGGTTTTATATTATCAGAGCTTTAATTAAAGCTTTAATTTGTTCAAAATCATAGTGTTTTACAGAAATCGCCCCAATTGGACAATTTGCTGCGCAAGTGCCACAACCCTTACATAGATTCGGATTAATCTTTGATTTTTTAATTACTATACTAACTTCTTCAAATTCTTTCGTTGTATTTGTAAGTTCTATTGCATTATAAGCACATGCTTCCTCACATGTTCCACATCCAATACATAACTCAGGATCCACTTCAGCCACTAAACCTGATGTTGTAATTTCTTTTGCGCTTAAAAATCTACTGGCTCTACCAGCTGCTCCATTTGCTTGTGAAATTGAATCCTGTATATTTTTCGGCCATTGGGCACATCCACATAAGAAAATTCCATCGGTTGCAAAATCTAGTGGTCTTAATTTAACATGAGCCTCCAGGAAAAAGCCATTTTTATCTAAGGGAACCTTGAGCATTTTAGCTAATTCTTCTAAATTATCGGCAGGAATCATAGGAGTTGCTAATATTATCAAATCTGTTTCAAATTCAATATAATCTTGTAAATTGGTATCAAAAACCTTTATTTCATACTTTTCGGATTTACCCTTTTTATCTTTAATAAGTGGTGGTTCTTCTAAACTATATCTTAAAAAGATCGCATCCTTTCTTCGATCCCGATAATATTCTTCGAATTCTTTTTTACTCATTTGAAGATCTCTATAAAGAACTACTAATTCAAGGTCACTTTTTAATTGCTTCAGAATATTGATATTTTTAATTGCACTCCCACAACAGATATTAGAACAGTATGTAATTCCATCTTTTTGTCTAGCATTAACACATAAGATAGCTGTGACCCGTTTAATGTGATCAAGCCAAGACAGATCCTCCACTTTTAATTTTTGTTCTAATTCCAATTGGGTAATTACATGATGATTTTTAAACTTATATTGAAAAATAGTACTTGGTTTAAATTCTTGTCCCCCAGTAGCTACAATAATAGTACCAATTTTTAAATCATTGGTATTATTTTCTGAATCAATGATTGAGACATTGTAATTGCCAATATATCCAGTTATATCTTTTAGATTCGAATTTAAGAAAAGGTGAATATTTTTATTTTTCATTACTTTTTCAATGAATTCATTTAATAATATTGAAGCATCTTCCTGTGTTGGATATAATACATTTAAGCATCTTAGATTTCCACCTAAAAATTTATCTTTTTCTATAAGATAAACCTTAAATCCTTGATTAGCGATATTCAAGGCAGCAGTCATTCCAGATATACCACCACCAATTACTAATGCCGTTTGAGTTATTTGCAGTTTCTCTTCTGATTGTGGTTTCAATAACCTTGTTTTAGCAACCCCCATTCTTATTAAATCTTTAGTTTTTTCAGTAGCAAGTTCCTTTTCCGTCATATGAACCCAAGAGCATTGATCCCGTATATTGACCATTTCAAAGAGGTATTTGTTTAATCCTGCTTCCTGACAGGTCTCTTGAAACAATGATTCATGAGTTCGTGGTGTACATGATGCTACAATAAATCTATTTAAATTATACTCGTCAATCACTTCTTTAATTCGTTGTTGTGAATCAGAACTACAAGAATATAAATTATCCTCACAAAAAACCACATTAGGTAAAGTCTTAATATGTTCAATAACTCGTGGAATATCAATATATTTTCCTATATTAATCCCACAATGACAGATAAGTACGCCAATTCTAGGTTCATCTGTTATCTTTATTTCTTTCTCCGGAATTTCAAATATTTTTTCTCTAACTTCAGTGAATTTCGCTGATTTTAGTAACATTGCTACTTGAGATGCTACTCCACTAGCCCCAGCAACTGTTTCTGGGATATCCATTGGACCTTGACAAAATCCAGTTAAAAATATACCATCTCTCGAAGATATAGATTTATCATAATAATTCTTTTCTTTGAAAAAATTGTATTCATCCAATTCAATATTTAAAGTTTCAGCTAATTCTCTTGTTCCATTTGAAGGAACTAACGGTGTAGCTAATACTACTAAATTTGCTTTAAAATCTTTAAATTCTCCAGTTTGTAGATCTTCATAGTGTATGATTAAATCGTTTGCCTCAGGATCTTCAATTATTTTGCTAACTTTTGTTTGGAAATATTTTACTCCATATTCCTCCTGGGCTCTCTGGGTAAATTCATAGAAGTTTTTTCCGAAAGCTCTAATATCATGTCTAAATATATAACAACTTGAATTTTCTGAATGCTCTTTAGTAATAATCGCTTCTTTTGCTGTATACATACAGCATACACTCGAACAATAAGGAATTCCTTCGTGGAAATCTCTTGAACCAGCACATTGAATAAATGCAATTTTTTCTGGCTCTTGTTTATCGCTTGGTCTAAGGATATGACCTCCATAAGGACCAGATGCAGATAACATTCTTTCATATTCTAACGCATTTACAACATTTTCATAATTATAACCCCATCTAGAAGATAATTCTTCTCCATACATATCAAATCCGGTAGCTACCACAATAGCTCCAACATTTAATTCGATTTCCTGAGGTTTTTGTTCATAATTTATGGCTTCTGCTTTACAAACCTTCTCACATACTCCACAAACTCCTTTAGTAAGTTTTAAACATAAGTTAGGATCGATTAAATATACAGGAGGTACTGCTTGAGGAAATGGGATGTATATAGATTTCCTATTACCTAAATTCATGTCAAAATAATTAGGAACTTCTATCTTTGGGCATTTTGTAGCGCAATCACCACATCCCTTGCATTTAGTTTCATCAACAAAACGTGGTTTCTTAAGCACTGAAACTGTGAAATTCCCTGGTTTTCCAGAAACCTTCTGAACCTCATGATATGTCATTAATTCAATATTAGGATTTCTAAACACTTCAACCATTTTTGGCGCAAGAATACATAAACTACAGTCATTTGTAGGAAAAGTCTTATCAAGTTGAGCCATCCTTCCTCCAATTGAAGGAGTTTTTTCTACTAAGTAAACTTTAAAACCTAATTCTGTTAGATCTAAGGAGGTTTGGATTCCCGCGATACCCCCTCCAATCACTAATACGGATCCTTCCATTCATTTATCACTTACTTAATTTTATTGATTCAAAATTGATCTGGTATCTTTTTTTCCGTTGAATAAAAAATAAAGCAATGAAATTATATAAACATTTTTATGATAAATGATCAGAATCCTACATTAATTGTATTGTCAGTGATCGATCCCAAACATGAATCAAATAGATATTTTCGTGATCGTTCACGTTATATATTGATTATTAACTATTATTGACATTATGTAACTTTAGGTAAATGATTAATAGTATGGAGATCCTTATGAGAAAGTTTTTCATCCTTTTTTTAGGTATTTAGACATTATTCTTTTATATAGTTATGGTTTTCATGCATTTTGTACAATAAGGTTATCCCTTTTTGTTGAAGTGATCCATATCGAACATCGAAGATGAAAAGACTATTGATTTCTAACAGATTTTCTTAAAATTTTTTCTAATTCGTGCATAAAAGAAATATAATTTAGACAAAATTGAAAAAGAATAAAGAAGAGAGTTCTTCTAACTATTACGAATTAGTTTTATACTTTTTCTCAAATGAATTTTTTCAAGAACAAAATGACTTAATAAGTAGCAAAAGAGCACTGTTAAAGGAAACACTATAGCTAATTTTACAGCAGGTAAAAGGGGTGTGAATAAAAATACAAGGGACACTAAAACTAATATCGGAGGATGAATAAGGTATATATAAAATGCGCTAGAAGATAGATTCTGAAGTATTTTACCCTGTTTGTTAAATTTTGCATAGAAAATCTTAAGTAGCACAAAAATCATTCCCACAGAAATAATATTTTCTACTAAAGCAAATATTAGAGCGTGTAAATTGAATCCTCCCATTAAAACACTATAATCTGTTTCAAAACCTAAAACAGGAATGGCATAAGCAAAAAATAAGAGAAACGCAGCTGTTATTATAATAACCCAGACTTTAACATGATTTTTAGTTATCTTTTTGATCCAATCATATCGAACAATGATAACCCCAGTGATGAACATCATAATATACTGAATTATAAAAGATAGTGGTAATCCTAGCAAGGTGTCATCTATTGAAAAGAATATACGAACTAAAAAAGTACTAAATCCTAAACCAAGAGCTATTAGAAATAGGTATAAATATTTCGGGATTAAAAATTCTTTAGGGATATGTCGTTGTATAATTTCTATCTTTGTTATTTGGCGCCAAAGAGTATAACCAGCAGTAAAAATTAATAGAACAACAAGAAACCACATAGGTCCCCAAAATGTTAAGAAGCCTAGTATTGAACCTGGTAATGGCCATGGATAAATTCCTAATGCATTTAATGAATAAACCATAATTGGGTTTATTATCACGACATACAATAAGATAGGAAGTCCAAGGCGAAGAATTCGTTCTTTCCAAAATGAACGCACTCCTTTTCGATCATAACTTTTAGGAGTAAAATAACCCCCCATTAAAAAGAATAAACCCATGAGTGAGGCTTGAAAAAAACCTCCAATTGAACTCAAAAGTATAAAAAATATTATACTAAAAATATCAGTTGGAGGAAGTTCAATATAGTACCACCAGCCTGTTCCACCATAAGTGACTCTTGCATGCTGGAAAATCACGAGAATAGAAAATAGGACTTTAATGTTATCTAGAAAAAGTAATCGTGGTTTTTTAGATTCTGTATTCATAAGATTGATTTAACCTATATGTGTATTATATATAACTGTGATATTGTTTAATATAAATATGGTCAATTATTTCATTTTCTTTCTTTTCATTAATTCTATTAATTCAATGACTGCTCCAAATAGCTTTTCCGTATCCATATAAGCATATTTCATTCTTGGTGGAAATATACCTGATTGCACCACATCTATTCCTTCTTTTTGAAAGTAATCGATATACTTCTGCAAATCTTCAACAAACACTCCAAAATGGTGGAGTCCCTCTTTCTGAGAATCTAAAAACTCTTTATATATAGAATCACCTTTAAGCCATTGAAAAATCTCAATAGTGGTAGAAAAGCATCCACTAACACCCATTTTTAAAGAAAATTTCGTTTCTCTGCCCCGATATATAGCAGGATGATCTAAATCTTCAGAAAATTTAAATTTAGGTATATTAAATAATGATTCCATCATCTTTGCATGTTTTTCTCCTTCTCGGTATATATAGCAAATATGTTGGATCTTTAGATTTCTAAAATCTAATTCTATATTATTTTCCATATTTATTCATTCTAATGTTTATATTATTAAATCTTATTTTTTCATGAAATTACTTTAAAATCGAAAAAAAGTAAATTTTTTTATCGAATCTAAAGAAAAAATGGTCTATATAAGTTTTTTAAACAATTGTTAAAATTCTAAGACTATGAAATTACAAATATTTGAATTAAAACGTCTTAACTACTTAAGATTTTTACCTACTAGTATTACTTTAATATTTCTTCTAAACTTGATCTCGCCTAATCTACCTTTCACAATATACATAAAACAGTCGTATCTACCTCAGAATACAATTGTTCCTAATTCTTGTACCATATTTTCGGTAAACTATAGTAATAAGGTTTTTTTTTGTAATAATGAGGATAACCCTCTACCAGGAGCGTATATGTGGCTTTCACCTTCTCAAGAAATTACTACTCCAAATGGAAGAATAAATACTTATGGCGGTGTTGGTTTTGGATTTAACTACAATAATGAACCGGGAGATGGATATGTACAGGGGGGGATGAATGACCAAGGGTTATGTTTAGATGCAAATGGACTACCAGAAATACCCATGAATCCTCATCCAGAGCGAGAACCGATATACATGAGTGGGTTCGCGCAGATATTGATGGAATGTCGTAATGTAAGTGATGTTATTGATTGGTATCTCTCTCATTATTTAGGTTCTTCTTCGGGCTGTCAAATTCATGCAGCTGATGCTTCAGGGGATGCAGTAGTAGTAAGTGTTGGTCCAGAGGGAGAATTTAATTTTACTCGGAAAGTTAACTCTCATTATTTGGTATCTACTAATTTTAACCTCGTAAATTATGCTCATGGTTATTATCCTTGTATTCGTTATACCACAGCATGTAATATGCTTGATGATATAACAAGTGAGGAAAATCTTACCGTTAATGCCTGTAGAGACATTTTAGACGCTGTACATCAAGAAAACGAAGATGCAACAACAAAGTATAGCAATATCTTTGATCCCGTTAATCTGAATTGTTATCTTTTCTATAACCATGATTTTAATCAAAATTTCACTTTTAATCTTTTAGAAGAACTTGCAAGTGTCCATCGTGGAGGGGAAAATGTAAAAGAGGAAAATGGGTTGTATTTTAAAGAAATTCGTATATCCTCTCTCTTTATTGACGACTTTACAATCCCAAGTTATCCCCTTATCATCCTATTCACTATTCTTGCTTTCTTATCAACAATAATCATTTATAAATATAATATTGTGAGACCCAAAACTTGATTTCGAAGAATGAAATGAAATCTAACTCTTTTTTTTAATTTTTTAAATGATTTTTAATGGAAGTTAGACTCTGAATTTACTTTTCCATTCCAATTTCAAATGAATTTATATCAAAAAAATCACTTGCCGTATTGATACAAAATATAAAAAACTCATATAATATAATTTAATACTAATAACAGTTTTATGGAAACAAAATCATAGATTTTCGCTTGATAAAAATTAGAATCGATAAAACATAGGTCTGAAAAAATGTCATTCGCTATTTTTTTTGATGATGGAGGTGTGTTAAACGACAATTCTATTCGTGCCCCCCAATGGAGAGTGTTTTGTGGGGAATTTTTTCATTCAAGATTTGGAGGAGATCCTGAAGTGTGGGGTAAAGCAAACCAAAGAGTGATGATGTCATTGGAGATCCATGGAATGGATCCAAAAGAGATTTATGATGATTACATAACATACTACACGAATTTTAAGAGTGAGTGGGTAATAAAGATGTTTGAAGAAGCCAAAAGATCTATACCACCTAAGATAGAGCATGAAAGAATTTTTGACACTGCAACAGAATATATATGGTCAAAAGTTTACTCAGCAATACCAGGAATCATTGAAAGCATTAAGATACTCTATTCAAAAGGTTTTATCCTTTATACTTCTACTGGACTACCCTCAAGGGAAATAAAAATGGTCCTTAAAGGAATGGGTATTAAACAATTTTTTAGTGGTTTTTATGGACCAGATCTTATAAATACACGGAAATTAAGTTCCAATTTTTATGAAGCTATATTCAATGATATAAATTTGGAATCAAAAAATGCTATTGTCATTGAAGATCAACCGAGATTTATAGAAAATGCTCTCAAGACGGGAGCTAACGTAATTCAAACATGCATAACAGGCGAATTTCAACCAAAATATCCATTTTATGTCGAAAATATGCATCAACTTCCTAAAGTTATTGAAAATCTTATAAGAACTCTAGATTAATAGGGATTTTCAAAGGAATTTTCATTGAAAATAGATTCTAAATTTACCTTGCGATTCCAATTTCATAGAAAATTGGGACAAAAATTAAAAACGCTCAAACTTTGCCTTTGAAAAGCCATTAAATAAAAATAAATAAAAAAATTGCATATTATTATACAAAGAAACTTGAAAGGTAACCGCTCATTGGGCGGTAATAAGAGTTGTTTTTGGAGATTGGAGAAATAATGGATGAACCCGGTAGTGTTTCAGGTTTCAATATCGAAACTTTAATACATGAAATTGAATTCAACTTCTGGGAGACTTGGTCAAATTTTGGACTTGCGCCAGATTGTGTACTTCATGATGATGACGATGCGTTGTGGTTTGAAACACCCATTCCAATTATTCCCTACAATGTGATCCTGAAGTTTCAAGTAGAAAGGAATATCAATAATAAAATGGATGAAATTATTAGTTGCTTTAATCGTCGAAAAGTTTCATTTCTATGGGTTGTGCAGCCTTCGTCATTGCCTCTCGACATTCATGATCGATTACAGAAACGCGGTCTGCAACATATCGAAGTAATTCCATGTATGGCCCGAAATCTAGAAAATTTTCCAAAAGTACCTTCGTTGCCTGAAGGTGTTGAAGTGCATGAGGCGATTGAAGAAAATGATATCAATAAGTTCCAAGAACTTACAGCATGGCGCTGGGGTGTACCTTCAGATTATCGTCAGGAATTAAAGATAATTTTTGAGAGTTTCAAAATTGGAAAACCAGACGCAAAGGCTCACATGTGGGTGGCATGGCGCGACGGTGTTCCAATTTCGAAGGTTGGTTCATATTTTGGAGATGAGTCTGTCGGTATCTATGGTGTAGTGACAAAACCAGA
>JBHLLJ010000105.1:0-12133 GCA_048885705.1 Candidatus Hermodarchaeota archaeon | reverse complement strand
GAACCGGTAACAGTTGAAGAAATGGTTTGGTGTGGTGAATGCAAGCCATGTTGTGATGGTTATCCAAATCATTGTGAAAGATTGCAAGAGATTGGTTTTTCTATAGATGGAGCTTATGCAGAATACGCCAATGTTCCTGCAAAGTTGTGTTGGAGTTTAAAGAAATTACAAAATGCGTTTGATGATGTTTTCAAAATAGGAAGTCTTGTAGAACCCTCTTCAGTGGCATATAATGCAGTAATTGAAAGAGCAGGAGGGATTAGGCCAGGAGAAAATGTTGTGATATTAGGTGCTGGACCTATTGGGCTAGCTGCTACAAAAATCTTAAAAACTGCTGGAGCTGCGTTATGTATCGTTTCTGAACCGGAAGAAAAGAGAGCTTTACTCGCAAAGAAAATGGGAGCAGATCATGTAATCAATCCCCTTAAGGAAAATTTCGTAGAATATGTTAAAAATTATACAGATAACGAAGGAGCAGCTATATATCTTGAAGCTACTGGTTTACCAGATATTGTTACAGATGATATTCAAAATGCAATTTGGGAATGCAATGCCGTAAATAGTACTGTAGTTATAGTAGCAAGAGCAGAACAAAGAATGCCCATCTATGGCGAATATTTCCAAGTAAAACGAGCTCGTTTAGTTGGAGCCCAGGGCCATTCTGGGCATGGTAATTTTCCAAATGTTATTAGTAGTATGGCTGCAGGAATGGATATGACTCCGATGATAACAAAAGAAATTGCACTTGAAGAAGTACCTAAACATCTCAAACTTCTACAAACAGATAAGGAAAACTGTAAAATTTCAATCAAAATTAATTAAAACAATAAAAAAATTATCAATCATAAGTTTTTTATATCATTCTCCTCTATTTTTGTTATCAAAATATTATTAAAAAAAATAAAGGTCTGTTAATATGAATGAAAATCAAGAAAAGGAAGAAGAAATAGAGCCACAAGAAAATTTAGAAATTGAAAAGGAAAGTATAGAAAATAAAAAAAAGGAAGAAGAAGCCAGTATTAAAAGAAGTAAAGCATGTCAGTTTAAAGTTGATGCTCTAGAATCTTTAGAAATAAAAGAAGATGAACCCTTTTACCGAGAACCAATATCTAACATTATAGAAAATGAAGAATTATATTATATTCAAGTAGAACTACCCGGATTAGATAAAAAGAATGTCCAAATTTCTCTACAAGAAGGGATTCTAGAAATTTGTGGAGAAAAATCGATTAAAGATAAAGAAAAGAAAGAAGAGAAAAAAGAGAAAGATAAAAAAGATAAAAAAGATGAAAAAAAAGAAAAAGATAAGAAAAAAGAGAAAGAAAAAGAAATACAAGGTGCTTTTTTAAGAAGAGAAATCCGATCTAATAACTTCTTTCGATGTTTTAAATTACCAGAAGATATATCTCCAGAGGATATAGATGCAAGTTTTAAAAACGGAATTCTACACTTGAAAATTCCTAAAAAATCAGTAGATACCGGTACAAAGAAAGTAATCGAAATTAAATAAATTATAAATTTTTCAATTCTCTCTTATTTTTATCGTTCTATTTAATTTTAATGAGTTTTATAAATTTCAATTTTCCACGAAAAATTTAAATATGTAATACAATTATTATAAATTAGATATTGTCAATTACATATTGACACATATCTAAAGTCAAAAATTAATCTAAATTACCATATAATTATAAAATCATTAAGGAAGAGGTGTAAAATATGTCTGACGATAAAAAAATCGATATCAAAAAGGAAAAAGATTCAAAAACGGAAAAAAATGAGAAGAAAAATCGAGAATTAGCTTTAAGAAGAGAAAGTCCTTTTTCATTATTCCAAGAAATGGATAGAATGTTTGATAATTTATGGAGAAATTTTGATGAGAGTTTTTTGCCCTTTAGTAGAAGACGTTATGAACCCAAAAAATGGGAAGAAATTCCGTTCTATAGAACCCCTTTATCGAATACTGTTGAAGACGAGAAGAATTATAATATAACTGCTGAATTACCTGGATTAGATAAAGGAGATCTTACTATTACTTTTCATGATGGTATGTTAGAAATTAAAGGAGAACAAAAACAAGAGAAAAAAGAAGAAAAGAAGGGTTTTATAAGGAGAGAATATAGTTCAGCAACCTATTATAGGGCTTTTAGTCTACCAGAAAATATTGATAGTGAAGCGATTGATGCAAAGTTGGATAAAGGAATCTTAAAAGTAACTATTCCTAAAAAAGAACCAGAGAAAATAGAAAAGAAAAAGATTCAAGTTAAATAATAACCCAACTCGACCTTTTCTTTTTTTTATTCTACATTAAAATTTAAATTATTAATCTTAAATACTCAGAAGAGTTTTTTGCTACCTCTTCAAAAGAAGGTTTCATTATTGTTTCAATTGAAGCAAAACCATTATACCCACTTCTTTTAAAAATTTCCAAAAATGTTTTAAAATCAAAATGTCCAGTGCCTGGAGTCCTTCTATTTGTGTCTGCTAAATGAAGATGGCTAACAAGGTGAGTGATTTCTTTTAGGTCTTCCCATATAAAGCCAGGATCCTCTTCTAAATACATATGAAAAGTATCGATTAGTAATTTTAAATTATTCGAACTTATTTGATTTATTAATTCGATTGCTTCTGAGATTGTGTTATAAGAATCAATTTCAAATTGATTAATTGGTTCAAATAATAAGGTAACTCCTTTATTTTCAGCTAATTGACAACACTTTCTTAAAGATGCTTTAATATAACTCTTTTCTTTATTAGAACTACTCTCATTATTAAAACGCCCTCGAATTAATCCAATTATTACTTTTGACCCTGTTTTATAGGCAAAATCTATATATTCTTGAATTCTCTTAATCGCATTGTTCCTAATTTGCTCATTTTGATGACCTAAAGAATATCCATAACGAATATACGTATTTCCAGTTCCGATAGCAGAGATCTCAAGACTGTATGAATCCTTGATTTCATTTATTTTCTTTATGTCAATTCTTTCGGGTTCAAGAATAGATAATTCAATTCCATCATAACCTAAAGAATTTAACATTATACATAATTCTGAGAATTTCTTAATAATTTTTTCTTGATTATGTTTAGTTTCCTTTAAGCTAGAAACAATACTTAGTTTCATATGAATTTGATTATATATATAAAGGAATATGAATATTATAGTTCTTTATTTATATAATAATATTAAGCAAAGATGTTTTAAAATTAATTTAACTTACTCTTTCTAAATCAAATTTATTCCCCCAATAGATAAAGAACTAAAATTAAAAACACTTATTTTAAAAATTTAAACTTATGAATCATTTAATATTATATATTATCTAAGGTGAAAATTATGACTAAATGGGAATTACCACCAAAAGAAGGAAATATGGATAAACCTAGTGGTATTTATCTTCAAAACATGTCAATAATTGAGATTAATGAACGTGTGAAAAAAAATGATGTTATTATCATTCCTTGTGGTTCTACTGAGAATCATGGACCAGCCGCATGTATTGGAGAAGACACGTTCTTAGTAACAAGAATGGCGGAATTGGTAGCACAGAAAACAGGATGCACAGTTACTCAACCAACATGGTATGGATCACATCCTTATCATCATTTGGGAATGCCAGGAACTATTATAGTTCCCGAAGAAACTTTTAAATCTCTATTAAGATCAATAATGGCAGGATGCTGGAATATGGGTTTTAGAAAAATGATACTGTTGAATGGACACGGTCAAGAGTACGTAATACCAAGTTCTATTCATGAATTTGCTAAGAATTACCAATTGCCCATGCTTATTTGCAATGTGAATTGGTACCATGCAATTCCTCAATATTGCATGGATCAAAAGCACGGTGGTCCCTTTGAAACACCCTTTATTCATGCTGATGAAGCTGAAACCTCTTTTTCAATGACTCTTTTCCCTGAGATGGTGAAAAAAATAGATCAATGTGAAGATAATATTCCTATAGGTTGGATGCCAGAAGAACATGTGGATAAAGCAGGAAATATCTATCAGAAGCCAATTAAATGGTATGGTCAAGTAGGATTCGGTCCTATTGAAGTTTCTGCTTACCCTGAAGGCCATGTTGGGTGTCCTAGTAAAGCATCTTTTGAAAAAGGAAAACCTGGTATAGAAGCATTTTTGGATTACTTGGAAAAGCTAGTTGAAGATATATTAAAAACCTTTCCACCCGGAAAGCTACCTCCTATAAAAGAAATTACTCAAAGAGATCCAAAAGAGATCGAACCGTATATTAAAGGACCGTTAAATGGAGGAAAAAGTATCTATGAACTGAGATATCCTCCATAAAATCTTATTTTTTTTATTTTATACTATCACAAGTTGATCTTTGTTATTAACCGCAAATAAATAAGAAAAAAAGAGTAAAGAATTATACTTGTGCTCCACAATATGCACAATATTGTGCTGTTTCTTTTGTAATTGGGGTTCCACAATTAGAACAATACTTTGGCCTTTCTACTGGAGAAATTTCCTTTTCTGGGATTGATAAATGTTTAATTTGGCCTGTGGAGGAATTAAATTTTGCTATAAGTTGTCCTGAGGCTTTCAAATCCAATATTATTGCATGAATATCTTTTTGTGAAATCCCTGTAGTTCTACTAACATCTTCAACAGTAATTTCTGGATTTTCTTGAAATTCTTTTAAAACAACGTTTCTGAGTTTACTTCTATTGGTTAATGCATAGATTTGCCCAACTAAAATCGCTATTCCAATTGCTAATGAGATAAAACCCCACCATGACCAAGCATCCCATGGAATAAGGGAGGAAATGCCCCAATAAAGGAAAGCTCCAGCAATAATTAACGCACAGATCGAAAATCCTTCAGAATATTGATTTTTTGCATATTTCACGACAATTCATTGATCTTTTTAATTATATAATTTTAATAGAATATTGGTTATTAGATTAGAAATTTAATAAATATTTAGGTTAGTTTTTATATGTATAGTGTAAAAATAGCAAGAAATGTTATTAACCTTCTTACTTAATTTGTCCTAACACACTTATTAATAACATTAAAAATTTGAGAAAAATCTAATTGATCATCCAATAATGTTATTATGATTTTACCCATAAATTTAATAGAAAATATATAATAATTACTTGCATGAATTAAATTAAAATCTGGGCTATGAATTCCTATTTCCGAAGCAATATCCTCGGCTAATTCATATAATTGCGACATATTTAACCCTATTGAAGTCTTATTAAATTCTTGGTTAATATATGATTTAATAACAGCACCATTCTCAGAAGTAATTATAACAAAATATAATCCGGAATCTCCAAATTCTTTAATTAGGTTATCCATTACAAGATCTACTTCTAAGGTTGGAGATGCAGTCATTGTGATATAATTTAATGATTTGCTTATTTATAATTTTAGGTAAAATTTAATCTTTCTACTCAAAACCCTACAGTTATTTTAAAAACTAAAAATAATTACTTTAAAATCTTTATTGAGATCCTTTTTATATCTCAAAATATTGATCAATCACGGTTTCAAAATCATAAAACGGACTCAAATCTCCTTTAAATCTTATTACATGAGAAGTATAATATTTATCTAAGAATTCTTCTACTATTAATTGCATATATCTTTTTATATTTTCAGATCTCTTTTCTTCATCAATCATGTATGCAAAAATAACATCCTTCTTAGTTTTTAAGAATAAATGGCATCCACCAAGATTTACATCCTCTAGTTTTAAGCCATATTCTTCACCAACAATAAAGTCTTGAGCATAAATCAGTATCGCTGAAATGAAACCAGCAATTTGGAAATTATTATTCGCCATGTTTGGTCTACCCTCATTGACTTTTGAAAAGTATAGAAAACCTGCTTTATCTATAATAAAAATACCAATTAATCCCTTAGCTTTAGGAATATTTATAATATTATTGCAAATTGATTTTATCTCATTTTCTGATGTTTCAGAACTTATAGTATTATAAATTACTTTTGATAAATGATATAAACGAGTATAATTCATTTGATTTTCTACTTTATCAATATACATGATGATTAGTTTATAATCTCGCTTCATTTTAAAGAAGTTAATATATACAGTAAGATTTCCTATAGTATCAGTTAAATATCCTTGCTTTTTATTTAGGAATTCTGTTTTGTATAAATCAATAATTTTTTTTGTAAGCGTTATACCAATCCCTTTTTGAAAAATAATTTCAAGATCTCCCTCTACATCTACCTTTGAGATATTAAAACCTCGTAACTGTAAAATTTGGGAATTTTCCTCTAAATCCTGATAATTATTATTTATTGTAATCATTATTGAATATAATTTTTTGTGCTAATTTTTTCCTTTTGTGTTAATAAATTAATCATAATTTGGATATTTAAATCTTTTTGGATTAAAAAATTTTAAAGTTCAGAAATTTTTGACAACAAAAAATGGATTAAATATTTTTATTTTTAAGAGTATAAAAAAAGAATCCTAAATTAATGGTTAAATTATAGGATATTATTGAAATTCTAACTTTTTGTTCCAAAAAGTATTTATTTTTTATTTAAATAATTTTTTACTATTTCAAAATCAGATAAATTAAATGGTTTTAAAATAGCTCCTGTTGCTCCCAAATCTTTAATCTTCTTTTCAATTTCAATATTAGGTATTGCAGTTAAGAAAAATACTGGGATTTTCTTTGTTTTTTGATCGCCCCTTATTCTCTTTAAAATTTCATAACCATTAATATCAGACAAAATGATATCTAATAAAATTAATTTGGGAATATTTTTTTTCAATTCCTTTAATCCCTTGAAACCACTTAAAACTCCTTTACACGAAATACCTAATGATTCAAAATAACTCGTCAATAAATTGACTGTTTCAACATCATCTTCTATTAATAAAATATCATACTTAACCATTTCAGTAATTTCCTCTTCTCTGCTTGGCTCGAATCTTTCTAAATGTTCAATAATTTTTGTTTCCAGGATTTGACACTGACCCAACACATTTTTTATAATTGATATTACCTTTTCATCCAAATTTGCCCCATACGCTTCAATAACTAATTGCAAATAACCTTTAATTGATGTTAAAGGTTCTTTTAAATCATGGGATAAATTAGAAAGAAGATCTATGTCAATATTTTTATCTTTTATTGTTATTTTTGATCTATATTCAATAAAAAATTTCAAAGCTTCTCGAATTAATTTAGATAGAGTAGAATAATCATTACTGCTTGCAAAATTCAACCACTCCTCCTTTGCATCTTTTGACACATATAATGATATTCTTTCCTTATCAATATCAAAATCACTATTACCATTTTGCCATTTCTTAAAGCTCTCAGTAACTTTCCCCCGCCATATAGCTTTTTTACCAGTTTCTTTTTCAAAAATTTCCATGTCTTTAGTTTTTATCTCTTCTTCTGGGATTTTGCCCACCATCTACCATTTGTTAATTTTTTCCTTTTTTGTATATTTATTAGTTTTTACATATTTAAATCTTTTTTTACACTAAACATTAAAAAAAGAATTATGGAAAAAGGGGCTTATCTTTATAGATAAGCCCCCTTTAATTTATAAAGGAATAGTCTAGGATTTGCATTTAATAAGCATGATTTAAATTGGATATAAAAACAATAATAAAAAAAAAAACGAGATATGAATAATCATCTCAAAATTTTTTACTTTTCTTTGATAATTAATGAGTTCTTTAATTCTTCTGCTAATGTCCCTAATTTATGAGCTGTGGATGTTACTTCTTCCATTGAAGCAGTTTGTTGCTCAGCAGAAGCACTAATCCCTTCCATAGCACTAAACGAATAATTTATCTTATTAATAACTTCCTTGATCTTATTATTTGTGTTTCGAACAGCATCTTTAGATTCCTCAGCCAATTTTCTTACTTCATCTGCGACTACTGCGAAACCTCTTCCTTGCTCACCAGCTCTTCCAGCTTCAATACTGGCATTTAAAGCCAATAAATTTGTTTGATCTGAAATATTGGTGATAATACTCATAACACTATTAATTTCATTTGTTGATCTCATAACTTCTTGAGTGTTAGTTGTCATTTCCAGGGTTGATGAAGCTATTTCTTCTGATGCCGCATTCACCTCACTGGCACTTGCTGCAAGTTCATTAGCAATATTAGCTACATTTATACTTGTATTTGAGGCAGCCTCAATTATATTTTTCATGTCATTACTTGATTTTTCCAACTTTTGTTCTAAGAAAGGAATGACAGCAAAAAATAATGCAACCACTCCTATAAACAAAGCAAAACTTTCACCAAATGAATCAGCATAGTCAGAATTCCAAAGTTGCCACTTATCAAGAAGATTTCCCATAGTATATAACGTGCCCCCAATCGCAGAAAACACATAAATAGCATTTGTGGGTGTCCTCTTTTTATAATAAATAAACACTGATATTATAAATGCGATAAAAAAGAAAAGGGTACCTACTAAATTTAATCCTCCATCAAGTAAATCTGCTGGATCTATTTGTAATAACATTTATTAACTCACCGCTCCACCTTTTTTATTGGTAATTTGATTTGTTTTCCTTTTAAAACTTTACGATAATATTCGTAAATTGCTGCTAGGCAAAATGAAATCCCTGCTAACATCGCAAAAAGGTGTTCCATGAGATTAAAAGCTTCAGGTGCAACAAATGCTTCTAAGTTAGTTGATAGGAATGTTATAAAAACACAATAGTATCCTGGAAACCATTTCATAATATCTCGCCTCTTCTTTAAAAGATAGGGAGAAAATGCTACTGGAATGGCTAATATTATTAACACAGTTAATTCATTAATTTCTAAACTTGGCATTTATCAATCATTTCTAAAATTTTTTGTATAACATTACATAAAGTAAAATCTATTCTATTGATATTACTTTAAGATGTTTTTTATAATTAATATTAGATTTTGTATATAAATCTTATTTTTTTAACCAAATTTGTTATATTGCACACAAAAATAAATGGAAATAAATAAAATTAGACTTGTTAAAGTTGCACCTTTTTATTCCCTTCTGAAGAGAAATAGTTCAATTTCATAATAAATAGTTAAATGAAAGTCACTATGGCATAATTTTATATTATATCGTCAAGGAAAATTATCGAAAAGAAATAGATTTAAATATAAGCATTTTATATCTTTATGTAAAAACGTTTAAAATTGATATTTCTTTTTTATTTTTAATCAGTTCTAGAACCTCTTATTAAAAATTACACAATGATTAGGCTATATCTTTAACACAATAAAATAGATTTTTTAAAACATTCAATAGTGGATATTCAACTTTATTGATTAATTAATAAATAAACGGGAAAAGTGTTATAGCATGGAGAAACTGGAGCAAGATTTCAAAAAAAATAAAGATATTAAACCTAATCTTTTCGATAAAACGGAAAAGTTCGATTTAGAACAGAAGTTGAAGGATTCTGAAAGGAAATTTCGAGTATTGTTTAACAATTCAACTAGTGGAATAGCTTACCATAGAATTATTTATGATGATAATAACACTCCGATAAATTATATAATCACAGATGTAAATTCCCGATATGAAGAAATCTTATCTATTAATAAGAATGATATAATTAATAAAACTGCAACTGAAATATATAACGTTGAACAAGCTCCATATTTAGAAATATATTCTAATGTAGCAGCAACTCGGGAATCCTTCTCGTTTGAATCATATTTTGCGCCAATGGAAAAATATTTTAAAATCTCAGTAATATCATCACGAAAAGGAGAATTTATAACTATATTTAATGATATAACTGATCGTATTCAGTCAGAATTGAAATTAAAGGAATCAGAAGAAAAATATCGCAATTTATTTGAAGACACTCCATTCGCTATTGCATTGCTTGATTTAAATGGTAATTTCTTAGAATGTAACTCATATGTACAAAAAATCTTTGGATTTAATAAACAAGATTTAATTGGCAAAAATTTCAAGGAAGTCAAGTTAGTGCCTGAAAATTATTTGCCAAAAATCATAAATGGCTTCAATGTTATTTCGAATGGTCAAATTCCAAAACCAGGAGAGATACAACTCTTTAATAAAGATGGAATTTTGATTTGGGTATTTTTACATACCTCTTTTATTAAATTGAGAAATATGAATTTAATCCAAGTGATTGTTAAAGACATAACAGAACGCAAGCGTTCTGAACAATTGATTTTAGAATCTGAAGAAAAATTTAGAACAATTACTGAACAGTCTTTTATCGGGATTGCGATTTTACAAGATTTCCAGTTTATGTACGTAAATCAACAATTTTCAGATACATTAGGTTATACTTCTGAAGAAATTTTAAACTGGAAACCTAAAGAATTTTTAAAAATCATCCACCCTGATGATCGTGATATGGTTTATACTCTCGCAGAGGAAAAATATTATGGTAGAAATGGAGTTTTAGCAAATTTACAATTTAGAATCTTCAAAAAAACTAATGAAGTCATTTGGTTAGAAATTATTTCAAAAACTATTTCCTATAAAGGAAAACTAGCAGATTTAGTGTCCACATTAAATATTAATGAAAAAAGAGAAGCAGAAAGGATTGTTTTAGAAGAAAATAAGAAATTGTTAGAGCTTAACAAAATGAGAAAGGACATAATTACCCGTGTCTCCCATGAATTGAAAACTCCATTAACCTCGATATATGGGGCCTCTCAAATATTAATAAAACACCTTAGAGAAAAACTTGATGATGATGTGCTTAATTTTGTTGAAATTTCTCATAGGGGTGCTATTAGATTAAAAAAATTAGTAGAAAATTTAATTGATGCTTCCAGAATTGAAACTGGAAAATTAGTATTGAAACTCTCAATTGAAAATATCTCAAATCTAGTTAAGGAATGTGTTGATGAGATGAAATATCTCACATATAATAGAAAGCAAATAATTAGTTTGAATGTTCCTGACGAAATTTATTTTTATGTTGATAAGATTAGATTGCAACAAGTATTAACTAACATTCTTTCAAATGCAATTAAAAATACACCAAAAAATGGAACTATTCATGTAAAACTCGCTGAAAAAAAAAACTATATTGATATTATTATAAAAGATTCTGGAATTGGCCTAACTGAAAAAGAAAAAGAAATCTTATTTGAAAAATTTGGTAAAATTGAACGGTACGGCATGGATTTAGGTGTTGATATTGAAGGCTCTGGCCTTGGATTATACATTTCAAAAGAAATAATTGAATCACATGGTGGACAAATTATTGTAGAATCAAAAGGAAGACATAAAGGAGCTTCATTTATAGTTAGATTATATAAAAATTAAGCATTATTTAGTAGGTTTTGCTCTTCAAATCTATTGCTCAAATATTAAAAGTTAAATTATCATTCTTCTTTTTAAAATACGATAATCCAAATTTCAACTATAACAATATAATAGGGAAAAATTATATGGAGAATGCTAAAAATGCTTCACGAATTATACTTTATATCGCCTGTTCAATTACTCTCTTATTATTAATTAATACTTACTTCATCTTAATTCATTTTCTATTAGTTTATTTCTTAGTTTTTATAATTAGTATAATTAACTCGATTTTTACAAGAGATATGAGAGATGGGATACTAGTAGGATTCTACGGTAGTTCTCTAGCATTAATACTATGGTTATTTATTCCATTTATTTTATCCTACTTGCTTAATTTTTTTGTAGCATTATTTATGCTCTCTGATTTTTTACTCAATTTATTAATGATAATATTACATTATTCATTAGAAATTTTAATGATACTATTATTATATAAGCAGAAAATGCGACTACTTTTGTATATTCTAATCATTCTATTTTTAGTTGGATATGTTTTTCCGCTAACAATGAACATACTAGTAGAGTTTGGATATATGGTCGATTTGCCAAGGTTAATACAAATCATTTTAGATTTTCTATTAGATGTAGTTGGAGTAATTAGTATATCTACTATCGGTGGATTAATTGGAGGATGGGTTGGAATGCGATTGTTAACAAAAGAACAAGATAAAAATTTGGACAATCAACAAAAATTATAAAGTATGGGCCTGGCAGGATTCGAACCTGCGACATCCCAGTCCGAAGCCGGGCACCCTATCCAGACTAGATTACAGGCCCTAAAATTAAG
>JBHLLJ010000104.1:0-12197 GCA_048885705.1 Candidatus Hermodarchaeota archaeon | reverse complement strand
TTAGGATATCTGATTATTGCGTTTATAGTTGGAACAATAAAGAAAAATAATGGTTTGATGGATGTATTTTATGGACCTGGATACTTTATTGTTGCAATAATCAGTCTAATTCTTTACTTTATGATAAATGGTACAGTTGATATTCGTCAAATCATTATAACCAGTCTTGTATTCATTTGGGCAGTGAGACTAGGAACGTACGTCTTTATCAGAAATAGGGGAAAACCTGAAGATTATCGGTATAGGGAAATGAGAGAAAGATGGAAAACAAATATTGTCATTAAAAGCTTTATCAGAGTCTATCTCTTTCAAGGGATTATTATTTTTATAGTTGCGTTTCCTGTTTGGTTCGTCAATATAAGTAATAATCCTACACTAATGAATATATTGGACTTTGCAGGGATTACATTATGGTTGGGGCCAATAATTTGGATAATTGGCTTTCTATTCGAAACATTTGGAGATTATCAGCTATATAAATTTAAAAAAAATCCAGAGAATAAAGGAAAAGTCATGGATAGGGGATTGTGGAAATATAGTCAACATCCTAATTACTTTGGAGAAGTTACTCAATGGTGGGGTCTTTATGTTATCGCTATTGCAATACCATTTGGATTTATTACATTTATCGGTCCGCTTTTCATCACATATATGATTATTAAAGTGTCCGGAATAAAGCTTCTAGATAAGAGGTTTGAAGCCAATGATAAATATGCTGATTATAAAAGTAGAACAAGCATATTTTTCCCTTGGTTTCCAAAAAAAAAGAAGAATTAAAATGAAATATTAAAATCATATTTAAACATAGTAAATTATGAAAAGTATAAACGGATAAAGATGCATTATAAAGAAAGTCATTCCAAAAAATAACCCAACTGTTGCTGCAAATGGTCTAGAATCTTTTTGACCATATAATCCTCCTAAACCACTCAATACTGCGACAATGAAAAAGAGAACTGCATATAATACATTAGAGTAATAATATGGATACCCTGAGCTAATATAGTTCAATATAATTATTCCTATTATATCACATACTAATGCAACAAGACCATAAGTAGGGCGATCATATGCTCTATTTTCTTTTGACTGTTGTGAAGCTATTACTCCCTCTATAATAAATGAAATCACTATAAAGATAATCCCTAAAAGATTTAATATCTCAAAAAGATTTTGAAACGTTGAACCACCAAAATATCGAGTCATGCTTAGTAACCCTAATAGAAGCCCAACTAACAATACTCCCTTTGTTACTTGAATATAATTAAAAGTTATTGATTGATTAATTGAATCATAAGTTATAGTTCGCCTTGTAGATGCTTTTGGTCTTTCAAGGGTTTTTTCCTGAACAATTTTTTCAGGTACAACTTTTTCTTGAATAGGTTCTTCATAGACAGGTCTTTTAAAAATATAATGAGTTTCTTCACCACTCTGGATAATATCAATTTTACCCTCATCTTTCATTATATCTAAAAACTCAAGAAGATTACCTTTAGCAAACTCTAATTGATCAGCATTATCTATTAGTTCTTCTAATTGATCATTTAGATTTCCAATTGTAAAGGCAATTCCTTTATTTTCTTCTAAAATTTTTCCGATTTTTAATTCTAAATCTATTTCTTGGGCTATTTTATCTCGCTCTTGAATAAAATCTTGTTCTGGCACTTAGATCATCCTCAATTATATAAGTAAATTCTAATACGCCAATTTATACCATTAACAATTTTGTATTATTAATATTTAAAACTATACTTTCAGGTATATATAACCAATAATTCAATATAAAGCTTTAAATGAAACTTACCAGCGCTACTATCATTTAACCTCTAAAATAATGATTTTACCGGCAAAAATTTTAGTCATTTTTTTCCACTTGTCCTATGATTTTTAATCTGAAAATTTTTAAATACTTGAATGTATATATTCAAGAAACAGTAAACTAAAGCCCTAAAAAGAAAATTTAATGGTTTGTGTGAAAAAGTGGAGTCTAGCCAGCCAAATCAAAAAGTAAACTCGGAAAACAATGTAATCAAGGAAGAAATTAGTTTAAACTTACGCTTATGGCTACCTCTTTTTTATGTTATTTACTATTGTTCCTTTCTAATACCCAGTATAATCTTTATGTTATACATAATGTTGTTCTATTTGCCAAATTTCTTAGAAATTGGAAATTTTTTGTCACTTTTTACTAATATACCTTCTCTTATTGCTTCTTTAACGATCCCATTTGTAATTATAATATGTTATTTAATTCACCTATTTATTATAGCCTTGATAACTCGTGGCTTTTGGAGTTATTCAGAAAAAAAGTCACCATCTAAATCAGGAATTATTCCGAGAAATATACCAAGTAAAACGTTAAATTATTATCATTTTCGCAGTTTCATCATAAAATACCCTAAGAATGTGTTCTCTCGAGGTCCTTTCCCTTGGCTATTGAAATGGATGTATAATTTTGTAGGAACTAATAAAATAGGAAAAGGATCCGTAATTGAAGAACAATTAGCTGGAGATAGATTTATAGAAGTTGGAGAAAATACATACATAGGTACAAATCCTGGTATCAGTTCACATTCAGTAGAAGGTGTTTTTGGTAATATAGCTTTTGCTAAAGTAAAAATTGGAAATAATGTCACCGCTGCTGGATTTAATTGTTTTGGACCAGGTGTAGAAGCGGGGGATAACTCATGGTGGTTACCTATGACTGGGGCAACAAAATATAATATTCTAAAAGGAGATAATTTTTATTTCGGTACTCCCCTTAGGAAGATTTTCAAAAAAAGAGTAATGGAATATCTACAAATTACTGAACATGATTTAAAACGAGCAGAAGAGCTTAAAGAGGATTTAGAGTTAAAAAAACAAAGAAAAATGCGGAAAAAGGAGGTTCAAATTCATGATTGAACAAGAAGAGAAAGAAATTAACTCAAATAAGGTTGATTATACCATTGATTTTGTAACAACCAGTGCAATAAGTAAAATTGGTTATAAATTTCTTGGTCTCTATATCCCAATTTTATGGATATCAGGATATATGGCGATTGCTGTATTTTTTGATGTCTCATGGTTAATTGCCGATTCAACAGATACATGGATAAATATAGTAATTACGATTTTTCTTATTCCAGTATGGTTATTTGTTTTATATTTTATCTTTGTATTTGGCATAGCTATGTTCACTAAAGCCTTCATTTTAATAATAAATATGATCCATAAACCTAAAGAAGGTGTTTTTAAGGCCGAAGAGGGAGATCAAGATTATGAATTCTGGAGACTCCGAGTTGAATTAAAGAAGTTAGTTTTTTGGTTTATGAATAATGGACCATTACCTTGGATTATAATGTGGGGATTTAGATGGATGAATATTCATGTAGACTTTTCAAGTCATATGCAAGATGCATGGTCGGACAGTGGATTTATTGAATTTGGCCGAAATGTCACTGTTGGACAAGGTGCAGTTATAATGAGTTCAATGGTTGTAGGAAAATATTTGATAATTAAGAAGACTTATTTAGGAGATCATACAGTCGTAGGCGGGTTATCGCAAATCTCTCCAGGGACCGTATTAGGTAAAGAATCTGTGATTGGTGCATTTTCTGCAACAATCCCTAATCAATATATAGAACAAGGATGGATTTATTTAGGACCTCAATTTGCAAGAAAACTTAAACCAAATAAATATGCAGAGCAACGTAGAGATATTATTGTTGAAAAACATGTTGATGAGGAAATTAAATATGAAGTTAAACAAGAAATTAATATAGATGAAGATAAAAAGGAACTAGTAAAAAATGATAACGAGGAAAGTTAACTAATGTCTACACCTTCAAGTTTAAATATCGGACCAAATACAAGTTTAGTTTTAGTAAAAAAAAGATATCTAATATTATACATTTTTCTGATTTGGATTAGTATTTTTTCAATACAATATGAATTTTGGTTATTGTGGAAACTTTATATTATTGAGAAGTTTATTCAATTTTATTTCTTTTTACCTCTACTCCTTTTTATAATGTATCTTACGGCGATAATTACATCGCTTATTTTTGCAAAAATATTGCTTATAATCGTTAATCTAATACATAAACCACGTGAAGGTGTCTTCATTAGGGATCGATCTGATAAAGATTATAGATACTGGAGCATAAGGAATACAATAAAAAAATGGCCAATTTGGATATCTCATAAGTTTCCGTTCCCTTTTATGAATAATATATGCTTAAAAATGTTTGGTATTAAAGTCAAATATTCTAATTCTTTATTTGAGGGATGGGTGGATACAGAGTTTATCGAATTTGGAAGAAATGTGACAATTGGGCAGGGAGCTGTAGTTCAATCAACTTTAATCGTAGGAAATTTATTTATAATTAGGAAAACGATTATTGAGGATAATGCAATGATTGGATCACAAAGTGTGGTTATGCCTGGAACGCATATGAAAAGAAATTGTATTTTAGGAGGTCATTCTATGACTACAGTAGGACAAGAATTAGAAGAAAACTTCATATATTTAGGCGCACCTGCGAAAAAGTTTAAAAAAAATGTTTTCTTTGATGATGGTTTAGAGGAGATTATTAAAAATCAATTAGGAGGTAAAACAGAAACTCATGAAAGATTCGAAGATTTATATACAATGCGTAAAGACAAAGAAAATGTAATTGATTAATATTAACCTTTTTTAAAATTCTATTAAACCTTTAAAGTGTGGGAAAAATGAAAGTTGGCTATATTCAAACATCTCCGCTTTTTGGAGATAAAAAGCATAATTTTGAAGAAACTGAAAAATTGATAAAAAATTTAAATGCCAATTTGATTGTTTTACCAGAATTATTTGCTACAGGTTATGCATTTGTTTCAAAAGAAGAAGCTCTATCATTAGCAGAAGATTATAAAGGTGAAACAGCTCAATTTCTGACAAAGATCGCTCAATTAACGGGATCTATCCTAATTGGAGGATTTATCGAAAAAGAAGGAGATAATATATATAATGCGGCAATGATAGTATCAAATAAAGGTGTAATCGGCTCATATAGGAAAATTCATTTATATTATAAAGAAAAATTATGGTTTACTCCAGGGAACAGACCTTTAAGGGTATATGATATTGGTGGAGTTAAAATAGGTATTATGATTTGTTTTGATTGGATTTTCCCTGAAACTGCGCGAATTCTTGCCCTTTTAGGAGCTGATATTATTGCTCATCCGGCAAACTTAGTGCTTCCGTATTGTCAAAAAGCAATGATAACAAGATGTTTAGAAAATCGAGTATTTGCAATAACTTCAAATAGAATAGGTGATGAAAAAAGAGGAGTAGATCATTTTAGGTTTACAGGTGGGAGTCAAATAACTTCTTATAATGGAGAAGTCTTATCTTCAGCCCCAAAAACTGAAGAATTTGTTGATATTGTTGATATTGATATTGATAAGGCAAGAAATAAAAATCTTAATGATTTTAATAATTTATTTGAAGATAGACGCACAAAATTTTATCAAAATTTTTAAAAACTATTACTGATGCTCCTCTTATGAAGATAGGATATCCATGTATAAATCTGACTTTGAAGTGTAGAAGTAGCAGAACATTTCGTTTAAAAAATTATTCAGAAGAAAGGCTTATAGAAACTATTGAAAATAACTTAAATTGTTTAAAAAAAATATTGGAATTTAATTATCATAATAATATTTTCTTTTTTAGAATTACTTCAGATTTAATTCCTTTTGCTTCTCATCCCGTTATGAATTTTAATTGGCAAGGACATTTTAAGTCAAAATTTAAGGAAATTGGGTCTTACATAAAAAAGAATTCTATGCGTATTACAATGCATCCTGGACAATATACAGTTCTTAACTCTATAAATGAAAAAGTCGTTCAAAATAGTTTAAAAGAATTGAAGTATCATACAGAAGTTTTAGAGTTATTAGGATTAAATTCTAATGCAAAAATAATCACCCATATCGGAGGTGTTTATGGCGATAAGAAAAAAAGCATCAAGCGATTTATCAAACGATATATAGAACTTGATCAAAACATTAAAAAACACTATGTTATTGAGAATGATGATAAATATTATTACTTGGGGGATTGCTTATTGATTCATGAATCTACAGAAATACCTATTATTTTAGACACATATCATCATTATTGCCATAATCAAGGAGAATCATTGGAGGAGGCTATAAGACTCATTATTGAAACTTGGAAGAAAAATGATGGAATTCCTATTTTACATTATAGTTCTGAGCACCCTTTAAAAGGTAAATATAGACATGCCGATGAAATAGAGATTAATCATTTTAAAGAATTTATTAAAATAACAAAAAAGTATGATTTTGATTTGATGTTAGAGATTAAAAATAAAGAAAGAAGTGCAATATTGGCTGTGAATGAACTAATAAATGATAAAAGATTTGATCAAAAAATTTCGGAATTAAGTATTTAGAATAGTTTTTTTTTCTGTCAATACTATTAGTAATTGGTGTCAAGTATGAGAATAGTTAAACTACCAAAAATGACTGAAGAAGAAATAAAAAAAGCAATTAATGCTCAAGATTTATGTAGAATAGCATTTATTGATGATAAATATCCATATATCTCCCCTTTCCAATATGTTTTATTTGAAGAAAATCTATATTTTCATTTTACAGATTATGGAAAAAAAAAAAGAATTCTCACAAAAAATCCTAACGTATGTGTTTCTATAGAAAAATTCGAGGAAGATCTTAGTAGTTATTATTTTATTTCAATGCAAGGTAAATTAGAATTAGTTGAAAATAGTAGTTTAAAAAATAAAATTATTGATCAAATGGTCAAATCTGCTCGGGGTAAATATTCACAGAATTTTTTATCTGTGCATGGTATTGAAAAATCTAAAGGTTGGGATGGATTTACAACAAAAAATCAACTAATTTATAAATTTAAACAAGTTGGAAATCCAATTGGGTTAAAATCAATTTAAAGATATAAATTTAAATAATTAAAATTAAAATTTGATTTGGAAAAGTGT
This sequence comes from Candidatus Hermodarchaeota archaeon, assembly GCA_048885705.1. Lineage (GTDB taxonomy): Archaea > Asgardarchaeota > Lokiarchaeia > Sigyniarchaeales > SOKP01 > Loki-b32. The sequence goes on along the minus strand of JBHLLJ010000104.1, from coordinate 5,193 downwards.
GGCTAACTTTTAAGAATAAAATCTATCGTTTTTATCTTATTCTCACCAAATCACTATTTATTAATTCTTCTTAATATCTCTATTATTTCATCGTTTTCTGGGATATCATGCATATTTTTACTATAATATGCATATTGAATTATCCCTTTTTTGTCAATTACTAATAAACCTGGCATTCGCCCCAATTTAATTCTTCTTACTTCTTGTTTTAACATTTTAGCTACTTTTTTTGATTCGTCATAGAAAATAGGGTATTTTCGCGCATATTTTTGTTCCATTTTTTTAGCATTCTCTTCATTATCTACTAAAATGGGATATAAATAACCATCCAATTCTTCAAATTTTTGTATATCTCTTCTTAATCTCGCTGCATGCCATCGGCAAAAAGGTCAATTGATATTTCTAAATAAAACAATTATTACATTTTTTTTATTTTCAAATTCTTTTATATTAACAGTTTCGCCTCTAGAGTTTGGTAAACTAAACTCATTGATTTTAGTGCCAACTAAATTGAATTTGTCTCTCAATTTTACTCCTCTTTGATTTTTATTAATATTTTAAATAAAGAATAAATAAATATTACGAAATTATATGTTTCTTTGAAATTTAAAATTTAATTCAAAGAATAATATTGTAGAGAAAAATGGCTCTTGAAATAAATTGGATAGCAGTTGTAGTTGTAGCAGTGATTTATTTTGCTATTGTTTTTTTTTGGTATTTTCCAAAAGTATTTGGTAATCAATGGCTTAAATTAGTAGGAAAAGAAAGTGAACCAAAATCAAAAATTATTAGAGACACTATAATAATGATTCCAACTAGTTTTATAACTGTCCTAATTATTGAAATATTGATGGATTTGACAGGCATGAACGATGTAGCATCGGCTTTATTATTGAATCTATTATTATGGATTGGATTTGTGGGAATAATCGGTATCAATCAAAATAATTTCAATGATAGAGGTATAAAACTATTCTTGATAGAATACGTTGTTTATCTAGTTGGGTTTTTAATAGCAGGATTAATATTAGCAGTTTGGCAATAATTTTTTTCTTTTTTTCTTTATTTATTGAGTCGAAATGACATATAATGGCCACTTTTTTAGTATACCTTTAGGAATTTGCCCTTCACGAACCATTCTTAAAACTTCTTCTCGAGTAGCTAAAAAATCAACGGGCTGATCATCAATAAGATTGATATTGACAGAATTGTTTTCAAATGCTTGGGATAGTTCCTGTTGAGTAGGACATTTTGAAATAATTTTCAAAATATGATCCTTATTAAAGCAGTTTGAATCTAAATCTGATGGTAAAATTAATTCCCAGGTTTTATTAGATTTTTGCATAAGTAACAAAGCATCAGTTTCTAATTTACAGCTAGATTTTAAACAATTTAATAAATTTCTTGGTTGATTTATATTAAAGTCACTTAAAGAAAAAAAATCTCCTGCTAAGACGTTATAATTATATGGTTTCTTGACTTTATCAGATATTTTAATATTATATTTTAGTTTAAAACTTGATCTTATGATATTTCCGTCTATTTGAGGCAATCCTTCTGATTTTTTAACATTAATAATATCTCCAATATCAATATTTATTAAAGGGCTTGAATCTCCCAATTTTGAAACAAAAAGCTGTCCTATTTGATCTGAAATTTCAGACAATAAATTTATTTTATTTTTATATTCAAGAACAGGTAAAGTTAGAGGAAAAACATACATCCTGTTTAGACGAGATATACTAAAATCTTCTTTTGATATACTAGCCGCAAAAGGACCAATTTCAGATGCAACATAAAGATTTGTAAATCTTTCTTTCCCTTTTTCCCATCTCATAAATTTACGTATTAATGACCAATTCTGTTCTGAAAGAGAACTAATACTAAATATGACTGTAGCTTTAGATAATTTTTCAGATAATCGTGTTTGTATAATTTCAGATGCTTTTTCTATACCAAGTTTATCTATTATTACCAAAAGTTCTTCTAAAAGAGAACTTTTTTCTTTTGGTAAATTTTCTAATGATTTTCTTATACCCAATTGGAGCTTTATAAGGTCGGCCCATCCCAAAATAGTTAAGGCTGGAGCAGAAATAACTGATATATTATCTATGCTTAATATTTTTGATATAACATCTAAATTTTTTGCATTTTTGTATTCATAAAAGGTATAAGATTGAGGCTTTATTATAGAAAGCATTACCCTTTGAGAAAACTCAGATGAATATAATGAAATGTATTTTTGTCCTTCATTGGATTGAAGCCCATCTATTTTGATTCGTGACGGAACAAAAATTATTGCAGAAGAACGTCTACTTAATCCACTTGATTCAAATATAGCTTGCATTCCTGGAGCCCAGTATCTCTTGACTACATCTTTAGACATATGAAACCACTTTAATGCAGAGATATCACTATTAGTCGTTCCAGATGTATGACATAATATTGGAACTCTTGAATTATTGTAATTATTTAAAAATGAAACGAGATTTAAGGAAATTTCTCTAGAATTAGTTTTTTCAATCCTAGCCCTTTGAAGAATTCCATCAATTGAAGAAAGTCCTGAAAGTTTTAAAGATAATTCCAAATACTCTTCACTAGAGGATAATTCTAACCATCTTCTCCATTCAGTAGGTTTTATATCAGAGAATGAACTATCAAAATAGTCTTGAACAACTCTATTAAAATCAAATGAAGTCAAATTTCTCCTTATTACAATCTAATTCAGATAATTAAATATGTAAAAGAATTAAAAAAGTAAATGGATTTAATAAGATTTTTTAAAGCTATTAATGTATAATTATTCCATAGGAATTTGTTACAGGATCTTCGAAAAGTGTAAAGTAAGGCGGAATATACGTGAAAACAATAAATAGTAATGCAAGAGTAAATATTGAAATCCAAGAAAATATAGCATAAATATTTGAGATTTTGGGTATAGTTAATATTTTATAGCTTACTAATTGAGCAATTACGATGGCGAGAACAAAACTAAATATGTCTAAGAACAGTAAATCAGTTCCTAAAATGGCAGTATATGTATAAAAGAAAGCAATTATTACAACAGGGATTACAAAAGCAGCAGCAGTCTTAGCAATTATAAAATTATTTGTATCTTCTTTAATAAATCTATATTCAATTAAAGAAAACAATAATAATGGCCAAAATCCTAACTTCAAATGTTCCCAAACACTCTCATTTACCGCGGCAATTGCACCAATTGGAGCAAAGTATCCCGATAGTTCAAATAGAAAATGAAGAAATGATCCAAGAAAAGTGATAAATACCATTCCAATAATTTCCCATGTTAATACAGATATTTTCATAAAATCACATCTAAAATTAATAATAGAATTCTAATAGATCCAAAATAAAGAAAGTTAAAGTATGTGGGCTTTATTTTACATAAAAAGGTTATATCTAACACTTAATATTAATTTGAGAAAATAACTTCAGATTTATAATATTAAAATTACTCAATAAATTATGAAAGCTGCTGTTTATGACGGAAAAAATGTCAAATTAAAAATAATACCAATTCCACAGATAAAAAACTCTCAAGTTTTAGTTCAAGTTAAGGCTGTTGGAATTTGTGGTACAGATTTGGCAATTGTAAATGGTCATTTACCAGTACCTACACCAATAATTCTTGGTCATGAATTTGCAGGAGAAATTGTAAAAATAGGAAAAGATATTGATCCTATTTGGCTGAATAAAAGAGTCACCTCGGAAATAAACACTAATATTGATTTTAATTGTTATTTCTGTAATCGAGGATTATTTACTCAATGTGTCTCTCGTAAGGCTCTTGGTATTGATGTTGATGGGGCTCTTGCTGAATATATCGCATTAGAATCGTACCTACTCCATGAGATACCTGATAAAATAACTTATGATGATGCTACTTTTATTGAACCTCTTGCAGCAGCATATCAAACATTTGAAATGATGTCTATAGGTAAAAATGATAAAAATATCGCTATATTTGGTCTAGGTAAGTTAGGATTGTTAATTACTCAGGTAGCCTTGTCAAAAGGTCTAAAATTAATAGTATTAGATGGTTCAGATAAAAAACTTAATTTAGCCAAAAAATATGGTGCACATTATAGTATTAATAGATTAGAATATGAAAATATTCCATTGGAAATAAAGAACCTTACAAATGGATTAGGTGCTGATATTGTTGTCGATACAACGGGTAATCCCACTGCTTTAAAAGATATAATAGAATCTTGTAAAACTCGAGGTAAAATTCATGTAAAAAGCACTCATGGAGTTGAAACTTCGATAAATCTTACAGATATTGTAATTCGCGAGCTTACACTATACAGTAGCCGGTGTGGTCCATTTGATAAAGCAATTGAAGGATTAGAATCAGGTCAAATTCAGGTACAAGACTTAATTTCGAGCAGATTCAAACTAGATTCCATAATTGAAGCATTTGAATCTTATGCTACAAATCGTGATCATATTAAAACGTTAATTACTATTTAGAGCATTCTATTTTAATTGTATTAATTAAGATTCGAGATAAAAGAATTAAATTGTCTTTCGATAAAAAGAATTTTATTTTAATATGCTTTAGAATACTATAAGTTAATCTTATATTCTTGAATTTAATTACTAGAACTTAAAAATTAAAAATAATTTCGATTTGTAAGGATACATATGGTAAATTCTGATACAGAAGTCATTGAAAACGCCATACAAGAAAAAGTTATTAAAGAAGAGATTAAATTCCAGTACTTTTGGTACCTTTTTGTTTTATTTTCAATTTACTTAATTTCATATTTAATTCCGACTATCTTCTTTATGATTTATTTCTTACTGTATTTTATCCCTTCCTTTTTAGGAACTGTAAGTTTTATTTCAATTTTTACAAATTTTAATTCACTTTTGGCATTATTAACCATGCCTTTAGTCATTATAGCGTGCTATCTACTAAGATTGTTTTTAATTGCTGTGGTTGCTCGCTTTTTTTGGGCATTATCAGAAAAAAAATCTCCCTCTCGACCAGGAATAATACCAAGGAATTTCCCAAGTAAAACTTTGAATTATTATCATATTAGGTCTTTCATATTGAAGTATCCTAAAAATGCTTTTGCCAAAGGTATATTTCCATGGTTGCAACCTTGGCTTTATAATTTTATGAAAACTAGCCAAATTGGAAAAGGAACAACAATAGAAGAATCA
>JBHLLJ010000103.1:0-12201 GCA_048885705.1 Candidatus Hermodarchaeota archaeon | reverse complement strand
AATATTAGCTTGAATTTTTAATAGATTCAAATCTATTAATTTTTTTATTCGATTCTGAACTCCCGTATGACTCATTTTGTTTTTAAGATTACTTCCAATCTGAGTATTACTTTGCCTTCCATCCAAATATAATTGATATAATATTTCTTTGTCAATATTATCTATTTGGATTATTTTTTCTCTCTTCAATTTTTTATTTTTGAGTTCACTTATTTCTTTTCTTTGCTTCATACTTTCTAATCTTGAGAATAATAATGGTGATATGTATCTAGCAAAAGTCTCTAATGCGTTTATATCATCTTTTGTATAATTTATTTTTTTGTTTGCTACTTCTAAGATTCCAATTAATTGTTTTCGATGCATTATTGGCACAACAATTACTCGATTCATTGGAATATGCCCTTCAGGTGGGCTTAAAGGTTGATTAGAATATTTAGTTTTTCCTTCAATCAATGCTCTAGCCCAGATCGCTTTACTATTAATCCAATCTTCACGATAAAAAATAATATCTTTATCAGGAATCTGGCATTTTTCCCATACTTTCTTTGTCATTGAAGGGCAAACGATATCACCATTGTCGTTAATATAACCAAAAACACCATATTCACTTTCGATTGAAGATAAGATTATATCAAGCACTTGAATATATACTTGATCATCTTCAAATTCTGTAAATGTTCTGATTATCTTGTCCCTATATTCTATACCTAATTTTGGGCTCATAAACCTTAATATGTAAATATTTCTCTATTTTGATTTCAAACAAGTTATATGTTTTTTTTCTATTTAAAAAAGGTTTATGCTATAACTTATAAAGAGTTTTATTATAAGGCTAGTAAATACGATTTTGTTTAATTATAAAATATGGCATTTTATGAAATTTCAGATTAATAATAATATACTTTATGATAAATTATGTTTTTTGTTGCGTTTTGAAGATGCTTTTAATAAGACACTTTTACTTTGAATGAATATTAGATAGAAAACTTTAAATATGAAAGTAAAATATTTTTACTTTAATGGATAAAATTTCTCAAAATCCAAAATGAAGTGAAAAAAGATGATCAGTGATAAAATTGGTATTGATGATATTGATTGTAAGATAATAGACTTAATTCAAAAAGAGCCGAATCTTACACATACAGAAATTGCTAATTATGTAAATCGTAGTCAACCCACAGTAGGAATGCGTATTAAAAAGCTAGAAAATTTGGGTGTTTTAAAATATCAAGCAGGTATAAATATTAGAGTAGCTGACCTCTGTTTTGCTAGAATTGAACTCCAAACAAAAAACCCAAAACATGTTTTTGATACTGTGAAAAAATGTCCATTCATGTTAACAGCTTTTAGACTAAGTGGGGATACAAATGTCAGTATTTTATTAGCAGGCTTAACTCTGAAGGAGCTTGATCAAGTAGTAAATAATCATTTTCGAGGCAATCCAGAAGTAACTAAAGTCCATATGGATATTATTGAAGATATTTCAAGTGATTTTGTATTACCAATAGACTTAACACTTGAATTTGGTGAAATTAGTTTTAAAGGGACATGTTGTGAAAAATGTTCTTGAATATCAATTACCTTGAAAATTAATGTATATCTTGTTTGTATAGGGTAATGTTGAAAGTTAATATAGTCTTTCAAAATCTTCGATATTAAAATCGAAATAATTCTTAATTCATTTTTTCATGATTTAATCAATTTTTATGGCTTTAACTTTACAAGCTGTAGTACAGATGTGACATTTTACACATCTATCTTCACGATCTTGCACCACAATACATTTGGGGGTTGTTTGTTTATTAATAACTTCGTAGATACCTCTAAAACAAGCCTCCTCACAAGAAAACTCTTGACATTGAACACATTTTGATATATCTATATGATGAAATTTATAGCTTTCGATCGTGCTTTCTTCTTCAGCTACGCACATTATAATTAATCAAATAACATCCTCTTTTTATCTATTAAGGTTATAGAATATAACAAAACTTCTTAATTTCGGAAGAAAATTAGAAATATATAAAATATACTAATCGATAAAAAATTCATATGAATAACAATAAAAAAGTGCTTTTTGAACTCCCAAATCTCATGAAAGGGATATTTATCTCCAGACCTAATAGATTTATTGGAGAAATCAAATACAAAGGTCAAATCGAAAGTGCTCATATTCATGATCCAGGCCGTTTAAAAGAATTGCTTTTCGAAGGTGCTGAAGTCTTATTTACAAATTCAAAAGGTAAACTAAAATATTATATCAAAGCTGTTAAAGCTAATGATCAGTGGGTCCTTATAGACACTGCCTTACATTCACAGATTGCGATGCAAATCTTCAAATTTTTGCCTGAATTTTCTGATGTGAAAGAAATTAGAAAAGAAGTTAAAATAGGAAACAGTAGGATAGATTTTTCCCTTGATGATGTACCGCTAGAAGTAAAAGGTGTAACATTAGTTAAGGATGGTATAGCGCTTTTTCCTGATGCTCCTACACAACGTGGAGCAAGACATGTAAGAGAGATTATTGAACATAATGGAATTATCTTATTTTTAATATTTCGTAAAGCAAAATGTTTTCTTCCTAACTTGAAGATGGATCCCGAGTTTTCAAATAATTTAAGTGAAGCTAGAAAAAATAAAATTAAAATTTTTGCTGTAAATATAATATTCGATGGAAAAGTAATCTATTTTAATGAGAGAATTCCATTAGGGATTTTTTAAAAAAAGCAAAAATTTTATCCTTCAATTAATTGCGTTTAGAACTTATAATACTGAAGACTAATTTTTTATAAATAAATGCAAATGAATTATAAATAACTATTATTTTACTTATTTAAGAAGGAAAAAAAATTACTTAATGAAAATTATTATGATATCAGAAAAATTAAAGCTTGATGATGTTGATAAGCAGATAATATCTCTTGTTCAAGAGGATCCTAATCTTACACACACAGAAATTGCCACAAAAATTAATAGATCACAACCAACCGTTGGTATGCGAATAAAAAAACTTGAAAAGAGCGGTATTTTACAATTTCAACCAGGCATTAATTTTAAGAAAGTAGATTTAAATCTTGCAACTGTAGAGTTAAAATGTAAGAATCCTGATGAAATAATGGATATGGCAAAACATTGCCCATTTATGTTAAATGCTTTTCGTTTAAGTGGCGAACATAACGTATGTATATTACTTGCTTCTTCTAAGCTTGACAAATTAGATAATATAGTTAATTACCATTTCAGAAACAACCCTGAGGTATCATCGGTTTCTATGGAGATTGTTATCGACATTGCTAAAGATTTTATTTTACCTATCGATTTTGATTCTGAAGAGCATAATCCCACATTAGAGGATGGATGCGGTGAAAAATGCCGTTGGCGAATAGCAAAAAGTAAAAATGTTGAGCAAAAATAGTTTTAATTATTAATGGATATACCAAATTTCTATTTATCAGGATTTTCTTCTTCCTGATTGAATTTAAATTTTGGTAAATCTTCTGCTATATTACAACCAGGACCACAATATCTGCCATCAAAATTTTCGATTTGGAAATCGATTGGAACTACGAAATCATGAATACTTTCGATCAAAATATTAGTTTTTACGTTTATAACATTTTTATCCCTACGAAAACATAGATCAACAAGTTTTTCTATTGTTTGCAAATCTGAAGCGGCAATAAAGCAAAGAAGATTAAATTCTCCAGAGATCTTGAATGCATGATTAATAAAGGGACAGTTCTCAACCTTCTGAACAATATCATCTACATCTTTCGTCGAAATATACACAATTGCTACTTTTATATCAACTTTTTTAACGTTAAAACCAACTTGTTTAGTCAAAAGATTTTTTCTCTCCAATTTAATGATTCGAGCACCTACAGCTGGTTGTGATTTATCTATCTCTGTTGCGATCGCAGAATGAGTTATATCTGGATTTTTTTCAATCATTTCGATGATCTTCTTATCATCATCGTCAATCTCTAACAATTCATTAAAACTTTTTCTTTTCATATCCATGGTTTAATCAACCTCTCATTAATTTAAACTTGATTTTAATGAATATAAATCTTTATAAAGAATACAGTTATAGGAATAAAGAATTAATTGCATTTATTTTCTAATTTATAATCAATTAAATTGTTTTAAATATAGGACTCAAAGATATATTCTATATTATAAAACAGTAGTAAAGATATTAATAACAATTATTACTATGGCGAATCCTACCAATCCAATTAAGAATTTCAAAGGATTTCCTTTCTCTTTTTCAGGAATTACTTCTCTTACAATTACATATAAAATTACGCCAGAGATGAAGGAATAGAAGATGAATAAGAGTTCTAAATTAATTGGAAAGATTAATTGTAATATAATCCCTAACAAAATTCCAGTTAAAGCTGATGTTGCTATAAGCCATTTAATAATGATTTTTTCCTCATATTTTACTTCCTCATAGATTTCTAAATCGGTAAATATAAGATGGGCTTCAGATCGTTTTGTTATGATGGTTCTGAAAAATGCAAATATAAAGAAGAGGATTCCTCCTATAAATTCAAACATTAAAAGCCCTATTAAAATGATGCCAATGAGGAAATGATAAATATAATCTGTTATAAGTCGAAATCTTCGCAAGTCCTTATTAATACGATTTTGAATTTTAATTTTGTAATTATTAATATTAACTTTCATTTCTTCTTCTTGTTTATTTAGTGTTGATAAAGTTTGAGCAATATCTTTTAATGCAGGTTCATCTAGACTTTCATGCTTTAATTCTTCAGTTAGAATTTTTTCCATGTTGCGTTCAACACTTTCAAGTACTTTTTCTTTCTCAAGCAATTTTCGCATTTTTTTTTGAGTTATACTCTCGACTTTTTGTAGAATCAATTTCTCAGTTATGTGAACGAAAGAAAATCCAATAAGTACAAAAAGGTATTCAAAAAGATTTAACTCAAAAGGAGCTGCTGGTAATCTTTTCGCAATTTCAGGAAGTACAATGAGAAAAAAATAAGCTACTGATATTCCAGCGATAAATGATGCGTGTAAACGAATAATTTTATGTTCATAAAAATCAGCAATAAAAAAGAAGATCCCAAAAGCAATAGCAACCAAGAGTATTATTAGAACATCCGTCATTACTAATTTTATTATTTTTGAATTTTTTAAGTTTTTAGATATTGAGTGTAAACTATTAAATTCTTTATTGATTTTGAATAATAAGTCCTATAATTAATTCATGTTAAGGTGAAATAGAATTAAGTTCTTGATTATTACAACTTTAGAGGATAAAGCTTCATTGAACATTCGTCAAAAGTTTTTAGATTCTTCATTATTTAATTTCAAAAAGATTGGATTTAACTGGCATGACAATGCGGTTTTTAAATTAAAAAGTGATTTAAGTGAACATGAAATATTTTTGGGTTTAACAAAAGAGCCTCTTATTTTTTTAAATGATTTAAGGTTGAATAAATCAGAATTTAATCCCGATTTCCTTATTTTTGCTAGCCGTCATACATCAAAAATGGCTCGACCATCGTTTTTAGTGCATACTACTGGAAATTGGAGTGATAGTGCAGATTTTGGGGGATCTCCTTTTGAATTGTCAAAAACAAGTGCGCTACTTCATAAGGCGGGTTTTATCTCATTAAATGAGCAGAAAATTTCAACATATTTACCAGAATTTTCGCTTGATATTGAGGTGACTCATCATGGACCTACGAGTTTAGAAAAACCTTTGATATTCATGGAATTAGGAAGTAGTAAGAAAGAATGGCAAATTGATATAGCTGGTGAATTATTAGCAAAAACAATTATTAACACTATTTATAAATTTATTCAGCTAAAAAAAGAAAATAGTCAAAAAATAGGACTCGGTTTTGGTGGAACACATTATGCTCCAAATTTTCATAGAATAATTAAAACTAAAAACATTGCTATGTCATTTATTTGTCCAAAGTATTATATCCAAGGATTAAATGAAGAATTAATCAAGAAAATGATTAATAATACTTCTGAAAAGGTCGATTATTTTTTGATTGACTGGAAAGGAACAAATTCTGCCGATAAAAATCATTTAATTCCATTTCTTGAAGATTTTAATATCCCAATAAAGAAAACAAAAGATATAGAATAATAATAATAATTAGAATAATTTAAAACTGAGAAAGAGGAAGTTTAATGTTAGGGAAGAAACTTACGATAATAGGCGGTTCTGGAGGTATGGGTAAAGTTTTTGGAGAATTTTTTAAAAAAAATGGTTTCAAAATTATATTACACGCAAGAAATTTAGAGAATTTGAAGAGAATTGCTAATGAATTAGATGTTGATTATGAACCGTCTTTAAAAGAGAGTGTGATAGATGCAGATGTAATTATAATTTCAATTCCAATTACATCCACTGCTCCTATGATTCAAAAAGTATCACCTTTCTTAAAGAAGAATGCGTTACTAATCGATATTGCATCATTAAAAAGCACGGTTATAAAGACTATGGAAAAAGTTATCAAACTTTACCCAATCAATTGCTTATCTTTACATCCAATGTTTGGTCCAGGTATAAAAGATATGAAGAATTATGTTATGATAGTTTTAAAGGTTGGTGGTACGGATAAATATGATAATTTAGTAAATGATTTAATAGCATTATTTGAATCAAATGGACTAATAATTACTGAAACTACACCTGAAATCCATGATAAACGAATTGCCCTAACTCTAGGAGTACCTCATATGTTTAATATCCTTTTTTTAAATCTTATTAAAAATTCAAAAGAACCATTAACAGAGCTAACGAGGTATACTGGAACCACATTCTTGTTACAAAAAGTCTTTGCTGAAAGTTTAATTCAAAGAGAAAGGGATATGTTTGGTCAGATTCAATTAGAAAATCAAGAATTTCATAATGTATTAAATAATTTAGAACAATTGATAAGAGAATATAAAGAAATAGTTCAAAAAAAAGATATAAATAAGTTCAATAAGATTTTTAACGAGGCACTAGAATATTCTAAAGAAGATGATCATTTCAAAGAGTCTTATAAATACTTTTACGAATTTATGAAAATTTTAAAGGAAGGATGACTAAATTTATTAATTATATAAAAAAAAGCATTACAAAGTGAATTTTCAACATGAACATTGGTAAAAGAATAAGAATAGAAAGGATTTTTGATAGAAAGAGCAAAAGAACTTTAATTGTTCCAATGGATCATGGATTGACAATGGGTACAATACTTGGATTGGAAGATTTGGCATTAATAGTGGATAAAGTAGCTTTAGGAGGTGCAAATGCTGTGTTAATGCATTCTGGAATGGTTGGTGCAGGCCATAGACAATATGGAAAAGATATTGGTTTGATCATTCATTTATCTGGAGCTACGAGTTTGTCCCCAGATCCTAATAGAAAAGTTTTAGTTTGTTCTGTTGAGCGTGCCTTAAAAATGGGAGCAGATGGAGTTTCAATTCATATAAATATTGGTGCTGATGATGAACCTGAAATGCTCCAAGATGCTCACAAAATTGTGGAAAATTCAAGAGAATGGGGTGTACCTCTGATAGCAATGATGTATCCACGAGGAAGAAAAATTACTGATGAAAATGATCCAAGTGTAGTTAATATTGCAGTCAGGGCTGGAGCTGAATTGGGTGCTGATATAGTTAAAACAAATTATACTGGGGATATCGATTCATTTAAGGAAATTGTTAAAGGAGTAAAGCATATTCCAGTTATTATTGCTGGTGGCCCTAAAATGGAAACAATTCCCGAATTACTTCAAGTGGTAAATGATTCGATTGAAGCAGGTGGTTCTGGAGTTGCTTTTGGTAGAAATGTATTTCAATCAGAAGATCCTACAAAATTAGTTCAAGCTATAAGTAAAATTCTTCACGAAAATTATTCTGTAGAAGAAGTACTAAAAGAATTTAAATTTTAAGGAGAATAGAAAGAAATATAGGGGAAAATTAGTTAGATTCCTCATTTATCTTTTCATAATATATAACTAGATTCTTGAAAACGTAATTAGTGGGAGCGAAACCTTGCGTAGCGGTCTTTAAAAGAATTTTCTGAAGAAAGTCGTAATACTTGGTGTTTTCTTCTAGTGTAACATTCAACTCCCTAATATTAAAGAAGCTGCGAAAGAACAGAGTTGGAAAATCAACCAATTGTTGAAGGTTTTGACTATAGAATTTTTGTCCATCTTGACTAAGTGTTAATTCTTTATTTAATTCATAAAAGTATTTGCCAACTTGTTTCCTACTTTTAATTATTCCATCATTTTCAATTTCTTTCATTATATTATGTATATCAATGAGTTTTAGATTTTTTATGTTTAATTTCATCATACTATCCAAAATTTCGATATCTGTTTGACCTTTTAGTTTAATCAATGTATAATTTCTAGCTACTATATTGTATTTGAAAGGAACAGATTCATGATCTAATTTATTATATTGTATTAAATTTCCTAGGATTTCCTTTGCAACTAGATATTTTAGGATTAATTGGTCCTCTTCAGAAGGAAAACCTATTTTAAATAATTCAGAATTAAAATATGAATCATAAAAAGTTTGTAATAATACTTTTACTAAATAAAAACCATCTAGAGTAGCTTGTTCGACATTTTTTAATACTTGAATTCTATAACTAATATTATTTAAAAACTCGATTTTATCAAGGTGTATTTGACGGATGAGATGAGGTTTTATATTTAATGGTCCAAAATATTCATCCCATTTATTTTTAAAACGAGGAGATTGGGTTTTTACTATATTTGAGAGTTTATATACAACATCCTGAAGTTTATTTAGAAAATCTGTTTCAGATACCTTGGTCATCAACTAAATACCTAATATACTATGTTTTTTTAACTGTGCTAATAATATTATAATCTTACAATTTTTAAATTTTAAACTAAAATATATACGACACTATTGTAAGATTTTGTTAAATTTTTAAAAAAAAATGTTTTTTTAATTGTAGTTTACTCCTGTTTTCTGAATTTAATGTAAGATACAATACATAGACAAAGAATTACAATATAAAGAATCATTAAAATTGTAATAAAGATATCAAATGCCCCTATGCTAGCTAAAAGAATTACAGCTCTAATGCTTAATACTATGCTTATGGAACTAAATACGGTACATAATATAGTTGGTGTTTTGTATTTTCTCAATGCAATTTGAAGTATTCCTAAAACTGAGTAAATTATTACTGCAATTATAGTAGCAAAGATGGTAAAAAGTAATGAAAAAATTACTATTACTAGCATTTCAAAAATACTTACTAGCTCACTCGGATCAAGCAACAAAAAAGAATAGACCATTGCCCCACCTAAATCGAAGAAGAAGAAGAAAACACGCAATAATGCCACACACAGACATAAACATCCAGTTATAATCCGTAATGTTTTATTAATATTCATATTATTATCGCCCATTTTTTTATTGAATTTATAAAATGTTATTTATATTTATGAGAGATTAAATAAAATTATTCTAGATTTTTACGATTAAATTTTATAGAAAGAAAGTGGAAAAAATGAAAATTGAACATGTAGCAGTAGGATACAATTCAGAAGAAGAAGCAGATAAATTTTTTATTGACTTACTAGGTTTGAGGAAAGTCCGATCAAAATCTGTACCCCCAGATTTAATGGAGAAGTTCTTTGGTGTAAAGAGAGTGCAGAAATTTGTAGTTTATGGAAAAAATGATACAAATTTTGAAGTTTTTATAACGAATGATAAAAGTAAGGCTCAGGATATTTTTACTCATTTATGTTTAGTGATAGAAAATCGTGATGAATTTGTAGATCAAGCATCCTTATTAGGTTTTGATATAGTAAAAGTTCCTAGAAAAAATGGGTTTGGATATTACCTTTTTATTAAAGATTCTTTTCAGAATCTCTATGAAATAAAGGAAGAAGTGTAAATAATTAATCAACTCCATTTAGAATCCCAGAATTTTTAATAATTTCCAAATGGTCAAAAGCTAATTTTAGAGAAGTAATCTTTGATAAAGGAACTATTTCTAAAGCTGCAGCATCATCTTTTGCTTGTGGTTTTTCGTTATCTGTTTTTGGTTCACATAAGAACGCAACAGACACAGTATGAGATCTTGGATCACGTTTAGGGTCTGAAAAAACACCAATTAATTTAACAATTTTTACATTAATATTAGTTTCTTCATATGCTTCCCTAATGCAAGCATCTTCCACTTTCTCTTCTAAATCTACAAATCCTCCGGGAAGTGCTAGCATATTTTGGAAAGGGGGGTTTCTACGACGGATTAAAACAATATCATTTTCATTATTAGCTAGAATAACAGCATCCACTGTTAATAATGGTGTAATTGGTTTTGGCATATTAATATTTGGTTTATAAAAAGTAGTTTTTTAATTAGAACTTCTAAAATTAATCATCCCATACTTTTGATGCTAGCAAATGTTCAATGCGTGCCTTCCTTGGTCTTATAAATTCAGTATGTTGTTCTTTACGTTCCAATAACAAAGTTTTCTCTAGATTAACCGAATCAACCATGAAAACTTCTAAATCTCCTTCTTCCAAGTATATATGATTAAAGCTAGGTGAATCATCTGCACGAACCTTATTTGAAGCAGATGTTCCACAATAAAGAAAGGTTGTATTAAATGAATTTTTCCAATTTATTACATAGGCGTGGGGTACATGCCGGTGTCCCATTAATACTAAATCTATTCCAAAAACTTGAGTGAACTCAATAATTTCTCCAGCATCGCGAACGGTAGTAAATTTTTGACCTGACATTGGAATCGGAATTAAGTGATGATGTAATGCAAGCACTCGGTTTTCTAAATTTTTATCAAAACACCTTCCTGCCCAGTCCATTTGCTCATCGCCAATCATTCCTTCGCTCATATCATCTTTAGATGAATTAAGTCCTACGATTATCGTATCTTTATTATCAAGAAGTAATCTTGAACGTCTTGGACCAATGAATTTTTCAAAAAAGATCAACCCTGAATGTTTAGAATCATGATTTCCGGGTATTGCAATGAATTCAGTAATCTCTCTAATTTGGTCAAGATATAGAGCTATACCCTTAAATTGAGCAATCCTACCCTTATGAACACAATCTCCAGTACACACTACTGCATCAGGCCTTTCATCTTTTACATATTTAATGATATTTTCCATGTATTGAGCTACAAATTCACTACCAAAATGAAGATCTGAAATTTGTACTATTTCAACCAATTTTTTGCACCCTCTCACATTGAATTCATAATCTAGATGATAATTTCAATTATTGATAAATTAAATTTAATAATAAATGTAAAATTTAAAATGTTTTTGATAAAAAGATCAGAATTAAAAGTGCAATCTTTAAAATTATAAACTAACAGTAATTCAAAAAAAAAATTTAGTTATAACCCTCTAAACTGAGAGTTTGAACCGAAAAATTGAGTTTTTGCTGTATTTTACGCTTTTTAGCTAATGCTAAAAGAGTTTTTTTGGTATTGCAATCAAAACAAATACCCTTAACATTAATGTAGCGTATTTCTCCACATTGTGGACAACAAAACTCTTCAAATATAGGTTTCATTTTTTTTCCTCTAATTTGTAAATTTAATATATACATTCAATTTGATTTAATTTAGTTATCTTTTCAATATTATGGTTAATCTTTTCAATATTAGAATCGATAGATTTTTCGAGAGGTGTTTTTGCAACCTCTTTTTTTAATATTTTATATTCTTCCTTTTGAATTAATTGGGTAACCAAATATAGATTAAACATTTGTTATATATAGTTTCCTTATTCTTCTTATTTATATAAAAAAAATTTAGAGTTTTAAGCTCTCTGATCATATTATATAAATTCTATATAGTCTATATAGAAAATTTATTTATCAAAAAATAGGTTTTTTAAAAAATTGGCTGTTATTTATTTTTTTTTAATTCGAAAATAGTTATCTTTTATATATTGCAACACATCTGTTGAATTTACTACTTTTTTAGTTATAGATCCTTGTCCAAAATCGGAGTTACCGCCTCCTTTTCCCCCATAATGGTTAACTACTTTTGATACAATATTTCCTATATCAATATCTGAATCCAATGACAATTTGCTTCCTGACATACCCATTAGCATTATACCTGTTTCATTTTGATTTGTTATAAACGTAATCATATTAGGTTCTGTCTTTAATAGTATCTGACTTAA
>JBHLLJ010000102.1:0-12473 GCA_048885705.1 Candidatus Hermodarchaeota archaeon | reverse complement strand
AACGATGGAATTTTGGTATATATCTTTGTTATATGACCTGCAAAAATGGCATCTAAGGTAAGCAAAGCAACTTGTTTTCCTTTAGCTCCCAAATCATTTAGTTGATACTCTATTTGGACAGCGGAAAGAAGAGGAGAAACACCTGAAACGATAATACCTGCTTTTAAAGCACCTAAAATACCAATTATATATTCAGGAATATTAACAGTATTTATTCCTAAAACATCACCTTTTTTCATTCCATTCTCAATTAACATATGAGCAAACTCATTTGTTAACTTGTCCAATTCGCCATAAGAGATTTCTGTTCCATAGAAAGCAATTGCTAACTTTTCAGGTAATTCTTCAAATGTTCTTCGTGTGATTTCAGTAAAAGAGGCATCAAACTCTTTAGGATCTAGATCCTTAATGTTTGCGTCCCAATTTGATTTCCAGAACCTATCTTTATATTTTGACATTTTAATTCCTTGAATTATTTTTAATTTTAAATTTGCAAGATTGATATTGTACAATCCTTATTATAAATTTTGATTCTGCCAATCAAACATATTTAGCAATCTTTTTTCAAAATACTAAGTCAATATTATCATTTATATACCATTTCCACAATCTTTCTTTATTTTTATTTTTACTTTCAATCACCTCCCTCCCTCTTCATGAAACAATTTTACCTTTAAGAGAATGTTTCTTCTTGTAGAAAGAAACAATATTATTTTCCTTTGGAGAAATTACGAATACTTCAGAAAATTGTCGGTGTATCTTTGTTTTATTTTGAAGAATCGTTATATCACATGATGACTCTGAATCAGACAGGATTCACATTATATAAAAAGAACAATAACATTTCTCTTATTTCAAGTGGCGATAGCACATTAGATGAGTTGCTTTCTGGGGGTTTTCATCGAGATTTGGTATATTTGCTTTATGGTGATAAGAAACTAACCACCAACATTTTATTAACAACAGCCGTTATTGCTCAAAAAGCTTTTAACAATGGAGGACTTGGAGAAAACATTAGAGTTGCCTTTATAGATGGGAATAATAGGTTTAATCCTTATAATGTTAGCAAGTTTGCGGTTTCCCAGAACCTTTCGCCTCGGAAAGTGCTAGAGAATATTCTTATTTCACGAGCCTTCACATGGGACCAAATGGTCGAGATTTTGGAGAATAGACTTTCCACACTTGAAGATGTGAAGGTTGTGCTAATCTCAGGAATTACAACTCTGTTTGAAGGCTACGAAAAACAGACTTTTGAAGATCTGCTAAGAACTATAGACGGAATTAAACAAATACTCTGGAAAACAAAGCCTCTTATCATTATAACGGCTCCCTTGCACGAACATTCGCTTTTTAGACCGAAGGGAGGAAAAATTCTTTCTCATTTTGGAAATGTACTTGTGATGATAAATGATGATGATAGATATGTAGAATATGTTCTTGTCCAACATCCATATCTTCCAGAGAATCGGCTGTTAAAGTGGAAACCTCGTACACCCAAGAAAAAAGTTCCTTTAAAAAATACGACATTAGATTATTGGGTGTAAATATATCACCAAAATGCTTTTTCAAATTTATCGATAGTGTCTTGTAAACTATCCTTAATATGTTCTTCGAAATTAGAATTACCGAGGAAAATTAGGAATAATAACCGAGTTAATTTATGGCGCTTAATGTCATACTTTTTTAATATTAATACTAGCAAAACTGCCGCGAATATCAGTATAAAAAGTTCAAAGATCATACCAATAAAATTCAGTTGAATATCTAATTAAAACATGATATAATATTATGAAAATCTGAGAATTTAAAATTATATTTTAATGAAAATCGTGATATCTATCAGTACGATTGGAAAATTTTACTTCTTTTTTAAAAATAAGACCTATAGGTATAAATATATAAATCTTATTAGCTTCTAAATAAAGTAAAGAAAAGTTAACAAAACTAAAATTTTGGAGATGTGAAGAAATTTGGACATGAAAGTGTTTAAAAAGACATTTAAATTTTTCTGTGATTCTTGTAAACAATTTGCCCACACAGAAACGCAATTTTGCGAACAATGTGGAGCAGAAACTCTAAGGAAAGCAACAACAGAAGATTATGAAAAATATGAAAAGGAAGCAATAGCAGAAAGTAAGGAAACTAGGAAGCATATTAAAGAAGAACATAAGCACGACGCTGAAATTAAAAAGGAAACTGAGAGAGTAGAAAAAGAAGCAAGAAAAGCTGAAAAAGAAGCAGCAAAAGCTCAAAAGAAGTCAGAGTAAATTTCATTTATTCTTTATGGGATCTTTAACAAATCTCCTTTATAAATAAATTATTCTAGATAAACCTAATCTTCTTTTTTCTTCTTTTTATATAGATTAGGATCCTTTTTTTCTAAAGTTAAAGGGTCACCACCATATTGAATTTTTCTTCCTTGATAATAAAAAGTAGATTTTTCATCACAGATTTTATTCCATTCTTCCAATCCACATTTTTGAATCATAACTAAATTATATACTTTTGAATTATGAGGTTCAAAGATTTCAAAATTTACTAGTGGTTGTAACATTTCACATGGAAATTCAGCACATTCATAGCAAAATTCATATCCTTTATTTGTGACACATTCATATGTCTTACATATTGGAAACTTAAGAATTTGACCTTTTTGCTCTCGACATCCTTTACATTTATAAATTTTTAATCCTGGGCATCTCTTGCAAAAAATTCCACAAGGAGCATGCCATTTCTTTAAATTTTCGGTCATTAGTAGTTCTTATCCCCTACTAGATTGAATATATGACTAAAGAGTTTATATATTATTAAATTTTTCTTGACCATCTGATTCGATTTGATCCTAAATTTCAATATTAATGAAAACATTTATATAGGTAGATATTTAATATATTCTTGGAGTTTTTAAATTTCAAATTGCATGAAATGCGTTAAAATACTATCTCCTCTCAAAAAAGGTGATATTAAAATTGAATTATTTTGTATATCCTAAGGAAGATACAAAAAAATGTGAATTATGTGAAGGAAATGGTATGATATATGTTTGGAGAAGTGATTTAGAAGACTTTGACTTAATAATTTGTCCCGAATGTAATGAAAAAGAGGATTAATCTATAAGATCTGATCATTTCAAGCCAAACAGTTTAGCTGCATTACTATAAAGCCATTTTTCTTTTACTTCTTGCTTTAGAGGCAAATTCATAACTTCATCAGCTAGTTGTTTTATTGACATTCCCATAAAAAGCCAAGTAGATCCAAATAGAATTTTATCTTGTAAGACTGAATTTCCAAAATGAATGAGGGTTTCCCAACCCGTACCTTTCATGCCAATATATTTGGGTAGATAAGAAGCGATATCAATGAAGATATTGGGATTGCGCCAGGCAACAGCAACCATTTCATTTACCCAAGGCCATCCTCCGTGTCCAGCTATCATTTTCAGTTCAGGGAAATCTTGAGCAACAATATCAAGATATATAGGGCGTTCTACTTCCATCGTATAAGTAGAATAATTGATAGATATATGAAACCATATAGGAATATCGAGTTCTACACATGTAGAATAAATGGGATACATTTTTTTATTAGATGGTGGAATTTGGAACATAAATGGTCTAATTGCTATCCCTCTGAGACCCAAATCATAAGATCTTCTTATCTCTTTTATTGCTTTCTTTTTTTTTAAAGGATCAATACCTGCAAATCCAATGAATTTATCAGGAAATTGACTCACAATTTTAGCATAATAATCATTTGGTAGACCTCTAATGCCACTAGGAGTTTCTTCATCTAAATTGAAGATAACAGCTTTTTCTACACCCATCTTGTTAAGTTGTTCGACAAAATTTTCAATAGGCATGGTCAATTTTCTTATTTTGGGTAAAAATGGTTTTATTGCTTCCTTAAGCTCAGATGTACACAATGTTGATTTCATTATATATAGCTCTTCTGGTGTAATACCTAAAAGAGGCGCGACTCTTGGACCAAAAACATCCTTAAGATATCTTGCCATTTGAGGAGGCAATGAAACTAAAAGATCTACAAAAACATCCTCAGTAGGGACATAACATAGAGAATCTATTATTTTATACATTCAATCATCTCATAAATTCTATGTAGTAATATTTTCGGAACTATTATTATTTTCCTTATTAAAAAAATCAGAAAATTTGTATTGTATTTTTGTTTTAATTTGCTGAAATACTTTCTTTTTTGGATTTTTATTTTTAATAAGTGTACAATATGGGAAGAACTGTACCTTCTTTTAGGCCTGCACTAGAACATGAGATTGAAAGCTGGAAAGACTTCAAAAGAGCATTACGTCCTGAGGAACAGAAGATATTTGATAAATTGATGAATTTTGCTCGAATACATGCGGATGCGGGTAGCATGAGCGCACGCCCAATGTTGTCGGAAGTACTTTTTATATCATTTGCAGTTGAACAAGAAAAGAAAATCGAGATGCTGGAAGAGAAAGTAAAAGAATTAGAAGAAATGATAAAAAGGAAAGGTTAGAATTGGATTTTCAAGAACAATTTAATGGTTGGCTTTTGGATGTTTCTACCAATAGCAACGGAGTTATTCTGTGGGTCAAAACAGTAAAAGAAGAAAAAATTGTAAAAATCTTTCATGACTTCTATCCCGAATTTTTTGCTGTGCCTAAAAAACATGCTGGAAAAGATTTCAAAAGATTAAAGCAGATTCTCAAATCCCACCACAATGTAAAGGATGTAAGAATCTGTGAAAAATATGTGAAACTGGAGGACCATGAAAAAACAAAAATATTTGGAGTCTCCGTAATAAAGCCTTCGGTTTTTAAGAAGACAATTAAAGAAATCGATGAAATTGGTCTTTTTACTTTATATAACACCGACCTTCCTATCTCTCAAATGTACTTCTATGTGAATGATCTGTTTCCAATGTCTCTATGTAGTTTCAGGGTCAAACTTGAAAATAAGAAAAGAGTTGTAACCCCCTCAATGCGCCTGATGTCATTAGAATTAAACGATGACAATGAAGAATTGTTTTATGATTTACCTCCTCTAAAAGCTGTTTGGCTAGATATTAAAGTGCAGCAGCGTGGGATGAAATCTTATTTCAATGATCCTCTACTTTATGCAGAAGTAAGTATTGTCGAAAAAGATGAGAAAGCCAACATTCCAAGGGCAGACGGGCTAAGAAAAAGAAAGATCCTAATTGACAAAGCTGATGAAGCTGAAACCATCAAATCAATTAGCAAGGTGATTGAGCGGTTAGATCCTGACATTATATTAACACATGGAGGAGATGAATTTGTATTTCCTTACTTGGCAGCTAGAGCCTCAGTAAATCAAGTATCAAAAGATCTCTATTTTTCTCGCACCAAAACTCCACTTGGAAAATGTATCTTTAACCTTTCCGGAAACTCAGATCATTATATGTCGTATGGAATTATAATGAGACGCTCTAAAACTCAAGTCTATTTTACAGGGCGCTTTCATCTAGATACAACAACTTATGGGAGTTTGCATTTTAGTGAAGGTAACATACCTGGTGTCATTGAAGTTGCAAGAGTGTCTCGGGTTCCCATGCAAAGATTATGTAGAGTAACAATTGGTGGCGCTCTTCAATCGATACAGTACTATAATGCATACAAACTGGATCACCTTATCCCGCCTTTTAAGAAAAGTCCAGAAGGTTTCCGAAACGGTATGGATTTAATCACAAATGATCGAGGAGGCCATATTTTTGAACCTTTAATCGGTGTTTTTGATCAAGTTGTAGAATTAGATTTCTCTTCAATGTATCCGTCTTTAATGGCTAATTTTAACATTTCTTCAGAAACTATTAACTGCAAATGTTGCAAGGATGATGGAATGGGTATTAAAGTGCCTGGTCTAAATTTCCATATATGCACAAAAAGACAAGGAATCATCTCTAAATCGATAAGCCTACCACTAAGAAAACGTTTGGAATGTAAAGAATATAACAAAACACATGATGATCTTCGGTACAAATTCACGGATATTGCTTTAAAATGGGTGCTTGTTGTAAGCTTTGGATATTTAGGATTTAAAAATGCTCGCTTTGGCAAAATTGAGGCGCATCAAACGGTTTGTGCCTTTGCTCGTGAGTTTCTATTGAGATCAGCCGAGATTGCAAAAAAGTATGACTGTAAAGTCGTCCATGGAATTGTTGATTCAATGTGGCTTCAAGATACGAAAGGAAGAACTCCTGAGGAATTTGAAAAGTTAACAAAGAGTATTGCTAAAGAAATCTCCGAAAGTACAGGTATTCCTATGAGTTGGGATGGGCGCTTCAATACTATCGTTTTTTTACCTTCTCGCGCAGAACCTGACATCCCAGCACTAAGTCATTATTGGGGAATAAAGAGTAACGGCGAGATAAAGGTGAGAGGGATTGAGGTTAGGCGTCGCGACATGCCTAAAATTGTGAAAGATGCTCAATATGCTTTTATTGATGTATTTCAAGGAGCAATGACCGTTGATGAGTTCAAAAAAAGAATATCTGAAGCAAAGAAAAAACTCTTTGAATATGTGGAGAGAGTCTACTCGGGAAAAGTCTCTCGCGATGATCTCACGATAAAGCAGAAGCTCTCTCGAAGTCCGAATCAATATAAGGTAAATTCCTACCAAGCGGTTGCTGCTAGACAGTTAGAACGATCGGGTGTTATAGCGTCTGCAGGAAAGAACGTGAGGTATATTATTCTTAATGCTGATGCGGATCCGAATTTTCCTGAGAAGAAAGTGATCCTTTCAGACTTATATGATGAAAAGAAACATGAGTATGATAGAAAAAAGTATGTCGAACTACTGAAAAGAGCTTTTGAAAACATTTTTCCTTTTGAATTCCCGGAACTTGAAGAACTGTTGACTTCAGATTATAATAAGAAATCTCTTCAAAAAGATTTGTCATGTTTCATTTAATATAAGTAAAAAAAAGATTAGGGAATTGTAAGTATCCCAAAGAAATCAAATACTATTATTATTAGACAGATTAATTCTAATAAAATCCAGAGATTGCGTTTTAGATTTCTAATAGCTCCTAGTGGTTTGCCAGTATAGTTGATTATATTATAGATAAAAATTATTACCCAGGTAGTTATCAAAAATGTAATTGGTAGTATTAATGTAACTAATTGGCGACCTGCATACCAGAGGAGGTATTCATAACCCAGAATTGTGAATCCTGTTATTACTAAAGTAAAGCCAAGTCCGAATGAATATTCTGCGAAAGTTACAAAACGATTAATGCGGGTTTCAGAAACATTGCCTAGATTCGCTTCAAACTGAGCTTTTGAATTAGTCGATACAGAATTAACGAAAAATATAAAGGATACCATTAATAGAAATGTACTTGTAACTATTCCACTTGTTGGTGGAACCTGCCAAATTAAAGCTAAAATCGTCAAAACCGCACCAATCATAACTGTACTGAGCACAATCCAATCTCTTACGTTTATTTTTTGTTTACGTTCTTCGTCACTCATTTTCTTAATCTCAATGTTTTTAGTTAATTAAGATTACTTGAGACTTAGAATTTAAAGGTTTTGATGAGCTAATTACAAAAAAAATCAAAAAATGAGAAAAAAAAGGATTAATTAAAAGGCTGCCTTATAACAGTCTTCATATTTTCAGGCTTAGCTTTCCGTGGATCACTCAGATAGATTTCATGATGTTTTTTATCATATCCATCAAACGATCCCCCGTTAGATTCAATGAAGTGGTGAATTTTTTCGATGCTTGGGCCTTCCTCTGAATAGGGTCCTATGTGCATAATCTGTGCTGCTTTTCCTTCTTTAAATTTTTCAAAACGGAGTTTAGATATAATCTCTTTAAGTTCGGGTTTCTTCTCTATTGTACTTTCAACTGCTTCATCAAATATGTCTCGAGTTATCCAGTTAGGTTGCATAATCATCATAGTCCATTTCCATTTATTCCTATTTCCCTTAATAAAATCATTCATATCATCCGCCCACCACAAACCTTCCAATGGAGGAACAACATAATCTTTACCATTAGCTTTACTTAAGAATTTTATCTTAAAAGCCACAGGATATAAAGCAGCAAGAGCATCTAAATACTCTTGAGAATCTCCGGGAGATCCCATTCCGTCAATCATTAAGAACTGCATTTCTGGAACATCAACAATAACTACTTCTTTTGAATCTGGTTGGTAAAAATTTTTCATCGATTTTTTAAAATCTACTTTTGCTGGCACCATATCACCTATTTTACTTAATCTGGTTTCAATCTCTAGGTTGAAAAGAATTTGCGGGACAGTTTGCCGTATCTAGAGTAGCCGGAACTTCATGTCCAAAACAATCTCCTTTGGTATCATCAATAGGTTTATAAAATTTACAATCTTTGCATTGAGCCATTTTTCTTATCACATTAAAGTTATATTTAGAGCATTAAGATTATATATAATTTGTGACAATAAGAAACTTACTTTCTTACAAAAAACTTTTTAAACATGTCACAAATTATTATAATAACAAAAAATAATAACTATTACATTATTTTATGAACTCTAATATTCTCTCATTTCTAAAGGATATGGGATTTTCTGATATTCAAATAGATATTTACAATTATTTTTTAATGCATAAGACTGGAACAATAAATGATATTAAAACAGAATTAAATTATTCTTATACCCAAGTGTATCATAATCTCATTAATTTGGAAGAAAAAAACCTTATAGAATCCTCTACTGATTCAAAACCAAAAGTATTTTTCAGGGTTAATCCAAAAATAGCACTAACTGAATTAGTCAATAACAAATTTAGCAATTTTAAAAATAATATCAAAAAAATTAATGAGGAACTTAAAGCTCAAGAGAGTAAATTTGGTAGATGCTTGAAGGATATTAGCTTTTATCATTATTCTGATCTCAATCTTGCTTATGAAAACTTTTACTATTTATTCGAAACAACCCAGAAAGAAATAATATTAACATCATTACCTCCTACTCTACTGAAAAAATTAGAGCCTAGTCTTTATGAAGCATATAAGAGGGGGATTCAAATTAAGTTATATTTTTCATTAGCCGATTTTGAAGTAATTTCTAATTATTTTGAAATTATTACAAATATCTTAAAAAAAATAAAAGCTGAAATAATTCAAACTGAACAAAAAACATGTCAAGTCGTTAAATATAATGATAAAATCGTGAATATGGGAAATATTCTTTTAGATGAGAATTATTTGAACTCTATTGTCTTTAAAGAAGATGAAACATATCATGTTGATGGTTTCCGAAGTCCATTTGCTAAACAAGCTAAAAATTACTTAGAAGTTTTATCAATAATTAAAAGAATAGAAATTGATTATCCCGAACCAATTAAAAAAATTCTTGATACAATAAAAGAAAGTAAAATGATAAAGACAAGAGATCTTAGTAGTAAATCTAAGATAGGTGGAACAAGATTAAATGAAATTCTAGAATTTTTAATTGGAGAAGGTTTAATAGAAGAAATTGTTATTAAAGGCGAAAATGCTGGCCGACCTAAACGTGTTTTTTCAATATTGAGGTAGTAAAAAATCTATCATAATTAGATAATAAACATTTTTGTCGGAAACAACCTTTCTAAAGAAATTATGATAGTTTTCCCTTAAATATCTTTGTTAATAAAACTTTTTTGTTCTTTTGGCACGTATTTTAGAATATAACGCTTAAATCTAAATAGACAAATTTGTATTATTTTTTTAGCTATTAGAAAACTGATACTCTGTATTCATTTATTTTAAATAAATATGAGTATAAAATCATGTCAAAAGCAGTTTCATATTATGATTGGGAATTATCATTCAAAAGAAAAACTAATTCTAACAAGAAATCTTTAAATAATAATGATTCTTTTAATGCACTTGGAATTTCAGATAAAATATTTAAAGATTTTATAAAAAAGTGGAAAAAGGTTAACATTTCTTAAAAAAGCTCTATTCTAAAATATCATACCTATTTAATAACTTAACTACTATCTTAATAACCCAAAAATATTTTTTAGATATCTTACTTAATAATGTATTTAAGAAAGGCATTGAATCATTTGCTTTTGAAGGCAATCCGTTCTTAAAATCAGGATAACTTAAACCTCCTGTAGCTTTAGGTGGTCTACCAAAGCTTTTAACATTTTTCCAAACTCCATTTTCATATCTTGAGCCTAACCAAGTTTTATCTGTTTTAATCTGAATTAAATTTCCTGACTTTAATTTAATTTCCCCATATAAATTTATTGATCCAATACCCCCTATATGATCAATATTTTTGATATAGATTAAATTTTCCCCCTCCTTCAAGTAATCCTTGATATTAAATACTTTAATATTATTTTCTATTGGACCAAACTCTAATGAGTGTCTGGTCAAAACGTATCCAATATATTGATTATTTATATAAATCTTAGCAAAAGATCCTGCAATTAATTGTAAATGGGCGTCATCTATCAGTTTATCAATAGTTATTACTTTTTTATAGAAAGTATTATAACTTTTATGCAAGTTCTTTGCGTCTAAATATACTAATTCGCTTGGAATATTGTTATCTTGCCATTTATTAGTAGTTTTGATTTCTTCTATTTTCTTATCATAAAATTTCAATAGCCAATTATATTTTTGTTTTATTGCATTAAATCCTTCCTTTTTAGCACAATTTGTCCATAAATTTTCATAATCTTTTAAGAGATTATTCAATTCTTCTTTTAAGTCCACTATGTTTCTCAGAACTCGATCTTGGATCTCTTTTACTACTCTTTTCTCATAAAGAATAAAAATATTTTTTGAATTTATTCTTTTTCTACAATAAAATCTTATATGTTTAGCAATAAATGCAAAATTATTTATATTAATTTTATTCTTAAGTAATTCTGGCTCGATTTCTTCACATAAATCAATTAATTTATTCATATCGGTAATCAATTTATCAAACCCAGAAGTTCTTATGTTTTTCCTATATTTAGACGTTTTTTTATTATAGGGATGCGCAAAAAAGTGGTTGTAGTATCCCGTGGCGGACACATGTAATAAGTTTTTATCTTGTATTGAGCGAATTTTACTAAATATTTCAATCAACTTATGATCTAAAATTCCGAAAAAATGCAAAAATAAACCCTTCCAAAAATACATCATATTATTTTCTGAAGTTGGATTCCACCCTACCATAGCTGAAAATATAAAACCATAAATTCTATTCTCTCTTATTTCTTTATTTCTATAATCACCCCAACTTGAAGTAATTTCTCCAATTATCCCTTTTTTATAACCATATCTTATAATATTTATAATATTTTTTTCATACTTCTCAATCGAAGGAAAAATTCGATTAAAGTCCATTATTGAAGGACTGGTAATTATAGCAAGATTATGTTTTTTGATTTTATCTATTATTGGATGGCCTTTACTTGTATTATATTTCCAATACATTATTATCATATCTTTTGGTAAACCTTCTAGTACTTCTTTAAACCTATAGAGCATATCATGATAAATAATTACTTTTTTATACCCATGTTTTTTTACTATTTTATAGATTTTCTTATAATGGTTAAGATATGCTTTTGCGATACCAGTTTCTTCAATAAAATTCTTTGAAGCACCTTTACCAACATCCCAACTCTCATCTGATCCAATATGAAAATATTCTGAAGTAAAAACTTCCCTTAATTCACCAATTAATTCATCTAACAAATCGTATATCTCTTCATTTGCTATATTTAAACAACCTGAACCTGGAAATTCTCCATATTTCCAATAATCTGGATGTTGTAAAATATTATCCCAATGGCTAATTGTTTGAAAAATTGGAATTATTTCGACGTATCGTTTAGCAGCAAAATTTACTAATTCTATTATCTCTTGTTTTGAATATTTCCATCTCTCTTCTCCTATTTTAAGATAATTTTTAAACTGAAACGCATCATGAATATAAGCTAAATAATATTGATTAATTTTGAAATGACTTAATTCCTCAATGAATTTTTTCAAGTTTTTAATTGTTGGTGCTTGACCTCTTGAAATATTGTCAGATATACCTCTAATTTGAAGTGCTGGAAAATCTAATATTATCATATTATTTATTGATAGCCTATCTTGACTTGAATTTAATATTTGAATAAAAGTTTGAACTCCATAAAAAATTCCTTTCAATGAATTAGCTTCTATAATCAATTTAGAATCTTTTGAAATCAAGATATATCCTTGATCTTTATAATTTCTCTTACCTTTAACTTCATAATAAAGTTTTTCTGGAACAAGAGTAATATTTTTATTTAAAAATAATTTTATTTCCGAATATGTCTCAAGATTTTTAACTCTAATAACTTCTAATCTTTCCTCCAAACCAGCAGCTAATAAAGTGTCTTGCATTTGTTCGATAATATCAAAAGATTCTTCTTCCAAATCAGTAAATAGTTTTGAATATTCATTGATTTTCATTTTATTAGAATTATTCATTTTAAGGTATCGAGGATA
>JBHLLJ010000101.1:0-12489 GCA_048885705.1 Candidatus Hermodarchaeota archaeon | reverse complement strand
ATACTTAAGAAATAATTATATAATTTTAATTAAAAAACTTATTTATCAACTTTTTAAAGTGATATTGTTGATCCAAGGCATTTTGACATTTCAGTTCAAAATTAATCAAAAAGAATCGGGTGAAATAGAACCGGAATTCGAACCGATTCAGCTAGTATTTAGAGAAGATGATTATGATGAAAATAATTTTTCAGAATTATTAGTTGAAAATGATATTTTCGCCATTTTTTATCAACATACTACAGGACTTTTCGGAGTCAAATATAGTTATAGTAATTTTTATGAGGGAAGGTTAAAAGAAACTCCTTATCAAGTTATATCATATTTCAAACAAGTTGCTGATGGAACACAGTATTTAGCAATTTCTATATTTGAATTGGATGATGAAATTGAGATTTTTGAAGATCTAATTAAGGAAATGGGCAACCGATTAGATGTAATATTTGATAAATTAACACGAGCTAGAAATTCTAAACAACTCTCATTAATCGAAAACATCAATATAAGATTAAAAAATGAAATTAAGTTCACAATTTTCCAAATAGATAGGTTATCTAATTTAGATAAACTTCAGAAAGTAGCTTTGATATACAATAGTAATGAACGCTTGAAAATCCTAGAGATACTACGAGAAGCTCCTATTTCAAAAAAGGAATTGAAGAGTATTTTAGAAAAAATGACTTCGACTATAAATGTTGATATTCTACTTCAACCCTTTTTGGAATTAAATGTAATACGAAGGGATTGGATTAAAGGAGAGAAGGATAAGAAGACAGGTGAAGTTACACATCAAGGAGAATATTTATTTCTTGTTAAGGATATCATGATTGCTCGAATTCCTAATGAAAATCTATTAAATCATTTTAAAGAAACGAAAAATGAATTACTGCCAATATATAAGCAAAAAGTCATTGATTTCTTTACGGAATATGATCCATATACGGAACCACTTGAAGCGACCAGAAAGATAGCATCAATTCTTCTAAATCCTGATGTCTATGATTTTTTTGTATTAATGAGGCATAATCATTATCCATTAGATAAAATACCTAAAATATTTTCTGAATTTGCTGTGACTGAGATTTTATTAGATGATTTAAAGAAATTGAATATCATTACAGAGGTTACAGATGAGAATAATAGAAAGTGGATATGTTTATTGACTGATATCAAACCTTTAATAATATTTCCCGAATTTTTACTTCCGAAAATTAGAGCTGCATATAAGAATCAAGAAACTGATGGTCCTATAACTTATGAAATTGCTAGAAAAGCTCTAAGCTTGTTAGAAATAACATATCCTGAAAAAGTAACATTTTGAAATTTAAAAATTAAAAAGAGATGATGAGAAAAGATGTATCTATTTAAGGATAAACAAGTAGTTGAGGTACCAATTACATGTAAAATATGTCTAAAAGAGATTAAGTTTCCAATTTCAGTAGATGAATACAAAGAAATTAAAAAGTTTCCAATCAGAAAAGAAAACGTACATGGGGAACCATCCCATAAATTGATTGTCTTTTTAAACCAATATTTAGAAGTTGAGAATTTTGAAATAAAGGATGTAATTGAAAAAGCTAAAGATGTCTCCTATTCAAAAGAGTTGACAAAACAGGTATTAAGTGAAATTGATTTAACAGATGAAGAAATCGACCTCTATTTTCGAACTACTGGCCGAGAAGCAGTTTCTATTGGAGAAATGTCGATATTAACAGGTAAACCCAAAGAAGATTGTAAAAAGATAGCTGAAAAGTTTGTTGAAAAAGGTTTATTCAAAGAAATTGTCGGAGCTACACCTCATTATCAAGCCTTACCCCCTTATGCGGCTCTAGTGGCCCAATTACAAAGTTTTTCAACATATATTTCCGACATTAAATCACAAATTCCAAAACAATTAGATGTATCTTTTACTAAACTCGAATCAGAAGCAGAAGGAATGGAAAGATTAAAAGAATCGAGTGAAGCAATGACTGGATTAAAAGAAAAAATGCTCTCCCAAATTCAAGCTCAAAAAAAGGAGTTTGATGAAACTATTTCCGCGATAGATCAGATTAGAACAATTTCAGAAGATATAACTCAACTTGGAGATTTTTCGAAAACTCTTGGTGAGGGTCAATTGGATTCTTTATCAAAACAATTTGATACTCTTAATGTTAGAACTTCTCAAATAATTAAAAATCAAGTTGATGATCTTAGAAATCAATTTGGTGACATCAAAGACACAATAACCGAAAATTTGAAGAAATTACGGTTAGGAGTAATTCAACAAGCAGTAGGAGATGTTATTGATAAAGTGATTGCTAGTCGTTTAAAAGATATTACAGATAATTTAAATGTACAACTTAGTGTAAGTCAAACTGTTTTTGCTGATGAATTGAAAAAAGCAACTCAAGGGTTGAATACTGAAGTTATTTCAAAACTAAAAGACTCACTTAATGAAGCTGTTAAAAATATTGATTCTATCGCTTCAAAATCGAGCGAGGATAAAGAGAAACTGTTTAGTGATCTTTCAGAGAATTTCAATAAAGCAGTGAAATTAGCTGAACAAAGAATTGATGGCCTTTCTGGTGGTATCTTTGAATCATTTGGAAATATAAAAGACATATTTGGAAAAGGAATTGTTGATACATTAGATAACACTTTATCCGATATTTTGAACCGGTTGGAAGTTAGCGAAATTACTACTAGAGAATTTTGGGAGCAAGCGAAAGGTACTCGTGGTTTTACAATGAAAGATATCTGGTTTATCCGTTCTCCAGAAGCCGCAAAAGCTCATATTAATGAAGAAATCTCGAAAGCGAAGATGAGAGTATTAGTTGTGGCGCCTAATCTTTCTGATATTGATATTGAAGTTATTAAAGCCAGACCTTCTCGTATAAATTTTAGAATTGCCACCTACATTGATCCTACAATCCCCGAACATGATGCTATTATGAGAGAAATGGATAAAATGGACAATGTAGATTATAGAAATAGAGCTCTGCAGAATCTTTGGGGTATAAATAAAGACTATGAAGAAGTTATATTATGTGTTCTTTCTAAAACAGATATTAGGGGAGAAACTGTAACTGAAATCGCAGGTATTGGAAGTATTATTGAAGAACATATTAAAATATTTGTCCCTATACTAGAAGATGCCTGGGTAGGAGCAAGAAAAGAAATCATGCATGCAATTAAAAAACCAGTCCTAGAGGAACCCTTAAAAGAAGAACCTTTTGTAACTACTCCAGCTATTACAATCCCTCCAGAGGAAGAAAAAATCGAAGAAGAAAAAGTTGTTGAAGTTCCAAAATCTTCAGCTCTTTCAAGTCAATTTGATAATATTATTAATAATCTTGATAAAATGACTGGAACCGAAATCGCTTTAGCGTTAGAACGATTTCAAAACGAATATGTGAAGAGTGAAGGTTACAACAGTGTGCTGAAAAATGTTCATAATGCAAGTACTGAACTGAAAAGTAATCCAGAAACATTGAGTCGTCCAGAAGTAGATGAATTAAAATTATCATTGAAAATATGGAGACAAAAATTAAACTTTTAAGATATTTTTTTATTTTTCAAATATTAGAATAAGTAGAATATCTAATTTTTCATAATAATATACTTCTTATTTTTATATTAATTACTTCTCTTATGGAAAAAGAGGTAATTACTCTTAAATCGGGAAAAGTCAATGAATATCTTCATCATATCGACACCAAAGCTTATGGCACATCAAGAATGCTAAGTGTTTTTCTTGGAGAATTTGATGATTTCTCAATTTTATTAGATTGTGGATCTTCTTTAGAAATAAAAAAATTGTTAAGATATTTTAAAAGACATAACATAGCTTTAAGTTCATTTAAATATCTGATAACTTCTCATCATCATTTTGATCATAACGGTGGAATGTGGAAGTTATACAAGGAATTAAAAAAGAACAATCCAGATGTTAAAATTCTTACTAATAATTTAACCAAAACACTATTAAACGATTACAAACATCATTTAGATCGGGGAAGGAGTACATATGGTAATTTAGTAGGTGAGATGGAGCCTATAGAAGAAAATGCTTTTAAAATTATTGAACCAACAATTAATTTCAATTCTAATCCCAATAAGATAGGTATTATTGATAAATTTAGCATTAATGGAACAAAAGTAAAATTGGCAATTTTAAAAACTCCTGGACATACTCCTGATCATCAAACACCTCTATTTATAAAAGATAATTCTGTTGACTTTATTTTCTTAGGTGAGGCTGCTGGAACAATATATCATGATACTAAATTGCTAACTATGCCAACTTCTATGCCTATTTATTATAATCATGATGATTATATGAAAACACTTAAAAATCTAAGACAATTAGAACCTCTAATGGCTGGTTTTGGGCATTTTGGCATAGTGAATGGTAAAAATAACGTTCAAGAGATTCTTTTAGAACATGAGGCTTTTATGAGATATTTTAAGTCTTTAATAGTGAAATATTACCATGAAAACCCAAAAACCAATTATATTCTTAACAAGATACTTCCTGAATTAATACCTAGAACAGATTTATCAATCGACAGTAATCCCCTATTTACTAATATTGTATTAGGAATCGTATATGGAATGATGATTTCCCTAGGATTTCGCCCAATCCCTACAGCAGAAATGAAATATTTAAAATAAACAAATCGAGAAAATTAATACCAAAACTTCTAATTTATTGATATCATTAGTTTTTATAATGGATAAAGATTTTGCCACTTGTGATGTCTGTATTATTGGTGGAAGTATCGCTGGCAATTATTTATGTTATTTATTATCCAATACAAAATTAAAAATAATAATTATAGAAGAACATATAGAAATAGGTTTACCTTTACAATGTGCGGGAATAATTTCTCAAAAACTTTCTAAATTAATTGATTTACCCAAAGAGCTCATTCTAAATCGTGTAGATACAGCTAAAATTATAATTCCATCAGGAGAATATATCAAACTTAAAGGTAAAGAAAATCCATATGTTATTGATAGAGTTGGGTTAGATCTCTTATTTTATGATTTAATAAAGCATAAAGAAAATATTACCTATTTTCTTGGCGAAAAAATGCAATCTTTCAAATATCTGAAAGATAATTACCAAAAACTTGTGCTAATTGAAACATCAAAAAGAATAATAAAAGCTAAAATGCTAGTTGGGTGTGATGGCCCTTTATCTAAGGTAGGAAAGAACTTAGGAGTAAAAAATAAGAATTTATATGCAGTACAAATCCGGATCAAAAGCCATTTTCCTGAGAACGAAGCAGTATTAATCTTTAACAGAAGATGGAAAGAATTATTTGGCTGGATAGTTCCAGAAGGAAATAGGGTATAC
The DNA here is from genome assembly GCA_048885705.1 of Candidatus Hermodarchaeota archaeon. GTDB lineage: Archaea > Asgardarchaeota > Lokiarchaeia > Sigyniarchaeales > SOKP01 > Loki-b32. Next base: position 7,145 of record JBHLLJ010000101.1, on the reverse strand, counting down.
AGAATTGGAATAGCAAGCTTAAATAGTATTGTAAAGAATTTTCGCAGATTTTTAGACATACTGAAAATCGATCAAAGACATAAAATTGACCAACAAGGTGGACTTATCCCGTATGGTATTATGAATAGGGTGGCTTTCGATAATATTATCTTATTAGGAGATGCAGCAGGCCAAGTAAAAGCTACAACTGGTGGAGGAATTATAATGCTTTTAACAGCAGCAAAATATGCAGCATATTGTATTATTAGATGTTTTAAACAAAATAGATTTTCAGCCAATGAAATCAAAAAATATTATCAAAATCAATGTAAAGTTGCAATAGGGAGAGAACTGAGAATTCATTTTTTAATTAGAGCAATCTTAGAAAGAATGACCCCAAGAGATTTTAATAAACTCTTCAAAATTATAAAAACTAGTAATATTGAAAATTTGATATCAATTTATGGGGATATGGATTTTCCTAAAACTTTAATCTTTAAAATTATTAAAAATCCAAAATTCGTGCCTTTCTTAATTAGATATTTATTAAAAAATCCTCAAGTTCTAATTAAAATAATTCGTCTATTTTAGGCTTATACCGGAGGAACCATTCCAAAAAAGGCAATTTGGTTAAATAATAAATACCAAACTAGCATAAATGCAAGTACGACTACAGTTGATATTAAACCAAAACCTTTTACTCCTTTTGGAATACCAAGGCCCTCCTCATTATTCCTTTGGATAAAAGCTCTTATCATCGCTACAATATATATTACAACTATAATAAGAGCTACGATCCATAAAAATAACATAAACAATGATAAAGTGTATACGGGAAAACTGTTCAACCAAACCCAAAATCTAATTATTAAATAACTAGGAATTGCTGCATATATAAGTGCTGTTAATAAGAAAACCATTCCCCATGCTATCCCTTTAAATGCCATTTTTATCAATTATACATATAATTTTGGGGTAAAAGCTGTTCAATTTTTGTTTAATATATTTACAATAATTTAAAAGATTGATGTTATAATATTTTTCTAATCAGCCATCGCATTGCTTCCATAATTTTTTCATCTTCTTTTAAAATATTTATAGTAACATATTTCACTTTAACACCAATTTCCTTTAATTCATTAATTTCAAAGGTTTTAGTAACAAACTCTTCTTCAAGACCTTCCTTGTCATGGAATTTATTACCAATTATTAAAATTGGTGCAAGCTCTGTTTCAATTTCTAATCGAGTATTATCAACAATTTTAAATATTTCTTTTGTTTGAAGAGCAGAATTCATATCTGATAAATTAAAGAGAAGAATAAAACCTTGGGAGAAATTTATACAATTTTCCAAATTTTCAAATTCTTTACATTCAAACGCACTCAATTCTTCATCATATTTTAAAATCTCAAGGTTTTCAATAACTACCTCAAAAATCCTGCTTGGTAAATCATTTCTTTTAATATTCAAAAATTGGATTAACTCTATATTCTTTAAGAAAGTTGTTTTTCCTACACGAGGGGCACCAATAATGAAAATTTTTTTTATTAAACGCTTATCCTTTATAGGGGTCTCTAACATATACTTAGGACTTAACTTTGAGAAATATTTATTAAATAAGTTTAAGAAATTATTTTTTAATTCTTCATTAGCTAAGTCCAATGCATATTCTACTGTTTTCAAACTCTTTTTTAAGTGGAGTATTTCCAAAAGATTTTCTAATTTTCGTATTTCACTAGCAAATTCCTCTAAAACTGGTGCTTTTGAATCCAGATATTTAAAAACATCAACAATTTCATCCTTAAAAATGGCAGTTTTAATCATATACGTGATCATCATTAATTCTTTGCCGCCTCGCGCAAATTCAGAATCTATGTAAAATATATGATTTACTGTTTGAAATTTTCTGTACGCGAAAATGAACGTACCTTCTTCATCGTTAAATTCAAGGATTCGATGTACGTCCGGGGCATCAGATGATTTAGAAAGCTTTTCGCTACAATATAACGTATTTGGTCCAATAACTTGGTCAAAATAACTTACCACTAATATCTGGTTTTGTGTCATCATTGAAAAAATAAGACTTTTTCAAATTTAAAATTTATAATTTTATCTAAAAAATACATAATTCTAATAATATAAAAGAAAAAAAAAAAATATTTATATTAATGTAAAAAGCTTAAAATAAAGCTTAAACCAATTTGATATGGTGAAATCGTGCAAATCATTAAAGTAAAGAATAGTGTATTAACAAGAGCTCCGGCAATTACATTTCCAGTTTTTTGATATGTTAGTGTAGACAGAAATCCATTCAGTAAAAATAAAGGTATAGCAAACGGAATAAAATTTCCAAAATAGAAAAAACTCCTTGTAATAAGCCCGATAATGAATAGATAAGTGAACCAGTAGAGAAAGAGAAATCCAAAAATCATTAATGAGATTTTAATTAATGATTTTAAATCTTTACCAAATTTATTTTGGAGTATACCATGGAATAATAAGCCATATATCAGAAAGATAATAAAATTTATAACACCAAATAAAGGTACCCACCAAATTTTAATTAATGAAGGAATCATTCCCAAGTAATTAAGTCCACCAGAGAGATAGATAATAATCGTTAAAATTATGGCTAAAATTGACCCCAATATGAATTGTCTAAGAATATTACTTTTTGAAGTTTTGAATGGTTTCTTTATAATTTCAACTAAACTCATGTTTTTCTTCTTCCCTATTCTCCAAATTAAAATTAAAATTCCAAATGCTTGACCAAATAATAAAGCCGAAACAAAACCTGCAACTGCTAAAAATAATATTAGCAAAATTGGAACAAAAATAATTATTCCTGGTAATCCAAGGATTAAAGAGGCTCCAATCGTCTTTCCTCCTATACTAATTATACTATCATCTTCTAACTCTAGTTTGAAAACTTCTTCTTCTTTTACATTCAAAATTAATTTAGAAAGTGGATCAATTAATAAAACAAATAGTCCAAATCCTCCAAGGAGTTGTAAGGATAGTATAAATAATCTTGTATTTGTGACAAAATTTTCATCTACCGGTCTTACATCAGGAAATGTACTTGCGATAAAATCACGAGCAGACCTTATGAAATCTGGATCCCAATTACCTAATACATGGTTAGTAAGGTCATCTAAATATATCATAGAAGCATTTCCGTCTTGAAAACTTCCATACAATTTATTAACATCTAAATCTTCCGCTGGAATCCCTGTATAATCAGATAATCCAATCTTTAAGTCATCTGGTGTAATCAATTCATCATATCGCCCCAAAATCATAAGGATATTTAGGGGGGCTGTAGAATTACCTTTTCTAAGATTTGTAGGCAACCATGTTCCAGCACCTATAAAACATTTGAAATCAGCTGATTGATTAACCAATTGTATTCCCACTCCTCCCATGGAATAACCAAGATATCCAAGATTAGTCGCATCAATATCTGGTCTAGATTGTAAATAGGATACAATGGCTTGAATGTCATTGATTAAAGATCCAGAACTATGATCTCCTGTGCTTTGTCCATGACCTCTAAAGTCAAAAGGTACTGCAACAAAACCTGCAGCAGCAAATTCTAGAGCATAGTCTTTTAACATCTCTTTATTTGACATAACTCCATGACCTAATATAATAGCTTTCTTATTCATTCCACCACGCTCTGGCTCAAATACATTAAAGGAAATAGTTACACTATCTGATGTTTGAACTGTTTGATTATAGGTAGATTTTACTCCAATAGGTGTAATGAAAATTAAAACTGTCCCTATCACGAAGATTATTGAAAATACACACACAAGAATTATTTGTTTCTTAGTTATTTCAATTCTATTCATATTTGTCAGTTTTATAATGTTTTAATGATATTTTTATAGAAAATAAATTGATTTAGAAGCTTATTAATATTTATTTTTTTTTGAGAGTCAATAATCTGGAAAACTTTAAAGATATTAATTTCCATATTTTTTAGAAATAAAGACTATTAAAATCAAAATTATAAAGTGAGAATTTATGGGAGATTTTAAGAAGATGGAACAAGCTTATAAGGCATCCTCAAAAATACTAGAAAAAAGAATGGAACGAGAACGTCCAATAGATCTTGATATTCTTAGAAAAGTTAAGGAATCCTCAATTATTATCGTAGCTGGTGCTTATGATAAAATTGAGTTAGTGTTAAACCTTATAAAAGTCCCATATATACTAATCCAACCATATGAAGTTAGCCAAATTGAATTAAACCCCGAACAAATCCTAATTATTAATTGCCCTGGACAAGTCCATGAGAATGCATTGCCTAAGATAAAGGAATTTGTAAATAAGGGGGGATTTCTCTTTACTACTGACTGGGCTTTGCTAAATATTCTAGAAAAAATCTTTCCGAGATATTTAAAATACAATAAAAGACCAACCGCAGATGATTGTGTGAGAGTAGAAGTGTTGGATAAAAAAAATAAATTTTTAGAAGGACTTTTCAATGATGAGGCTGATCCTATTTGGTGGTTAGAAAGTTCTTCCTATCCAATTCAAATTTTAGATAGAACTCGAATTAAACTCCTAATTGTTAGTAAAGAAATGCAAGAAAAATATGGTGAAGATCCAATCGTTATTACTTTTGATTATGGAGATGGTACTGTACTTCATATGACTAGTCATTATTATTTACAACGAGCTGAATTAAGAACAAAAAGACATAAAATGACAGCGAAAGAATATGTTCAATCTGAAATGGCATTTTCTGATGCTGAGGCTGTAGAAATTGAAAAAGATTTGGAAGGATTAAGCCTTGGTGAAGCGGAATCAGCATATTCCACAACGCAATTTATTAGTAATGTGATTGTAGAACAGCAAAAAAAAGTCAAAAAGAGGAAAAAGGAAAAAGAAGAAAAAAAATAATGTATTAATTAAAAAATACTTTTTCTTTATATCTCTGCAGAATTATGTATAAATGCTTCAATTAATCGAATCGTATTAAGTATATCCTCGAGTTTTAATAAAGATGTAGGAGAATGAATATATCTACAAGGTACAGATACAACAGTACTAGGTACTCCTCTACGAGTAAATTGTATTTTTCCTGCATCAGTCCCTCCATATCTTGGCTTTTTAAACTGATATTGAATTTCTTTTAACTCCGCATTTTTAATCAGTCTTTTATTCACCTTTGGATTTGAAATTACAGAAATGTCAGCAACTGTGATTGCTGGGCCTTTTCCTATATATACGGGAATTTGATGTTCACCTATACCTGGTACATCTGCGGCAGTTGTATTTTCTATCGCAATAGCCATGGTAGGTTTTAGATTGTAAGCCCCGGTTATCGCTCCATAGCCACCCACTTCTTCTTGAACGGCAAAGTTAAAAAGAACTGTATCAGAATGCTCTTTTTCTTTTAAAAGCATCATAGTATGAAGCAAAACATTACATCCAGTACGATCATCAAATGCCTTGCCACGAACCATTCCATTCGGGAATTCTACAAAAGGATTAAAGAGTGTTCCTATGGTGCCAATATTAATCTGATTTTTCTTTACTTCTTCTTCAGATGCCATCCCTATATCAATATACATTTCGGACATCTCAACTACTTTCTTTCTCTCGTCAATTGTAGTAAGATGAGGTGGCTTTGACCCAATAATTCCATGGAACATTTTTCCTTCCCCTGATCTCAAAATTATAGACTGTCCTAAGAGAATTCTGTTATCCCAGCCACCAATCGAAACAAACCCTAGAAAACCTTTCTTGTCAATATGAGAAATCATAAATCCAATTTCATCTATATGGGCATCTAATAAAATCCTATCTTGTCCTGTTGTTCCTTCCTTAATTGCTAAAACATTACCAAGAGGGTCAATCCAAGCTTTATCAGCTAAATCTTCTTTTTCTATTTTTTCGATGATAAAATTACTAACTTCTTCTTCGTGCCCCGATACACCTAGTAATGAGGATAACTTTTGCTGTAGATCTTTAATACTTTCTATGTTCAAATTATTTCTACCCACAAGTAAAATTCAATTAAAACAATAATTATACAATTACTAGTTAACATAAATAGTTTAAGGAAATTAAAAAGAATTGATGACAATAACCTAATCTATTAAAGAAAAGAATTTAAAAGAAATAAGATTGAATTTTATAAAAAAATTTATTTTTTTCGCTTTTTCAATTCAGCTATTGATTTTTCAGCTAGGATTATTGCATCATCGTATTTTGATTTGTATTTTTTAACTTGGGCATCTAATTCAATGATTCTATTATTTAAATCTAATACCATCTCACTACTATCATCTAATGGTGCCATGTCTTCTCCTCCTTTTTCAGCCATCTCTTTCAAGAAATTGTATTTTTCTTTCCAGACGTTTATTTCAGTTTGTAAATCTTGAATTGTATCATCAGTAGCGACAAGGGGGATTTCTTTTCCTTCTTTCACATCAGCCACTTTTTGCTTCAATCGAGTAACTTCATCCTCTAATTCTTGGATTCTCACTTTCAAAGCTGCAATCTCATCTAAATAATCAGCAGCTTTCTTTGGTTCTAGCATTTCCTCAAACATAGATTTCCCAGTTTCTAATTCATCTGCAGATTTTCCGCCCAAAAGTCTTTCCTTTCTTTTTTGTAATTCTTCTACTGTTTGTTTTGAAAGGAAATCTAATGGGTTGAAACTAACACCACCATGTTTGGTTCTTCTTTTTCTTATTTTAACAAAAAGCGGAATTCCCTTAACAGCTTCTCCACAGATTATAGCTTGTCCTTTATCTAATCCAGAAATATCTGATTTATTCTCATTACTTAGATCTTCTGCGCTGGAAATAGTTATTCCAATATCTCTTATGTCTGAAAGGTTATGGACTATCCAAGTCCCAGCTTGCGCTCGAATGGTTGTATCGAGTAATTGTGGTCTCTGTGTTCCAATTACTATATTTGCTCCGAATTTTCTCCCTTCTTGAGCAAATAGTTTAACTACATCACAAGTTTCAGTTTGCTTTTTCCCAGCAAATAAGTGAGCTTCATCTAAAAATAAGTAAAAAGGAGGTATACTTCTTGTTGTGCTAGCATCATAGAGCTTTTTTAGTAATTTACCTGCTATTGCTTCTTGAACTTCTAGTGCCATACCATTCAAATTAACTACAGTACAAAGATTAGGGGCAAC
>JBHLLJ010000100.1:0-12599 GCA_048885705.1 Candidatus Hermodarchaeota archaeon | reverse complement strand
AGTGGTAATCCAAGTCAAGAACATACACAGATTTATGCTCAAACTTTAATTGATCTCATTACTGAAAATCCAGATCCTAAAGGAAAAGAAAAATATTTAATTATAGGTGGAGGAATCGCTAATTTTACTGATGTAAAAGCGACATTTGCAGGAATAGTCAACGCAATTAAAAAATCTGTCGACAAATTAAAGAAAGCAAATGTTAAAATTCTAGTTCGTAGGGGTGGACCAAATGAAAAACAAGGTTTAGAATTAATGAGACAAGTTGGAGAAGAGACAGGCATTCCTATTGACATTTATGATCGATATAGTAGTATGACTCGCCCTGTTGCTAGGATGATTGAAAAAATGAGAGGTGAAAAGTAAATGGAAAGTTATGAACAGTTTAATGAAGATACACAGGCTATAATATATGGACTTCAAGCTGCTCCTGTTCAGAGAATGCTTGATTTTGATTATGTTTGCAGGAGAAAAAGACCTTCTGTTGCTGCAATGATTCAAAATACTCAAGAAGCTGCAATTGCGTACCATAAAGCTTTTTGGGGAAGTAAAGAAATTGTTATTCCAGTTTACAAAACACTTGAAATGGCAGTTAAAAAGCATCCTAAAGCGGATGTGATGATAAATTTTGCCTCCTTTCGATCTGCTTACGATACAAGTAAAGAAGCTCTTGAAGCAGATACTATTCGAGTAGTTGTTATCATTGCAGAAGGTGTTCCAGAAGGACAAAGTAGACATTTGATTAAAATGGCAGATGAAAAAGATAAAATTATCATAGGTCCTGCCACTGTAGGCGGTATAAAAGCAGGAGCTTTTAAGATTGCTAATACAGCAGGTACTCTTGAAAATATCATCCTCTCAAAGTTATATCGTCCAGGTTCGGTAGGATTTGTATCAAAATCGGGTGGTTTGAGTAATGAAATGAATTTCATGATTGCCCAAACGACAGATGGAGTTTATGAATCTATCGCAATTGGAGGGGACCGCTATCCTGGTTCAAGATTAATTGATCATTTGATTAGATATGAAGCAAACCCAAATGTCAAAATGTTAGTTTGTTTAGGAGAGATAGGCGGAACAGAAGAATACGAAATTGTTGAAGCCTTAAAAAGTGGGAAAATAAAAAAACCTCTTGTAATTTGGGTTACTGGTACTGCTGCTAGAATACTTCCCCAAGGACTCCAGTTCGGTCATGCCGGCGCAATGGCGGGGAGTGATAAAGAAACTGCAGAAGCAAAAAATAAAGCCCTTAAGGAAGCAGGAGCTTTTGTTCCAGAATCTTATGAAGACTTTGATAAACTAATTAAAAGTGTCTATGAAAAACTGGTACAAGAAGGAAAAATATTACCAGCTAAAGAACAAGAACCTCCAAAAATACCAACCGATTTCAATGAAGCTATAAGATTAGGTCTAGTTAGAAGGCCAACTGATGTTGTTGTAACTATTAGTGATGATCGAGGAGATGTTCCCACATTTGCAGGAGTTGGATTAGATGAGATCGTCAGAGATAATCGATCAATTGGTTATGTTATTGGACTTTTGTGGTTTAAACGAGAATTACCAGATTTTGCCCAGCGATTTATTGAAATGGTAATTAAATTAACCGCAGATCATGGTCCCGCGGTTTCTGGAGCACATAACGCAATTATTACCGCTCGTGCTGGCAAAGATCTTATGTCAGCTTTAGCTAGTGGTATTTTAACAATAGGTCCTAGATTTGGAGGAGCAATATCAGATGCTGCAAAATACATAAGAGAAGCCCTCCAAAAAGGAATGAAACCGCAAGAGTTCGTTAAATATATGAAAGATGTTGTTAAAATTAATATTCCAGGAATAGGACATCGTATAAAGTCAGTTCAAAACCCTGATGTTAGAGTTGTGCTACTAAAAGAATTTGTATTTAAAAATTTCAATAAACATCCACACTTAGATTTCGCTCTTGAGGTTGAGAAATTGACAACAGCAAAGAGGAATAATTTAATATTAAATGTTGATGGCTGTATTGGAATTACATTTTTAGATTTATTAGAGAACTTAGACTTTTCTCCAGAAGAAATAGAGGATGTAATTTATAGCGAGGCTTTAAATGGTTTATTTGTTCTTGGACGTTCAATAGGTATGATGGGTCACGTATTTGATCAAAAAAGACAAAGGGCTGGTTTATATAGACAACCTTGGGACGAAATCCTATTCTCAGATTAAAAATAATAATTTTTTTATAGTAAAATGAATATTAAAAAAAAGATTCAAAAAAAAAGAATAAAAATTGAGGAAATAAAAAATGGTTGATGTAGTTGAAAAAGCAAAAGAACACTTTGAAAAACTAGTAAAGGAGCAATTAAGTAGAATTGAGAATTTAAAGAAAGGCGCAGATTGGATAGATTATTCGACATTAAAGCCTATCATTATCGGTGTTGCTGGTGGTGATGGTATAGGCCCAGAAATCACAAAACATGCAGAAAAAATTCTTAAATTTCTTTTAAAAGAGGAAGTTGAAAATGGAAAGGTTGAATTTAAAGATATCAAAGGTCTTACGATTGAAAATAGAGCAAAATTGATGAAAGCAATTCCTGATGATAGCTTAGAACAATTAAAGTCATGCAATGTAATTTTAAAAGGTCCTACTCATACACCAAGTTCAGCGGATCTAGCTTCTGGAAAATGGCCAAATCTAGAAAGTGCGAATGTTTCCATGAGAAGAGAATTAGATCTATTTGCTAATGTTCGTCCAGTAAAAGTTCCTGCACAAGGGATTGATTGGATATTTTTCAGAGAAAATACAGAAGGAGCCTATGTATTAGGTTCAAAGGGGATTAGAGTAACTGATGATTTAGCTTTCGATTTCTGTGTGCATACAAAGCAAGGTACTGATCGTATCTTAAGATTAGCTTTTGATTATGCAACAAAGACTGGTGTCAATAGAGTCTCTTTAGTAACAAAGGCAAATGTTGTTAAAACTACAGATGGAATGTATTTAAACATGGCAAAAGAGCTTGCTAAAAATGAATATCCAGAGATAAAGTTCGATGATTGGTATATTGATATCATGGCAGCAAAATTGATTGACCCAGAACGTCAATCAGAATTCAAAGTATTTGTAGCACCAAATCTGTATGGAGATATTATTACAGATGAAGCTGCCCAGATTCAAGGTTCTGTTGGTACTGCTGGTAGTGCTAATATTGGAAAACGATATGCCATGTTTGAAGCTATACATGGTACCGCTCCAAGAATGGTTGAAACAGGAAGGATTAAATATGCTGACCCAACAAGTATTATAAAAGCATCTGCAATGCTTTTAAATCACATTGGATTTGTGGAGAAAGCTAAAAAACTAGAAATGGCATTGGATATATGTGCAATTTACGAGAAAAAGTTAAGGGTAACTGGAAGAGACACAGGAGCTACTGGCGAGGAATTTGCAAAATATATTATGGAAACTATTCAAGACCCAAAACTTCAAGAAAAGTGGAGTAGCTATCAAAAATAAAAGATAAAATTTTGTTATTTTTTTATTTAAAGAATTTTTTTTTCACTTTTTTTATGGTTAATATTCTACAATGCGATAATGAATCAATATGAGTAAACCAAAAAAGAAATTTGAAACCATGGATGAATATATTGGTACATTTCCGAAAGAAATTCAAGAAATTTTAGAAAAACTACGACAGACTATTCGCAAAGCAGCCCCTGAAGCTGAAGAAACAATCAATTATCAAATACCTACATTTAAGCTAAATGGGAACTTAGTCCACTTTGCAGCATATAAAAATCATATTGGCTTTTATCCCACGCCTTCAGGAATCGAAGCATTCAAAGAAGATTTATCCCCATATGAAGTAGCAAAAGGTTCGATTAAATTTTCAATAAAAAAATCAATTCCTTATAATCTCGTGAGAAAGATTGTGGAGTATAGAGTCAAAGAAAATAAAAATAAAAAATCGCAGATTAATAAATGAACTCATCAATAATCTCGTAATGTTGTGAGAATTTGTCATGCCTTAAAAGGATATCTTTTGCTTTCTGTGGTACATATGATATCTCATACTGATTGCCTCCAAATTCTTTTACAGCATTTAAATCATCAAATACCATTATAGTAATAAATTCAACTTCTTTTTCCAATGGACGCCTTAGAAGAGTTATTTTTCTATATCCTTTTATATTTCGATTTTCAATAGATGGAAAAATTTCGTTTGTAAGTAAATCTTCATAGGTATCAGCATTTTCAAATGAAGTCCAACCATGCCAAATCCGTGCTATCATTTTTTTATCCTATTTATTAATTTTTGGGAATATCATGTCTCAGAATATGTTATAATAAATATAAAATTTATTTGTACTTTCCCTAGGAGCCTTCAATTTTCCAAAATAAATTATTTACTTCGTTGAAATCATGTCCAAATCCTACAAGTCGCTTATAAATTTTTCAATAAATTTTTGTAAGATTGGTTTTAAATCTTGAATCCAAGCTTTACCATATAATCTAGTTTGCTTGAGGTTTTTTTCAAATTCCTCTATTATTAAAGAAAATTCATTATTTAATCTTTCAATAGAGTAATCAGCGTAATTTTCAGTTAAACCTGAATAAAGATAGTCTATAAGACTAAAGATTAATTTTTCCTTAAATTCATTAAATTCATAAAATAAACCAAATTGAAAATAAGATGATAAAAATTGATTAATAGCAATGGTCAATTCTTTTTTATCTATATTCCTTCTTTGGAAACAATAAAACTTTATTAATCTTTCAACCATAGTTCCATCAAAATCTTGATCAATAACATTTTTAGTTGTCACTTTCTTCTCGTGATTAATTATTTTTACCTCTGAGGGTATACCTTCATTATAATCATTTTTTACCATGTCTGATAATCCTTCTCGAAGAGTATGAATCGTTGTATCAAATTTTTCTCCAAGAATTGTAATAGAGGGAACTTTGGTTTTATTTTTTTCTAGTAGTGCTGTTAAATTAAGGGATTCTGATTGTTTTAAATTAAAAATGATTTGATACAAAGTACAAAATTCACATTCCTCCAAATTTGACTTAAATAAGAATCGTAAAGATTTGTCATATTTCAAAAAGAAGAGGAAAATAGCATCATCTAGCGCAGTAGTGTATGATTTGTAATCATTCAGAACAATATATTTCTTATATTCAAGCCGGATTTTATTAGCTCTTATCCATTCAAATGCAAAATCTAATAATTCTTTATCATTTGATAGTTTATTCTTAAAATAATTTAATATTTCTAAAATTTGATCTTTTTGGATTCCGATTGATTGATTATCTAAAAATTTAGCCACAATTTCATTTAAATTCAAATCTTTATTCAGATTTTGAATCCGTTGAAAATTGGAAATTAATCGTTTTTTATCAATTTTATATAGTTTATTGAATTGTATTTCCTCCATTTTTCTTAATGCCTTTCTTAAACTTATTATTATAATTTACTATCAAGGTATCTGTCAGCACTTCTGAGAGATTCATCAGAATTTAAATTCCAATTATCAAATGGATTTATTCTAGAATTTAACTCAATAACAGTTGCTTCAAATTCTTTACTTTTGTCTAGTATATACCTTAATTTTTTTTTATAGAAAGATAAATCGTGTGCTTCTTTTACCTTTTCATTTCTCGGTATTAAAATTAAACCATAACTCGTTTTACTATCCCCAGTAGTTGCGAATTCTTCGATATATAAAACCACTTTTTCTGGATTACTAACTTTTATTTTAATAATATTGGTATTAAGTCCATTTATCCCAAATAATCTTAATGTGTCATTCATCTGTTGTTCATAATAATCCGGTAAAATACCCATAAAGTAATATGAAGGAATATGTTCTAATGCTTCTTTTCTTAAAATATCATCTAAATCAAATGTATAGAGATCAGACTCTAATCTTCCGTTATTATTAGTTCGTTTTATTACACCTACGGTTGAATAGGAGATTTTTTCTTCCCAATAAATTTTTCTAGGAGAACCTAGAGTATGTTCAATTAAATCAGTCCCTCTTTTTAATTCATCATCTATCATCAAATCAAAGTTAAAATTAGCATCATAAACTGTTTGAGCAATTAATTTTCCCTGAATGATGCTTGGATGTATATATTTATCTAACTTTTCATATATCATCGTTAAATCTTCTGTATAAGGAGAACCTATAAAGCTAAAAAGATTTGTTATTAATTCAGCTGTCTGTTTTGTTGAGTTTAGACAAGTAAAGGACTGCATTAGAGTATCATCAACCGTCATTCTCATTTGAGGCGTTAATGATGTCTCAATATAATCAATTTTCCAGCCTTTTTGAATATACAAATTTCTTGTCATAAATAAGGGTCCCAGAAATTTAAGTGACATACTCTTTAGTTTTCGAATTGCTTCTTTTGGTAACTCATAAGATAATTTGATATTATCATATACTATTGTTTGATCATCAGAAAAAAATAATCCTAAAAGAAATTCAGACCCTTTACGTAACATCTTATTCTATAAATACGATAGTAGATGATTATAATATCTTTACACTCTCAAATAAATCTTTTTATGGAACAAAATAAATTTAGTCAATTTAAATATGTTAATGTCATCATTAAGTTCTAAATTAAAAAACTACCTAAGGGCTGTAGCTGAAGATTGATAAATTAGTCAGAAACCACTTAAACATTATTTTTCTAAATTATTTCTAGCCAATGGATCTTGAATTCTTCCACTAATACCAAATTTATTTGCCCATTTTCTTACAAATTTGCTTCTACTATAATATGTATAATATTGAATAATTACAGTTGGAACCATGAAGTTAGATTTTTTTAAAAATAAAAAGTATAGATTGATAATCTATTTTCAAATAATATTATTTTTTTTTATTTTTTTTCTTTATAGTATATAAGAGAATTAAAGATCCTATAAGTAGATTACAAAAAATGAATATTGGATAAATAGGAATTTCATTAGTGATTATTCCTGTAGTTAATATACGTACTCCACCACCTAGAGTGGCTAAGTAAACACTTTCATTTTTAACCGCAACTCTAATAGTTCTCCATTGGTGGCTATAGGATCCAATCTTGAATGGATTTTTTGGATCAGAGCAATTTATAATCTTTAACCCCTCATAATCATCAGCTAAAAACGCAATTTTGTTATTAATAAGTTTCAAATCATTAATGGATCCTCCATCAAAATAGATACCTAAAACGGTAATATTAAATGGATCAGAGAAGTTCAAGATTTTCAATCCATTATCATAATCATTGAAATATACCAAATCTTGATAATGAGCTTTTGGAGCTCCACCCCTATATCCTTCCCCCGTATCAATAATGCTGATAAATGTAATATTTTTAGGATCACTAATATCTAATAATTTTAAATCAATAGGAGTGGGGGGTCCACTAGTATTGGGAATTCTTATACCAACAAAAGCGTAATTATCTAAAATATAAACAGGTCCAACATGTCCAACACCATCTACCCATTTATCTATCATAATTGGATTATATGGATCGGTTACGTTAACAATTTGCAAACCCTGATCCTCAGCCCCAATAAATAATAATTCTCCTTTCAGTTGAATGAATGTGGAACTAGTATAGTTTAAATAGACTGAAAGTAATTCCAATTGATTTGGATTACTGAAATTAAATATATTAACACCATTTAAAGCAGTTATATATACCAATTTTCTTTCAAGGTCAAGTTCAATATCATGTACAAAAGAGAGAGGATGATAGTCCAATTCATAACAATTGGCGGGATTTGTTATATTGTATATTGCCAAACCTCTAGTAATTTCTACGAGAAAAGCCAAATCATTCTCAATTAATCTCATATTAATAATGTCTCTCCCAGATGCTATTGACCCAATTTCAGTAAATGTTGAAGTGTATTCTAATCCCATTACCGAGATTTGATTGATAAACAATGAATTGAATATAATCAAAACAAAAAATATACCCCTTCTTTTTTGCATAAGCATAATTCTCTCCTAATAAAAAAGTATTATAAAAAGGATATATAAAAAACTAATGGTTAAAAAAATCTTGATACAAAATATCGTTAATCATACTCACAATCTATTAATTTAAAGCAATTTGTTTATTAATAATACCATAAGTTGAAGATACAGAATCTGGTATTGGTCTTTTTGTTGAAATAGATATTCCAGTCTCAGGATCTTATAAAATGATGGCAAAATGATAAAAAAAATGATTTCAAAATGGGTTAAAGAAAATGCGATAGAGACCCTCAATAAAATTTTAAAAGAAAATAAATAATCTATTTTTTTTCTTTTTTAATAATGTCTAGCTGAGGTTCACATTCCTCGATTATCACGTTTTTTGTTTTCAAAATATTTAAAAATAAGTTCTATTATTATCCGAATGTAATAATTAAAAGTAAAGAAATTTAAAATAATGAGGAATAATGAGTAAAACAATATTTAAGTCTACTTCAATTGAGAAAGCAGAAGAATACTATCAAAGCGTACATGTTAACGCAGAACAAAAAGAAAGAATAAATTCTTTTGCACAAATTCTCGGCCAATATCTCCCAATTCCAGAAAGAGCATTGAAGGGATTTTTATGGCGAGTATTAATAAATATACAAAAGAAATATCATATAGACTTTGCTGAAGAAGGGAAAAGAACGGATGTAAGTGTTGCTGAAAGAATGGGAGCCGTTCAAGAAATATTTACAATGCTAAAAGAAGAACTTACAAGAAGTTTAATCAGTGAAGAACAAGAGCCAATCTTGAAAGAGGCTATTGAGAAGACAATAGGCTTTTATAAAAAACAATTCGGTATAAAATAATTACTTTTTCTTATAGACTAGTAATTATCTGAATCCTCCAAAAATCTAAAATTTTTTCTATGTAATAGGTATTTAGAGACAATGAAGAATACAACATAGTAGCATAAAATATACAATTATTTTTTTTTGATTTCTTCTTAATTCAAATAAAAGAGGGTTTGTAATGTTTATTGATAATTTTATTGGAATGCGATAATTTATATGTCAGAATTAGTATATATTTATTGTTGATATATAATTTATGGATATATCGAATTCATATATATCAAAAATCTATCTCAGAATCTTATTTATTCGAAAAAATAGAGGTTAATATATTTGAAAGTGTTATTAACTGGTGCATTTGGTAATGTAGGTCAAAATACATTGAAGCAATTAATCATGCGTGACCATGATGTAGCCTGTTTTGATTTACCAAATTCGCCTAATAAAAAAATATGTGCTAAATTGTCAAAAAAATTGCAATTTAAAATGATTTGGGGCAATATTCTTAATGAAAAGGATGTGAATAAAGCCGTTAAGGGAATTGAGTGCATCATTCATCTAGCAGCTATCATTCCCCCTTTAAGTGAAAAAAATCCTGAATTAGCCCGTAAAGTAAATGTTGAGGGAACTCGGAATCTAATAGATGCAGCAAAAACGTTGCCAAATAAGCCAAGATTCATATTAGCAAGTTCTGCGAGTGTTCATGGGGTAACGATTCATTTAAAACCCCCAGTGACGGTAGATAGTTCCTTAAATCCTTCTGATAATTATTCACGTGCAAAAGTAGAATGTGAAAATATGGTAAGAGAAAGTGGACTTCCTTGGATAATATTGCGACTAGCAGCCGTATCTGTTGAAAAAATTCCTCTTAAATTTAACTCTCTCTTATTCGAAATGCCACTTGACCAACGCATTGAATTTATCTCCTCAAATGATTGTGGAATTGCTTTTGCAAATGCCATAACTACCAATGATGTTAACAAGATATTTCTCATTGGAGGTGGTGAGGATTGTCAACTTTTAGAAAGAGATTTTTTAAATGGATTCCTCGATGCTTATGGGCTAAAAATGCTTCCAGAGAGAGCATTTAAGGTTGCAAAAAAAAAGGAAGATTGGTTTTATATCGATTGGATGGACACTAAAGAATCCCAAGAAGTTCTACAATTCCAAACTATGACATTTCAGCAATATGTTAACAAAATGAAGCGTGACTTCCGAATGAGAAGATTAGGTATGAAAATCATCGCCCCCCTTGCGAAATTAATAATGCTTAGAATGTCTCCTTATTTTAAATCATAATAATAGTGTATTGATAATTAGAGTGATAAAAATAAATTTGCAGAGTTTGTTATGAATGAAGAAAATATAATTGATTTTGATACCTCAACCGATTATGATATTATTGTAATTGGGGCAGGTCCAGGTGGAAGTGCTATTGGGGCATTATCAGCAAAAAGGGGATACAAAGTGTTAATTATAGACAAGAATCCTCGAGCAGGAGGAAGGATGATGACAATTCATAAAGATGGTTTTCACTATGAATTGTTTCCAGTTAATGGTGTTCCACAAAAAAATTCCCATTTTGAACGGATACTTAAGGAGATTGGTAAGGAGGATGAGGTAGAAGTTCTATATCCTGATCCTGTTGGGCTCATCCTTTACGAAGAACCCAATGGTAATATCAGGAAATGGGTTATGGGCACGAATATTTTTAAAATGTTGAAAACATTTGGTGTTCGGTTATGGAATCTGAAACAGATTTTTCAATCATTCAAAATTTTAACTAAACTCGCGAGAATGCCCAAAAACAAGATTGACAAGTTGTACGACACTACAAGCATGGATTTTATGAATCAGTTTAAAATGCCAAAAGGATTATATACCTATTTATTAGCGACATTTGGCGAGGGCGCTTTTGAAATCACCTCTGATAAAAGCAGTGCTGCAGAAATGATAAAACTTTTTCAAGAGGTGATGAAGAACGGTGGTGGGAGATATTACAAGAATGGTATAGGATATGTTTTTGAAGTTTTCGCCAAGGCTGTACAGGAATTTGGAGGAGACGTGTTCTTTAATACTCGTGTTGATAAAATAAATGTGGATGGAAATGGTACGGTGAAGGGTATAACAACCAAGGATGGAAAGGTTTATTCTTCTCCTATTGTTATAAGTAATGCGGGAATACGGCAGACTGTCTTAAAACTCGTTGGCGAGTCTCATTTTTCCAAAGATTACATTGATTGGATCAAAAACTTAGAACATACTTTGGCATGTGTTGGATTCCGATGGTTCTTGAATAAATCTGTACTGCAGTATCCCACTTACGTCCTGTATCCAGAGGGTTGTGTTGCAAAATATTCTGAATTCATCGATATGGCTAAAGGGAAAATCAAGCCAGAGAATTCATATATTTACTTAGGGACAACCTCGGTGTATCCCGGACTTGCTCCCCAGGGAAAGCAATTAGTTTATGCGTGCATGTCCTGTTCTGCCGATCCAGAGATAGATATAGAGCCATACTTGGAATACATCGAACGAAAGGTGAGGAAAATACAACCAGATCTATTTAACCATATTGAAAAGGTAGAAACATTTGGACCAAGACAAGTTCCTTCAGTTGGAACAGATTCGGTTTTACCGGGTCAGGGAGGTGAATCATACGGTTTGAGCTTGACTGTTGGACAAACTGGTGATAAACAACCAAAGGGAGACTCCCCCATCGAAGGATTGTTTTACGTTGGTTGCGATGCAGGGGGTTCTGGATTGGGTACTCATCAAGCCTTAGATTCTGCATTGAATGTAATGGAACTCGTTCTTAAGCATATTAACTCGAAATAAAGAAAGAAGAAATTTAAAGAAAAAAAGTATAAAAATTAGAGAAAAAATCTTTATGAAACAAAAATATATAACAATCGGGTACCGGGAAAGAAATCACGGTAAATTTGACGAAGAATGGCCACCACATAAGAAAACTTCAGGATGGTGGTATGTTACCGGATACTTATCCGACAAACAAAACCCTAATCATCTTTATTCATACCAATACACAGTTGCGCAAGGATGGGTACTTGGGAAAAGAATATATATTTTACATATGGCACTTTCGGATTTGGAGGATGATACACACCTGTTCAAGCAAGAAGTCCGATTGCGGAGAGGGAAGAAAATTCGAGCAAACTATGATGAAATCGTATATGAACCATATACAGTTTTATCTAAAGAACAAAATCAATTAAACCTTGAAATTACTACAGATCAATTCGAATTAAACTTGGTATTACAAAATGGAAAGGGAGCGATCTGGCATTGTGATAATGGCGTACTTGCTATGGGGCTTCCAAATGATCCGAGACAACGTACTGTATATTACTCTTATACAAACTTGCCGACTGAAGGAACTCTGATCATTCGGGATAAATCAGGGCAAACTCGTGAGTTAGAAGTTGTTGGAAAATCATGGTTTGATCGTCAATATGGACCATTTCGCCTTCTAAATAGAGCTTCTCACTGGGAATGGTTCTCATTCCGATTTTTCGATGATGAAGAGATCATGTTATTTTATTTTCCACAGCATCCGTATATGGATGGAACTTACATTGACAAACAAGGAAAGACCACCAGATTGCAGAACTATGAAATCACTCCCAAAGATTTTGTTAAGAGAGGAAGCTTTGATTACACATTCTCATTTGGTTGGGATGTTATAATACCTGGCATAAAGGAAGAAAAATATAAGCTCAAACCTTTATCAGAAGGCCAATTTAACATTGCTTATTTTGAATTATTGGCAGAAGT